>JANNNB010000234.1:0-1638 GCA_031398325.1 Actinomycetes bacterium
TGCGTCGCGATCGCCCGCCGCTCGATGCATGGCGTGCAGTTGCTCCCACGCCGACACCGCATCTTCGTACGACCCGTTCCCGTACGACGCCCGAGCTCGCACTTCGAGCGACGCTGCAGTCGACCCGACCGAGTCGTCATCGAGAGCGTCGAGGGCAGCGAGCGCGCCCACGAAGTCGCCGGCCGCCAATGCGTCCTGCGCCTGCTCGATCGTCACTTGTCACATTGTGACACCAGTTGTCTCGCCTCCTTTCTCGACGGCACTCGGCCGTCCTCGAGAAGGGAGAAGTTCATGCGCATCAACAAGAACGACATACCTGTGGTGCTGGAGGTTCCGGGAGCGACCGCCCGCCAGATCGCGGCGGGTGGTGAACTCGCCGCCGAATACTTCAGCCTCGGCGCGGGCACCGACATCGCGCCGCTGCTGCAGGGACTCGAACGCGATGCCTGCCAGGCCGCACACTGGGGTTACGTCATCGACGGCGCGCTGGTCGTCACCTATCCAGACGGGAACGCGCCGGACGACCGCTGCGTCGCCGGCGACTGTTTCTACTGGCCACCTGGACACAGTGTCCGGGTCGAAGAGGATGCCGAGGTGATCCTGTTCAGCCCGCACCACGCGCACGCCGCGGTGATCGACCACATGAAAGCCAAGATCGCCGCCATGGCGTGACGCGACGAGGGTCGACCAGCCCGTCGGCGCCACCGACACCGACAACGGTGCCGTGAAGTGTGGCGGCCACAACCGCAACAAGCATCGGCTCGAGATCACCGAACGACGAGACAAGGTCGGCAAGTTGATCCAGTTCCGACGCGACGGCACCCCGATCACGCCCGTCGGACAAAGACTTCGACTCAGCGAAGACGAAGCCGACGATTCCGGCGAGTGCACTTGCAGCCCCGGATCACCGGCAACCCTCGACTGGCCGATCCAGCGCATCGACTACGCCGCCTGACCTGCAACGATCAACGCGTGAACACGCGCGTGATCGTGACGTCGGACGGCCACCGGCTCGCTGCTGACCTTGCCCTGCCGGCCGGTGAGGTCGCAGCCGGGGTCGTCGTCTGCCACCCGCACCCGCTCTACGGCGGGAACCGATTCAACCCGGTCGTCGACGCCGTGTTCCGAGCGCTGCCCGAGTCAGGGTTCGCTGCGATCCGGTTCGACTTCCGAGCCGAGCACGATCACGGGCGGGGCGAGCGGCTCGACCTGATCGCCGCTCTCGACACGCTGTCTGACGAGCTCGGCGAAACCGTGCCGCTGTTCGTCGTCGGGTACTCGTTCGGTGCGATGGTCACGCTCACGACCGTGGATGAGCGGATCAAGGCCCGTGTCGTGATCGCTGCGCCGATCGTCGAACCGCTCGTCGCTCCCGGCTCGCCGGTGCTCGCGCTCGTGCCGCGCCACGACCAGTACGCACCGCCGGAGCGCGTCGCCGCTGCCACCGTCGACTGGCCCGACGTCGAGATCGAACCGATCGAGGCGGCGGATCACTTTCTCGCTGGGCACACGGGCGCGGTGGAGAAACGAGCGACCGAATGGCTCCGCACTCGGACTCGAACGCCGGGCTGATCGTCGGCCCGGCCTTCGATTCGTGGGTATACTTATGGTATGGCCGACGTGACGACGATGAAGATC
>JANNNB010000251.1:0-30710 GCA_031398325.1 Actinomycetes bacterium
GGTGAAGTACCAGACGTACGTGGTCACGGCGACCACGAGGATCGCAACCGGCACGCTCACCACCATGCTCACCGGGCGCCATCGTCTCGCGACGGCGGCATCGTCGGAGTGCTCGCCGGCCGCCGCACCGTCGACCGCGGCCTGGCCCCGGTCGACGAGGTCGACCTCGGACGTGGCGGCCTCGGACATCGAGAACTATGTTCGCAGGTCGCCGGCCAGGGCCGACAGCACACCGTTCACGAAACGTCCGCTGTCGTCGGTCGAGAAGCGCTTGGCCAACTCGACCGCCTCGTCGAGCACGACGGCGACGGGCACATCGGGCCGTTCCGCGAGTTCGTACGACGCGATGCGCAGCACGTTGAGGTCGATCACGGGCATCCGCTCGAGGGTCCAGCCTTTGGCCCGGCCGGCGATCGCGGCGTCGAGCCGCTCTCGGTGTTAGCTCACGCCCGTCACGAGTTCGATCGTCAGGGCGTCGGGTTCGAGCACCTGCAGCGCGAGCGCATCGGTCGGGGCGATCCCCTTCGAGTGGGCTTCGTAGAGCAGGTACAGGGCGCGTTCACGCGCGTCGGAGCGTTCGTCGGGACGTGGGATCGAGGGCATGCAGCGAAGGCGTCAGACGCGGGTGATGTAATCGCCGGTGCGGGTGTCGACCTTGACCTTGTCGCCCATGTCGACGAAGAGCGGCACCTGGATGACCTTGCCCGTCTCGAGGGTGGCCGGCTTGCGCGCCCCCGACACACGGTCGCCCTGCACGCCGGGTTCGGTCTGCGCGATGCGCAGTTCGACCGACGCGGCGATCTCGACGCCGATGATCTCGCCGTGGTAGATCGCGATCTGCGCAATCATCTGCTCGGTCAGGTAGTCGGCGGCCTCACCGAGTGCGACCTGCGGCACGTTCAACTGGTCGTACGTCGAGGTGTTCATGAACACGTAGTCGTCGCCTTCCTTGTACAGGAACTGCATGTCCTGCCGGTCGACGATCGCCTGCTCGACCTTGATGCCGGCGTTGAAGGTCTTGTCGATGACCGAACCGTTGCGCACGTTGCGGATCTTGGTGCGCACGAATGCTCCGCCCTTGCCCGGCTTCACGTGCTGGAACTCGACGACCTGGAACAGGTTGTTGTCGAGTTCGAGCGTGATTCCGTTCTTGAGGTCGTTGACGGAGATCTGCGGCATGTCTGGTCCTTCAGGAGAATGGGCGCTCGGGCGCGTGGGTGAGTCGGCGTGAGCCCTGCTCGGTGACGACGAGGAGGTCCTCGATCCGGAATCCACCGAAGCCGACACGATAGAGGCCCGGCTCCACGGTCACCACGTTGCCGACCCGGATGGCGTCGTCGGACACCAACGAATGGAAGGGCCGCTCGTGGATCTGCAGCCCGACGCCGTGGCCCGTTCCGTGCAGATACCAGTCGCCGTAGCCGGCGGCATCGAACACGTCCCGGCTCGCTGCGTCGACCAATCGGGCGCCGTTCGTGCCGACTTCGACTGCCGCCGGGATCGCAGCGATCCCGGCGCCGTGCGACTGCGACACGAGGTCGTACAGCTCGCGTTGCAGCGCGCTCGGCGTGCCGATGACGTACGAGCGGGTCATGTCGGAGTGATAGCCGTCGACCAGTGCGCCGACGTCGATGATCACCGTGTCACCCTCGACGATCACGCGGGTGTTCGGTTCGTGGTGCGGGCGTGCGCCGTGGTCCGGCCCTGCGGCGACGATCGTCTCGTAGCTGCGATCGTCCGCACCGTGCAGTCGCATCCGGTATTCGAGCTCGTTGCGAACGTCAGCCTCGGTGACCGGCTCGTCGATCGTTGCGAACAGCATCGGTTCCACGTCAGCCAGCGCCGCATCAGCCGCCGCCGCGGCTGCCCCGATCCGGGCCAACTCGGCGTCGTCCTTGACTTCCCGCAGGCGGGCGACGATCGAAGCGAGCGGGCGGACGGCGAGGTCGCTCGCGAGCGAGGTCCACGACGACTGCGTGATCGAAGAAGGATCGAGCCCGACCGCCGTCGACCGGCCGACGGCTTCGACGAGGCGCTCGTGCAGGCGGACTCGGCTCATCTCCGCGATGACCGCTGCCCCCGTACCCGCCGTCTCGGCCAGTGCACGTTCGCCGTAACGGCCATCGGTGCCGACGACCAGATCGTCGGCGGTCACGACCGCCCAGCCGTTCGATCCGCTGAAGCCGGTCAGCCAACGGAGGTCGGTGAGATCGGTGCACAGGACGGCGTCGCAGCCGTGGTCGCCCGACCGCAGCGCCGACTGGACTCTGTCGACTCGCGCCCGGTGATCGATCGCCGGGAATGTCGACCGGTCGACGACGTTCGCCGCCGCCGGAGCGGTCATCGGCAGAGCCGTTCGAACGCGGTGCGCGCCGGAGCCGCCGGCACGCCGGCGACCACCTCGACACCGAGGGGTCCGTCGAGCACGAACGTCAATCCGTCGAGCGCCTTCTTGTCGCGCCCCATCAGATCCACGATCTGGTCGGTATCCAATCCGGGCGGCGGCGTGGTCACGAGGTCGTACTCGCCCGCGACGACCCGACGGTGCTCGTCGACTCGCCCCTGGTCGATCCGTCCGAGTTCCAGCGCCAGTTCGGCCGCGTAGATCAGCCCGACGGCAACGGCCTCCCCGTGGGCCATGTCGTAGTCGGTCGCGATCTCGAGCGCATGAGCCAAGGTGTGGCCATAGTTGAGCAGTGCTCGCCGGCCACTCTCACGTTCGTCCGACGCGACGACCTCGGCTTTGATCTCGATGCACCGTGCGACGCGCGCGTCGAGTTCCAGTGCGAGCAGGTCGTCGCCGGCCAGGAAGTGGTACTTCGCCATCTCTCCCAGGCCACAGCGCATCTCGCGCGGGGGCAAGGTGTCGAGCGCATCGAGGTCACAGACCACCCCGACCGGCTGCCAGAACGCACCGACGAGGTTCTTGCCCTCGGGAAGGTTGACTGCGGTCTTGCCGCCGACCGCGGCATCGATCATTCCGAGCAACGTGGTGGACACGTGCACGACCGGTGTTCCGCGATGCCATGCTGCGGCTGCGAACCCAGCGACGTCCGTGACCAGTCCGCCGCCGACACCGACCACGACGTCGTTTCGGGTGAGTCCCTGGCGAGCGAAGCCACGGGTCAGCTGCTCGATCGTGGCGAGCGACTTGTTCTCCTCGCCGTCGCTCATCTCGTGGACCTGGACGTCGAAGTGGGGACCGAGGTCGGACAACCCCGCGACGACCTCCGCCGTCAGCGGGATGCCGGGCTGGGTGACGACGGCGGCGCGACGGGCAGCTTTCGGGATGAGGGATCCGAGTTCGACAACGGCGCCGCGCCCGACGATGACGTCGTAGGTGGGATCGAGCGGAACGGTCACCCGCAGCATCGGACCACCGCGTGCGCGACCTCGTTGACGGAGCGGCTGTCGACCGACACGATCGCATCGGCGACCTCGCGATACAGCGGTTCGCGGTCGGTGAACATTCGACGAAGTGTGCCCTCGGGATCGTCGTCGAGCAAGGGGCGGTGACCACCGCTGCGCACCCGTCGAACGAGCACGTCGACGTCGGCGAGCAGCCACACGACGTACGCGTCGGACTCGACCAGGGCCTTCCGGTTCGCGTCACTCAGCACGATGCCGCCAGCGGCAGCGATGACGCTCGGTGTCGACGCCGCGAGCGCTTCGAGCAGCACGTCGGTCTCCAGCAGCCGGTACGCCGGCTCTCCGTCGGCCTGCCAGAGTTCGCGCACGGTTCGGCCCGTGCGCGCCTCGATCATCTCGTCGGAGTCGAACAGCGGCCGCTCGAGCTTCGCGGCGAGCGCACGTCCGACGGACGACTTGCCTGCGCCCATCATCCCGACGAGCACGATGTGACGGCTTTCGGCACAGTCGGGCCCGGTCGCGCCGGTCACGACAGCGACGCGGTGAACGCCTCGGCGTTGCGCACGAACTCCGTGACCGAGTCGCCGCCGAACTTTCGTTGTGCCTCGCCGGCGAGCACCAGGGCGACCATCGTCTCGGCCACGACACCCATCGCGGGCACGGCGGTGACGTCGGTCCGTTCCTTGAACGACACCGCCGACTCCTTCGTCGCCGTGTCGACGGTCTCGAGCGTCGGCCGGTTCAGCGTGGCGAGCGGCTTCATCGCCGCACGCACGACCAGCAGCTCACCCGTCGAGATGCCGCCTTCGGTCCCACCTGCGAGCGTGCTGCCGCGGCGGTACTGGCCGGCGTCGGCATCCCACGAGATCGGGTCGTGCGCCTCGCTCCCCCGGCGGCCGGCGACCTCGAACCCGTCGCCGATCTCGACACCCTTCACGGCCTGGATGCTCATCACCGCCTGCGCCAGCAGCGCGTCGAGCTTGCGATCCCAGTGCACGTGGCTGCCGAGCCCGATCGGCACGCCGAAGCCGAGCACCTCGACCACGCCACCGAGCGAGTCGCCGTCCTTGGCCGCGGCCTTGATCTCACCGATCATCGCTTCGCTCGCTTCGAGGTCGAAACAGCGCACCTGGTTCTCGTCGACACGGTCCAACTGCTCAGGCGTCGGGCGGGCCGCGGACGGCGGAACCACTGCTCCACCCATCTGGATGACGTGCGAGATGATGTCGACGCCAAGCGTCTTGAGCAGGGCTTTCGCGACCGCACCAGCAGCGACACGAGCAGCCGTCTCGCGAGCGCTGGCCCGTTCCAGCACGTCGCGCGCGTCGGTGAAGCCATACTTCTGCATGCCGGCGAGGTCGGCGTGTCCGGGGCGCACCTGGGTCAGCGGATCCTTCGTGAAGCCGGGCGCCGGGCTCATCTCCTCGTGCCACTTGTCGCTGCGGAACCACTCGGAGTTCTTGATCTCGATCGCGATCGGCGAGCCGAGGGTGCGCCCGTGCCGCACGCCGCCGACGAGGGTGAGCTCGTCTTCCTCGAAACGCTGCCGCGGCCCGCGGCCATATCCGAGCCGCCGTCGGGCCATCTCCGTCTGGATCTCCTCGACGGTGATCTCGAGCCCGGCGGGAAGGCCCTCGATCACGACCACGAGGGCCTGACCGTGCGACTCTCCGGCGGTGAGGTAACGAAGCATTCGAACCAGGCTATCCCCCGAGCCCGCCCCGGCTTCGGGTGGATCCCCGCAGGGTCAGCGGGAGGCGAGAGTCGACTCGGCGGCGGCGCGCATCACCGCGACGTCAGGGAGTCGGCCGAGCCAGATCTGCTGCTGGAGCGCTGCTTGATGGACCAACATGCCGAGACCGTCGACGGTTCGAGCTCCGAGTTCATCGGCTGCGGCGAGCCACGCCGTGCGCAGCGGGTGGTACACCAGGTCGACGACGGTCTGCGCGCCGTGCAGGAGGCGCGGATCGCACGGGAGGTCGGCCGGGCCCGCTGCGTCGACGGCGACACCCATGCCGACGCTGGTGGCGTTGACGACGATGTCGGCGCGGGTGACATCGCTCACGATGCCGACCGACGCCGCTGTCGACAGTTGGGCAGCCCGTTCTGCGCTCTCCTCGGATCGGTTCAGCACGGTGATGTCCTTGGTTCCGGCCCGGCTGAGTGCATCGATCACCGAGCGGGCCGCGCCGCCGGCGCCGATGACGGCCACTCTCGCTCCCGCCACGTCGACACGGGCCTCGGCGAGCGCTGCGACGAATCCGGCCCCATCGGTGCTGGAACCGACGAGCTGGTCACCGTCCCAACTCACCGTGTTCACCGATTGCAGCGACTGCGCTGCCGGATCGAGCCGATCGACGGCTGCGGCGACGTCTCCCTTGTGCGGCATCGTGACCGACATGCCGCGGATACCGAGCACCCGCATCGCGTCGACCGCCGCACCGCCGTCGCCCGATGCCACGTCCAGCGCGGCGTAGGTCCAGTCGATGCCGGCCGCCGCGAATGCGGCTCGATGGATCGCCGGCGACATACTGTGCGCGACCGGCGAGCCGATCAAGACCGCGAGGCCCGACCCGAACGAGTTCGTCACCGCGTGCCGGTCACAGCAGGCCCGCTTCGGCTGCGGCTCGAACGTTCGCGTCGTGTTGCTCGGGCGTGGCGGCGAACACGTGGCTCCCGTCCTCGTCAGCGAGCACGTAGTAGTAGTAGAAGCACTGGTCCGGGTTCGGCAGATCGACGCAGATCGGATCGCCCGGAGCAGGGTTCGGAGCGGGATTGAGGGCGGCTTGGATCGACGCCCGGCCGGGGTTGGCGATCGGCGTCGCCGGCAGCCCCTCACGCAAGTAGGTGTTCCACGGCCCGTCGACCGTTCGAAGTTCGGAGAACGGGAGGTTGGTGTCGAGCCCGGCCTGCGTCGCTCCGTAGTACACCGACGCGTCGATGGCGAGCGGCATCTGGACGAACAACCGGTTGTAGATGACCCTGGCGATCTTGGCTCGATCCTCGGCGACGCCGGCTTCGCGCTCGATCATCGACGCAATGATGAGGATCTCGTAGGGCGTTCTGCCTTGCGCCGCGGCCGCGTTCACGATGTCTTCCTGGTTGCCCACGCGCTCCATGAGGGCGATCATCCGCTCGATGACCTGTCCCTCGCTCTCGGCGTTGGACACCTGATACGTGTCGGGGAAGAGCAGACCTTCGAGCGATGTCACGCCCTCGGGCTGCCAGACCGACCTGATCGCCGGATCCTGTGCGGCGGCGAGGAAGTCGTCAGCGGTCAGGCGATCGATCGTCGAATCGAGCCGCTCGGCCATCCTGGCGACGGTGAAGCCTTCGGGGAACGTGACCTTGGTGTAGGTCTGCCCGGGCGGAGTCCGCAACCGGCCGAGCACGTTGCCGACGTGGTCGTCGGGGCGGATCTCGAAGTAACCGGGGGTGACCTCGAGGCCGCCGTTGCGCTCGACGTACCACTCGAACACCCCGACGTCGCTGATCAGTCCCTGGTCGAGCAGTCGTTCGGAGATCGATTCGAGGTCGTCGTCTTCGAGCACGGTGAAGCTCTGGACATCGCCCGCGGCACCCTCCGGGTTCATCTGCCCGAGATACCACCAGCCGACGGCTCCGGCGATCATGATGGCCACGATTCCCACGACCATCAGGCTGTACACGATCCACTTGATCGGCCGGGTCTGGCGACGGAGTCGCTCGACGGTGCCGGTCTGATCGCTCGCGTCCCACGGATCGGTCGGCCAGTCGAGGGCCGGGCGGGCGTCGGGATCGACCTGGGCTTCGGGCAGCAACGGATCGAGCTGCGTGGTGCCGCGAGGCATCAGTTGCCCCACGTTCCCCGGCGGTGATCGAGCCAGGCCTGGAGCATCACGGCAGCGGCGACCTTGTCGACCACTTTGCGGCGTTCCTGGGCGTTGAGCCCCGCTTCGAGCATGCCGCGCTCGGCGGTGACGGTCGTGAACCGCTCGTCGTACATCTCCACCGGCACGCCGACCACGCTAGCCAGCCGTTCGGCCTCCTTCGTGGCAGCCGTCGCCGCCGGACCGTGCGTGCCGTCGAGCGACAACGGCAGCCCGACGACAACCAGCTCCGCTTCTTCGAGCTGCACCAGCCGGGCGATCTCCGCATGGTCGTGGCGTTTCGACTTCGAACGGTGAACGGTCGTGAGCGGGGACGCAACGGTGCCGGAGATGTCGCTGACGGCGATGCCGATGCGCTTGGAGCCGAGGTCGACACCCAATGCACGTACCCCGGGCGCCCGAACGCCGTGTATGCGGGGCCCCGGCGCTTCGCTCACGCGTACTGGGCGGCGGCCATCGCCGCGAGGCGTAGGGCCTCGGGAATTCCGCTGACGTCCTTGCCTCCGGCGGTCGCGATGTCGCCCTTGCCGCCACCGCCGCCGCCGACGGCCTTCGCCGCGTCTTGGATCAACACCGACGCGGGTGTCGTCGACCCGGGGGTCACGGCGGCCACGAGCGAAACGCCCCCGGTTGTCGTCTCGCCGATGATCACGACGATGCGCATGCCCGGTTGCTGTCGCACGGCGATCGCGAGATCGCGGAGGTCTCCGGCGGCGAGTCCGTCGACCTGGGTCACGACGACACCGTCGTGAGCGATGGCCGCGATCTCGGACGCCCGGCCCATTGCGAGCTGACCGCGGAGGCCCTTGATCTCGTCGTTGAGCGCCTTGATCTCGTCGAGGCGGCGCTGCACACCATCGAGGAGGTCATCGGCAGGACTCCCCACGAGGCGCGCCGCGTCGGCGATCAGCTGCTCGTCGCGTTGCAGCAGGGCCACGCTCGCGGCCCCGGTGACCGCTTCGATACGACGCAGGTTGGAGCCGATCGACGACTCGCTCACGATCTTGATCGTGCCGATGTCGCCGGTGGCTCGGACATGGGTGCCGCCGCACAGCTCGACCGACGAGCCGGCTTCGAGCACGCGCACGATGTCGCCGTACTTGTCGCCGAAGAACGCGATCGCGCCGAGCGCCTCGGCTTCGTCCTTCGTCGTCTCGAAGATGCGCGTCGGAGTGTTGCGCAGCGTCTCGGCGTTGGCGAGCGTCTCGATCTCGGCGATCTGCTCGGGCGTGACCGCTTCGTAGTGGGAGAAGTCGAACCGGAGGCGATCCTCGTTCACCATCGAACCCGCCTGTTTGACGTGCTCGCCGAGCACCTGACGGAGCGCGTGATGGAGCAGGTGCGTACCGGTGTGGTTGCGACGGATGGCATCTCGCCGCTCGACGTCGATGGTCGCCGTGGAGTTCTGTCCCGTGGTGATGACGCCGTCGACGAGGCGTGCCGTGTGGCGACGCAGGTTCGGCAACGCATAGGTCGTGTCGAGCACTTCGGCCGTGCCGGTGTCGGTGACGATCGTTCCGGTGTCGCCGACCTGGCCGCCTGACTCGGCATAGAACGGAGTCCGTTCGAGGAAGATCTCGATCTGACCGTCGGAGCCGTCGATGACGGCGAGGACACGGCTTTCGGCGGTCGTCGCGAAGTACCCGACGAACTCGGTCGTGCCGAACTGCTCCATCACGTCCCGATAGACGTCGAGTGTCGACGCGTCGGCGGCACCCTTGTGGGCCGCCTTCGCCCGCTCGCGTTGAGCTGTCATCTCGGTGTCGAATTCCGCCTGGTCGACCGCCACACCACGCTCACCGGCGATCTCTTGGGTCAGTTCGAGTGGAAAGCCGTAGGTGTCGTGCAACAGGAAGGCGGTCGAGCCGGACAAGGACGACCCTGTCCGTGAGGGGCCGTTGTCATCGAGCTCGGCGTCGAGGATCGACAGGCCGTTCTTCAGCGTGTGGCGGAAACGTTCCTCCTCCTTGCCGATCACGTTGACGACGAAGTCACGGTTCTTCACCACGTCGGGGTACGCGTTGCCCATGACATCGATCGCGACGTCGACGAGGCGCGGCATGACGTACGACTCGGTGCCCAACAGGTACGCGTACCGAACCGCTCGCCGGATGATGCGTCGCAGCACGTAGCCACGGGCCTCGTTGGACGGGAACACGCCGTCGTTGACGAGCATCGCCGAGGAGCGGGCGTGTTCCGCCAACACCCGCATGGCGAAGCTGTCGCGGTCGTCATAGTCGCCGACGATGTAGGACTTGCCGGTGATCGAACAGGCCTCGTCGATCAGGGGCTGCATCAGGTCCGTCTCCCAGACCGAGTCGACCCCTTGGACCAGTGCCAGGATTCGCTCGAGGCCGGCTCCCGTGTCGATCGACGGCTTGGGCAGTGGCGTACGCGTGCCGTCCGACGCCTGGTCGAACTGCATGAACACGAGGTTCCAGAACTCCATGAAACGGTCGCCCGCAGGGTCGCCGAGCGGCCCGCCCTCGGGCCCGAACGCAGGTCCTCGGTCGATGTGCAGTTCGCTGCACGGGCCGCAAGGCCCCGTGTCGCCCATCTGCCAATAGTTGTCCTTGTCGCCGAGGCGCTGGATGCGTTCCATCGGCACGCCGACGATCTCGTGCCAGATCGCTTCGGCCTCGTCGTCGGACTCGTGCACCGTCACCCAGATGCGATCGCCGTCGAATCCCCAGCCACCGGATTCGGGACTCCCGGTGACGAGGTCCCAGCTCCACGGGATCGCCGACTCCTTGAAGTAGTCACCGAAGCTGAAGTTCCCGAGCATCTCGAAGAACACGAGATGCCGCTTGGTTCGCCCGACGTCGTCGAGGTCGTTGTGCTTGCCACCGGCGCGAGCGCACTTCTGAGAGCTGACGGCACGCTGGTAGGGAGGTTGTTCGTCCCCGACGAAGTACGACTTGAACGGCACCATGCCGGCGACGTTGAACAATACGGTCGGGTCGTGTGGGATGAGGCTTGCCGACGGCACGGGCGTGTGACCCTTCGCGGCGAAGAAACTGCGAAACGAATCCCGCAACTCGTCGGCACTCATCGATTTCATCGTGCCGAGAGAAGTGTTGGCGGTCGAACCCGTGCTGGTCATATCCCACATGATCCTACCGAGGGGCCCGCTGCGCGTCCCCCGGGATTGGACCCACGGATGGGTGATCGGACTTGGCGACACGGTCGGCGAGCGCGGGATCGCCTGATCGAATTACTGTTCGGTCGATGAGTGACGGCGAGTGCGGCCATCTCGACACGATCCTCGTCGAGAATGCCAACAGCACGGGTTGTGAGGACTGTCTGGCGATCGGATCACACTGGCTGCACCTGCGGCGCTGCACCGAGTGCGGCCACGTCGGTTGTTGCGACAGTTCACCGAACCGTCACGCGACCGCCCACTTCCGGGCGTCGGGACACCCGATCGTGCAGAGCTACGAACCCGGCGAGGAATGGCTGTGGTGTTACGTCGACGAGATCGCCTTCGAGTTCGACGCCGACTCGCCGAGCCCAGCGCACCCGTGAACGGCCGGTACCCGTGAGCGAGGTCGACCAGGCGTTCCCGACCCTGTCCGAGGACATGATCGCCACCGCCCGCCGGTACGGGACCGAGTCGGTGGTCGCAGCAGGCGACTTCGCATTCGTCGAGGGTCAGCTGCACTACGACCTCGTGGTGATCGTCGACGGGAGCTTCTCGATCCTCAGCCGGAGTCTCGAGGACCACGTCGAACGGGTCATCACGACCCACGACACCGGACGGTTCCTGGGCGAGCTGAGCATTCTGACCGGTGAGCGCACGACGTTGGCTGCTCGTGCCGATCGCGACTCGCGGGTGATCCGGATCGATCCGGCATCGCTCCGGCGCTTGATGGCGGCCGAGACCGATCTGTCCGACATCCTGTTCGCCGCCTTCGTGGCCCGACGCGAGGTGCTGCGTGGCGGCGCGGACGCTTCGGCGATCCGGATCATCGGATCGCGTTACTCCGCCGGTGCGCTGGCACTGCGGTCGTTCGCCCGCCGACGGCGGCTCGCGCACACCTTCATCGATCTCGACGATCCGGACATCGACGACATCGACGTGCTGCTCACCAGCCTCGGGGTCCGGCGGCGGGACACGCCCGTCGTGATCACGCCGACGGCGGTCCTGCGCAGTCCGACCGTCGGACAACTCGCCGACCATCTCGGCTTCACGTACCGGACCGTTCAGGGCCGGGTCTACGACGTGGTCGTCGTGGGCGCCGGCCCGGGTGGGTTGGCGGCCGCCGTGTACGGAGCGTCGGAGGGCCTCGACACCCTCGTGCTCGACTCGGTGGGCCCAGGCGGACAAGCCGGAACGAGCTCGCGCATCGAGAACTTCTTCGGATTTCCTGCGGGCGTGTCCGGCGGTGACCTCGTCGAACAGGGGACGCTGCAGGCGACCCGGCTCGGCGCGACGATCAACGCCCCGTGCACGGTGGCGGGGTTGCACGTCACGACCGAGGGGTACACGGTGTCACTCGCCGACAGCACGGAGGTGCCGTGTCGATCCGTGGTCATCGCGACGGGTGTGCAGTACCGCCAGTTGCCGCTCGAGCGGCTCGACGAGTTCGAGGGTGCCGGCGTGTACTACGCCGCGACCGACCTCGAGGCTCGCGTCTGCGCCGGGCAGCCGGTCACCGTGGTCGGTGGCGGCAACTCGGCCGGCCAGGCCGCGATCTATCTGGCGCAGCGGGGCTGCAAGGTCACGATGGTCATCCGCGGGAACGACCTCTCGAGCTCGATGTCGAGCTACCTGATCGATCGGATCGATGCGGCGTCCGACATCACCGTCGAGCCCCGGACACAGGTGGTCGAACTCCACGGCGATCGCTCGCTGACGGGGATCACCCTCGAGACCATCGGGCCCCCGGCGCAAGCCGGTACCACCCAGCGCGATGACGCAGCGTCTGCCGCTGACGAGACCGGCCGCCTCGAGACCAGGCGCATCGTCAGCGCCTGCTTCGGCCTGTTCTCATTCATCGGGGCGGCCCCGTTCACGGAATGGCTCACCGGCGTGGTCGAGCTCGACGATCACGGTTTCGTCGTGACGGATCGCGATGTCACCTCGCTCGTGTGCACCGGTGTCGAGCTGCTCCCGTTCGAGACGTCGCAGCCAGGTGTCTTCGCGATCGGCGACGTCCGACACGGCTCGATGAAGCGGGTCGCCGCAGCGGTCGGAGAAGGTTCGAGCGCGATCCGCTCCGTCCACGATCACCTGGCCCGATCGCGAGCGACCCAGTAGCGCCCTGCAGCGGGCCCGCCGCGAGCCAGTAGGTTCGACCGCAGTGACCGCTTCGTACCCGTCCGCTCCACCCGACATCCACGAGTGGATCAGCTTCGACGAGGTCGACGAGCAACGGACATGGGTGTTCGACGCCACCTTCCTGCGATCGAACTACACCTGCATTTTCGGGTGCGGCTGCAAGGGGATCCTCGACGAACCCGCCCCGGAGCTCGGGCTCGGGTGTTGCAGCTTCGGTGCCCATTTCGTCGACGACGCCGACATCGCCAACCTGGACGAGCACGTCGCACGGCTCGAGCCACGTCACATGCAGTTCCACGCCAAGGCGACGAAGCTGCCGAAGCAGCGCGACGACGCCAAGCCGAACGGCTACCTCCGCCGCGGCGATCCGGATGGCGATGGCAACCCCACCACGATCACACGACTGGTCCGCCACGACGGGGTCGATGCGTGCATCTTCCTGAACCGACCCGGTTTCGAGGGAGGTGCCGGATGCGCCCTGCACATCGCCGCGCTCGAAGTCGGCGAACGCCCCATGGACTGGAAGCCGTCCGTGTGCTGGCAGGTGCCGATCCGGCTCGAACACTCGACCGACGAGTCCGGCCACCTCACGTCACGGCTCCGTGAATGGAAACGTCGGGACTGGGGCGAGGGCGGCACCGATTTCGGCTGGTGGTGCACCGAGGAGCCCGAGGCGTTCGTGGGTGCCGAGCCGCTCTACCGCAGCGCGAAGGACGACATCATCGAGCTCGTGGGTGCGTCGGTCTACGAACTGATGGTCGAGCTGTTGGAACGACCGCAATGGGTGCCCTTGCCCCATCCGGTGCTGCGCCGCACGTGAAAGGCGGAACGTGATGGTCAGTCGTCGGCGGGCTCTTCGTCGTCGTCGAAGGTGACGCCGTACTTCTCCGCGAGCGCGGCGTACTCGTCATCCTCGGACTCCACTGGTACCGAGCGGTCACCGAATCCGAGGTCGAACGCCCCGGGACCGGACTGCTTCAGTTTTCTCGCCTCTTCGAAACGGCGATGACGACCCTTCTTCACGACAGGGCTCCCACACTAGAAGGCTGACATTGGCAATGGATTGTACCGTTCGACCCCGGGAAAACGCGGACGTGTGCAACGGCGTCGAGCAGAGTCATCGAGCGACCGGGATCAGACGCAAGCGTCCCTGACCGTCGAACGTCAAGCCGGACTCCCCGGCGATCAGCGACCGGATGCCGTCGCCCAGGAGCTCCGCCCGCCATCCGGTGGCCAAGCGCGCATTCGCATCCCCGCGGAGGAACGCCACGAGGTCCGAACGCGTCGCGAGAAGCGCCGTGTCGATCGATTCGTCACGAGCGAGTTGGCTGATCCAGGCGGAGATGAGCGCCACTGCGGGGCGAAGATTGCGCTCGAGATCGTCAGCAGACGGCGGCGGTGTCGGTGTCGGCGCCGCCTTGCCCTCGCGAACAGCGACGAGAATCTCGTCAGCGATCGAGCCACGCGAGTGTCGATCGTCGACGCCGCGCGCCTGGGCGAGCTCCTTCAGCGTCGAGGGTGCACGCTGCGAGATTCCGAGGATCGCGAGATCGGGCAGTACCTGGCGAACGGGCACGTCGAGGCGCATCGCACGCTGCTCGCGCCACGCGGCGAGCGAGCGCGCCACACCGCGTGCGCTCGGCCGTAACGTGCGCGAATCCTTCAGCCGCAGCCATGCGTCGTCCGGGCTCGCCCCGCTGACCGGCTTGGTCCGAAGCTCCTCGCACGCATCGGCGACCCACTGCATCCGGCCACTGGCCGAGAGTTTGGCCGTGAGTCGGTCGTGTACCTCGAGGAGATACTCGACGTCGGATGCTGCGTACTGCAGCTGGTCGTCCGACAGCGGCCGCCGCAGCCAGTCGGTCAGTCGGTCCCCCTTCGCCGGCGACACGCCGATCTCGCCGTGCAGCAGCGAGACGAGCGAGGGGGTGCCGTAGCCGGCGAAGCCCGCCGCGATCTGGGTGTCGAACATCGCTGCCGGAACCGCCCCGGCTGCGTGGGTGAGCACATCGAGGTCTTGCTGAGCGGCGTGGATCACGCACAGGGTGTCGGAACGGAAGAGCTCTGCGAACGAGTGGACATCGACAGTGAGCGGGTCGATCAGCGCGACGCGCTGGCCACCAGGTGCAGCGGAGTCGAGCCAGGCGACCTGGACGAGCGCCAGCTTCGGGAAGTACGTCCGCTCGCGGTGGAACTCGGTGTCGAGCGCATACCGATCCGATCGGAGCAGTGCGTCGAGGACCGGTTCGAGCTCACTCTGCTGATCGACCCAGAGATAGTCGATGCGCTCGGCCCGTTTCGTGGCCTGGTCAGCCATCGGTGGCGCCACCATCGGTGGCGATTCCGGCATCCGTGGCGAATCCGGCGTCCCACCAGGCAAGCATCCCGCCGACGACGTTCACGGTCTCGATGCCCTGTTCAGCAGCGAACTCGCACGCCCTCCCGCTCCGCCCGCCCGAACGGCACACGACGTACGTGGGCGCACCGTCGAACCGATCCAGGTTCTCGGGCACCGTGCCGAGCGGCACGTGGATCGCCCACGGAATGTGACTCTGTTCCCACTCATCGGGTTCGCGGACATCGATCACCCGGACCGAGTCACCGAGTGCTTGCAGTTCTCCGACCGAGATCTCTCCGTATGCCACCGGCGCAGGATACTGCTATGACGTGCCCGCATCGAGATCCGACGGCGTGTTGATGTTCCGCAGGCCGTCGGACGGGACGACGACCTCGACGACATCGAGCACATCGAGCACGCCGAAGACCGATCGTGTGCCGCCCCCGAAGGCGGCTTCGATCCGGCCCATCGCATTCGGGTTCCACACGGCCAGGAGTGGCTGGACCCGTGCCCCGGGTTCGGTTCGGGCGACCACGACGTCACATCGACGCGTGATCTCGGCTCCGTACGTGGCGTTCGCCTCGAACGAACCGACCAGTTCGAGCACATGCTCCGCCGCGAGGAACCCCAGGTCGCACGAGGAAACCACGATCCCGTCCGCTGACGCCCCGAGCGTCCGGATCGCCGTGATGATCCCGCCGACGGGCCCTGCCCCCGGATGGAGGTCGGCAACGGCGAACTCTCCGAGCTCGGTGAGTGCGTCGAGATCGCCGCCGATCATTGCGACCGGCGAGCATCCCGCCGAGCGGAGTGCGTTCGCGACCCGTACGGCCATCGCGACCCCATCGATCTCGATCAGTGACTTGTCCGCACCCATCCGGGTGCTCGATCCACCCGTCAACACCGCTCCGGCGAGCATGCCGGCGCTCAGGACGTCGACGGGATGCCCGACGGGTCGAGCTGGAGCAGGAACAGATGGCAGCGTTCCGCTTCGTCGTGCTCACCGATCACGGCGGCCATCTCACCGAGACCTCGCAGCGATCGCAGGAATCCACGGTTGGTCGGCTCCGACCACCGGACGTAGCCACTCCCCCGCCAGCCGTTCGCCCGGAGCGTGTCGAGCCCACGGTGATAACCGACGCGATACGCCGCATAACGCTCGATCGTGTCTCGCCCGAGATCACCGAGCGCAGCCCACGCATCGAGGAAACGGGGCGAACTCGCAGCGACGTCGGCGACCGCCGCCCGGCGCTCGCCCTCGGGTAGCTCGAGCGCCGCCGCCAGTCGCGCTGCATCGACGGCATCGGGGGGCGGCAGGACCGTGGTCGGAAGGCCGGAGGACATGTGGATCGGCTGGTCGCTCACGACGCGCAGCGTACCGACGCAACCTGCGACGACTCGACCGTTCGCGACGACCCATCATTCGAGTGCTCGGCAATTAGGGTGCGGCCGTGCTCGGACTCAGCCTCGACGAAGCGAAGAACATCGCCCTCGTCGCCGCAACGGCGTTCGCCATCCTGGCGATCGCCGCGATCTGGGTGATGAAGACCATCGTGCTCAAGGTCGTGATGGCGCTCCTCCTCGTGTTGTTGGCATTCGCGGCATGGTCGCAGCGCGAGTCCCTCCAGGAGTGCGCCGAAAAGGTCCAGGACAACGTGTCGGCGAGCGTGGGCGGTACGACGGTCCCCACCACCTCGGTGCCGACGAGCACGACCCCCTCCCCCGGCACGACCACGACCGACGCGACATGCACGTTCTTCGGCGTCGACGTGACCATTCCGTGACCTCTTCGTGAACCTGCCTGCCGAAGCACATCCGTCGTCGTCCCCGACGGACGATTCGCTCGGCGTCGAGAAATCGACCCTGGCGACGATCACCGGTGCCAAAGCAGTGGCCAACACCGCGTTGCGTTGGATCCCGCCGTTCCTGCCGACGCTCGAGGGAGCGTTCGGCGTGAGCACCACCCAACTGACCACCGTGATCGGCGTCAGCGAGTTCGCCGGCTTGTCGACGCTGGCGGTCGGCGACCACCTCGACCGTGGACGCGAGCGGCTCGTCATGGTCTCGTCGCTCGGGCTCGTGTCGATCTCGTCGGTCATCGCGCTCGGCGGATCATTGACGACCTTCGCCATTGCGTTCGTCGTCCTCGTTCTCGGCGTCTCGAACTACACCGTGGCCGGCCACACGTGGATCAGCCATCGGGTCACCTACCGCTGGCGGGCCCGATCGTTCGGTGTCTTCGAGATGTCCTGGGCCCTGGCGCTGCTCCTCGGCGCTCCGATCATCGCCGCGCTGATCAATCAGTTCGGTTGGCGGGGGCCGTTCGTCGCATTGGCGATCGCCGCCGCAGTCGCCGCACTCGTCGTGGCGTGGAAGCTGCCGAACGACGGGCTTCGAAGCATCGAGACGACCGGTGTCGGGTCGGACGAGCACCCGGACGGCGCGTTGAGCGACCTCGCGAAGCGGACGCCGCTCACCGCGACCGCCTGGCTGGTCGTGTCGGGATCGGCGCTGATGGCGCTCGCCGGAATCTCGGTCTTCGTCATCTCCGGGAGCTGGCTCGACGATGCATTCGGTGTGTCGACGAGCGGCATCGGAGTGATCGCCATGGCGTTGGGTGCGATCGAACTGCTGGCGAGCACCACGATCGTCGCGTTCGCCGATCGGATCGGCAAGCTCCGCAGCACCGTGGCCGGGCTCGCGACGCTCGGGCTCGGACTGGTCGTCATGGTCCTGGCAGGCGACGAGGTCGCGATCGGTGTCGGCGGCCTCCTCATCTTCCTGCTCGGCTTCGAGTACGGGTTCGTCACGTCGTTGTCGTTGACGAGCGAGGCCATGCCGGCGGCACGGGGAGCCACGCTCGCCATCGGCAACGCGGTCGGCACCCTGGCCCGCGGCGGCGGCACGATCCTCAGCGGGGTGCTCTACGGCGCATACGGCATCGGCGGCACGGCGGCACTGTCCGGATGCGCAGCGGCGGCGTCGTTGACGTGTTACCTGTTCAGCCGTCGGTCGCTGCGTCTCGCCCGAGGAAGCTGACGAGCGCCGCGCTGACGGCATCGGCGTGGGTGTTCGGGCCGAAATGCCCGGCGCCCTCGATCTCGACGATCCGTGCGTCCGGCAACATCGAGGGGAGCACACCGACCGCCTGTCGATGGTGCGGGCGGGCGTGCTGCCCCACCAGCGCGAGCACCGGTCGCCGAACCTCGGTCCCGCTCCATGCAGGCCGTTGCCGCAGGTCGGAGAGCTCCCCGAGCATCGCCGGGCCCTCGGCTCGACGGGCTGCTCTCGTCGACGGCGGCAACCGCTCCCACTTGTCGTCACCGACGAGACGCCGCATGAAGGCCTCACCGGCTTCCGCTTCGTCGCCGGCGCCGAGGGCGGCACCACCCGCTGTCTCCGTCGGCCACCAGTCGACCCAGGAGAGGGGGGTTTCGTAGACGGCGACGCGCTCGATCAGGTCAGGACGCCGAGCGGCGAGTGCGAGCACGATGTTGCCTCCGAAACTGTGGCCGAACGCGAGCCGCACCCCACGACCGTCGGTTCGCGCTTCGACGAGTCCTTCCAGGTCGTCGACGTTGTCGGCAACGGTGAACGGCGGCCCGACATCGGCCGAGCGGCCGTACCCCCGCCGGTCGTACCGGATCACCTCGAATCGGTCCGACAGTCGCCGACTCAGCCGGAGCATGCCCGCCGAACGGTCCATCGAGCCGTGCGCCAGCACGATCGCCGGTGATCCCGCCGGCCCGCTCGATTCCGACCAGACCTGGCTCTGGGGACGATCCGTCATTCGACGTGCACGATGCGCATGACGTCGGTCGCCGCATCCGAGGTGTCGATCAAGCCGTCGTGTCCCGTCCCCCTACCCGGTCCGAACCGACGGCCGCCCAATGGGGCCCCCGCCAGGACCAACACGGTGTCGCCGTGATCGATGAGCCCCTGCTCCAAGGCCGTCTCGACCGCGAACCACACCATCTCGTCGGTCGACTCATAGGTGTCGACGTGCACCGGGTCGACACCCCAGATCAGCGCCATCGAGCGTACGACCGATGGGTCGGGCGAGAGCCCGACCATGCGCGCGTGGGGCCGGAACCGACCCATGGCGCGAGCGGTTCGCCCGCTCCGGGTGCAGCACAGAATCGCCGCTGCCGACGCGTCGAATGAGGCCTGCCACGCTGCGTGGGTGACCGCCGCCGTGATCCGATCGATCGCGGTCAGACCGGGATGGTCGTCGCTGCGCTGCACCCTGCCGAGACGGGCCGCCCACTGTCGGTAACTCGCCTCCGATTCGGCGCGCGCCGCAACTCGCGCCATGGTTCGCACCACGCCGATGGGATCTCGGCCGATCGCGGTCTCTCCGGAGAGCATCACGGCGTCGGTGCCGTCGAAGACGGCGTTCGCGATGTCGCTGACCTCGGCACGAGTCGGCGACGGGGCCGAGATCCTCGACTCGAGCATCTGTGTCGCAGTGATGACGGGCGTTCCCGTTTCGACGCAGTGCCGGACGACCCGCTTCTGCAGGTGTGGCACGTCCTCGATCGGGCAATCGATGCCGAGGTCGCCGCGGGCCACCATGATCGCATCGGACGCTGCGACCACGTCGTGCAGGTTGTCGATCGCCGTGTGCGTCTCGATCTTCGCGACCAGTTGCGCTCGATCGCCGACGATCGCCCGAACTTCGTCGACATCACTCGCCTGGCGAACGAACGACACGGCGATGTACTCCACGCCCACCGCAGCCATCGTCTCGGCGAGCACGAGGTCTTCAGGGGTCGGCGTCGTGAGACGCAGCGTCTCCGACGACAGGTGGACGCCGGGCTGGCCATTGGCGTGGCCGCCAGTCTCGATCAGTGCGCTGGCGCCGTGCTCGTCGATCGCGACACAGGTCATCGAGATCGCGCCGTCGCCGAGCTGCACCCGACTCCCGACGACGAGATCGTCGAGCAGCGTCGCGTACGGCACCGTGATGCACACCGCATCGCTGGGGCCGTCGCCCGGTCGGAGGATGACCAGACTCCCCGGGGTCAGCTGCACGCCACCCTCGGGAAAGTGGCCGGTGCGGATCTTCGGCCCCGGGAGGTCGGCGAGCACCGCCACCTGCTTGCCGATCTCGTCCGCGGCGGCCCGCACGGCGGCGAGGCGTTGCAGGTGCTCCTCCACGGCGCCGTGGCTGAGGTTCAGCCGGACCACGTCGACACCTGCCACGAGCAGGTTACGCAGGACGTCGGGGTCGTCGCATGCCGGACCGAGTGTCGCGACGATCTTCGTCCGGCGGCTCATATCTGATTGGCTATCGAACAATGGAACTGCTGTTGGTACGTCACGGGCTCCCGATCAGACGCGAGTTGGAGGAGGGTGTGGCCGACCCCGAGCTCTCGGAGTCGGGACTTGCGCAGGCAGTGCATCTGGCCCAGTATCTCTCATCCGAGCAGATCGATGCCGTGTACTCGAGTCCGTTGCAGCGAGCGCGCCAGACCGCCGCACCACTCGCGGCAGCTCGCGGGATGGAGGTCAGGATCGAGGCCGGAATCGCGGAGTTCGACCAGAACAGCCCGGAGTACATCCCGGTCGAGGAATTGAAGGCCGCGAACGACCCGCGATGGGTGGCGATGCGCGACGGTACCTGGGACTCGGATGAGAGCGAGACCGAGTTCCGCGAGCGCACGATCGGTTCGATCGAGTCGATCATCGAGCGGCACCCGGGCGAGCGGGTGGTCGCGGCCTGCCACGGCGGCGTGATCAACCTGTACCTCGGCCACGTGCTCGGGCTGGATGAGGGGACCCGCGGATTCTTCTATCCGAACTACACGTCCATCCACCGGATCGCGGCAGCCTCGAGCGGCGAGCGGTCGATCGTCACCGTCAACGAGACCAGCCACCTGCGTGGCACAGGCCTCCCGATGGGTCTGTTCCAGAACAGCTGAGATCATGAGCCACCACGCACCCGAACCGCTGGATGACCTGATCGACTTCCTCGACGCGTCGCCGTCGCCGTGGCATGCGGTCGAATCGACGATCGATCGACTCGTCGGCTTCGACCGGATCCACGAGCACGAGGCCTGGGACGAGATTCCCGCGGCGGGATACGTCGTTCGGGATGCCGCGATCATCGCGTGGCGGTTGCCACATGGCTCGTCGGATCCGGCGGTGCCGTTCCGGCTGGTGGGCGGCCACACCGATTCCCCGTGTCTCAAGGTCAAGCCGCGCCCCGATGCGGGGATCCTCGGGTGGAAGCAGCTCGCGGTCGAGGTCTACGGCGGAATCCTCAACAACTCCTGGCTCGACCGTGACCTCGGTGTGGCCGGACGGTTGATCGCCGCCGATGGCACCGCGACCCTGGTGAACGTGGCCGAGCCGGTAGCGCGGGTTCCCCAGCTCGCGGTCCACCTCGACCGCGACGTCAACGGCGTCGGTCTGCTCCTCGACACCCAGCAGCACCTGAGCCCGGTGTGGGGTGTCGGATTTCCGAGCGTCGGAGACTTCGCGTCGTGGATCGCTGCCCGGGCGGGCCTCGACACGGCCCCCTCCTGGTGGGAGCTGTCGCTGTACGACGTGCAGGGCGCGTCCGTGCTCGGTGCTGACGGTTCGCTCCTGTCGTCCGGTCGGCTCGACAATCAGCTCTCGTGCTGGGCGGCGACCACGGCGCTGGTCGCCGCCGAGCCGACGGACCACGTTGCGATGATCGTGTTGAACGACCACGAGGAGGTCGGCTCGTCGAGCCGCTCCGGCGCCGCGGGGCCGTTCCTCGACCACATGATCGACCGACTGGTGGAGGCACGCGGCGGAACGGCGAGCGACCGGATCCGCGCGCTCGCCGGGTCGCAATGCGTGTCAGCCGACAACGCCCACGCCGTGCACCCCAACTATCCCGAGCGGCACGAACCCGGCCATCGTCCAATCGTGAACGCGGGACCCGCCATCAAGGTCAATTCGAACCAGCGCTACGCCACCTCAGCGACGACCGCAGCCGCGTTCGAGCAGGCGTGCGTGGCCGCGGGCGTGCCGTGGCAGGTGTTCGTGTCGCGCAACAACATGCCGTGCGGGTCGACGATCGGGCCGATCACGTCGACACGCCTCGGGATCGCGACGGTCGACGTCGGGATCCCACAACTGTCGATGCACTCCGCCCGCGAGCTCTGCGGCACCGACGACCCCGCGTACCTCGCCGCCGCCCTCGCCCACTTCCTCTCGTAGCCCGCCCCGCCGCAGCTTCTGTACGAACCGGCCGACTTCCGGACGGTTCGGACATCGCCGGGTCGTCAGGTGGTCGACGGTCGGGGAAGTCCGAGGGACTTGGCTTCGGCCTGGTCGAACATGCGCTGGAGTTCGACCGACCGCTCGGCGGTGCCGGCCGCGATCGCGGCGCGTGAGGCACGGCCCGACTCGCCCACCTCGGCGAAGATCGGAGCGCCGATGACGACACACACCTTCGCCGGATGGATCATCTTCGCCCGGCGCGGCATCACCCGGGCCGAACCGCCGATCCCGATCGGGATGATCGGTACCCCTGCTTTCGCGGCGACGAAGGCTGCGCCGTCGAACAATGGCTGCACGATCGGCCCGTCCTTGCGCTCGCCTTCCGGGAAGAGCACCAGCGGTTCCCCGCCTTCCAGTGTGGCGATGCTGCGCTTCAGGGCCTCGCGGTCGGCCGTGCCACGCGCCACCGGGAACGCTCCGAGGGTCGAGGCGAGCCAACCGGCCCACCGCGATTCCCACACCTCCTGCTTGCCCATGAAGCGGATGCGCCGCCGGGTCACGCAGGCCGTGATCGGCGTGTCGACGTAACTGCGGTGCACCGGCGCCAACACGTAGGCACCACTCGTCGGCAGATGCTCCGATCCCTCGATCGTCAGCCTGGTGAACGCCCGCGTGAAGCCGCACAGAACCGCCCGGAAGACCGCGTAGGCGACGAGCTCGAAGCGGGTCGGCCCGGCGAAGTTGCTCGCGCTCACGGCACCATGTCCAACAGGTGATCCACCACCTCGTCGATCGACATCGAACTCGTGTCGACAACGACGGCTCCAGCCGCTTCGGTCAACGGACTGTCGGCGCGCGATGAGTCCTTCCGGTCGCGCTCGATGATCGACGCCTCGACCTCGTCGACGTTGCCGCCGATCTCCGCGACTCGTCGTTCGGCGCGCACCCGTGGCGACGCCGTGACGTAGAGCTTGAGCGCGGCGTCCGGGAACACCACCGAGCCGATGTCGCGCCCTTCGACCACGCCCCCCGCCCGCTCGGCGACCCATTCACGTTGCCGCCTCACGAGCTCACTGCGGACCCGGCTGTTCGCGGCGACCGCGCTGACCGCAGCCGTCACCTCCCGTCCGCGGATCTCGACGGTGGCATCGACGCCGTCGACGGTCACGTGTGTGTCGTCGACGGTGAGGTCGAGACCTTCGCAGACCTTGGCCACATCATCGTCGTCGGTGGGATCGAGCCCGCGGCGCAGTGTCGCGAAGGTGACGGCTCGATACATCGCTCCGGTGTCGAGATACTCCAGCCCGAGACGGCGGGCGAGAGCGCGCCCGACGGTGCTCTTGCCGGCTCCAGCAGGCCCATCGATGGCGATCACGAGCGCGTTCACTGCCAAACCGGTCACCAGGACACCCCGAGCGGACGGCCCTCGTCGTAACCGGCAGTGCTCTGCACCCCGACGACCGCGCGCTCGTGGAACTGGCTGATCGTCGACGCACCCGCGTAGGTGCACGAAGAACGGAGCCCGGCGACGATCTGGTCGATGATGTCCTCGACGCTCGGGCGCTCCGGATCGAGATACATCCGCGACGTGCTGATGCCCTCCTCGAACAGCTCCTTGCGAGCCCGCTCGAACCCGTCGTCGCTGCGGGTGCGATCCTTGACCGCACGGTTCGACGCCATCCCGAAGCTCTCCTTGTACAAGCGCCCGTCCAGGTCCCGCATCGTGTCGGCGGCCGACTCGTAGGTGCCGGCGAGCCACGAACCGAACATCACGTTCGCCGCCCCGCCGGCGAGCGCGAGCGCCACGTCTCGCGGAAAGCGCACTCCCCCGTCGGCCCAGACGTGCCGGCCGAGCCGATTCGCCTCGTCGGCGCACTCGACGACCGCCGAGAACTGCGGTCGGCCGACGCCGGTCATCATGCGGGTCGTGCACATCGCGCCCGGCCCGACACCCACCTTGACGACGTCGGCTCCGGCCTCGATCAGCTGACGGGTCCCGTCAGCCGTGACGACGTTGCCCGCCACGATCTTCACCTCGGGGAGCTCGGCCCGGACCGCCTCGATCGCGTGCAGCGTCCGGGTCTGGTGGCCGTGTGCCGTGTCGATCACCAGGACGTCGGCCCCGAACCCGGCCAGTTCCTTCGCCCGCACGGCCGGGTCACCATTGATGCCGACCGCGGCGCCGATGAGGAGGTGACCGGCCGCGTCGACAGCTGGCCGGTAGATGGTGGAACGCAACGCCCCCTTGCGGGTGATGACGCCGATCAACCGACCGTCTCCGTCGAGCACCGGAGCGACGCGCAGTCGCTTCTCGCCGAGCTCTTCGAACGCCGACGCCGGATCGACGTCGGGCGCGAGCCGGTGCAGGTTGGTGCTCATCACGTTGCCGAGTTGGGTGAAGCGGTCGACGCCTTCGCCGTCCTTCTCGGTGAACAGACCGACGGGGATGCCGTCCTCGACGACCACCACGGCCCCGTGGGCGCGCTTGTGGATGAGCGACAAGGCGTCGCCGATCGTGGCATCGGGGCCGAGGGTGATCGGCGTCTCGAACACCGGGTGGCAGCCCTTGACATAGCGGATCACACGCCCCACGACGTCGACCGGGATGTCCTGCGGCAGGATCGCAATGCCCCCTCGGCGGGCCACCGTCTCGGCCATGCGACGACCGGCGACCGCCGTCATGTTCGACACCACGAGCGGGATGGTCGTGCCGATGCCGTCGGGGGTCGTGAGATCGACGCTCATGCGCGACGGCACGTCGGACAGGCTCGGGACCATGAACACGTCGCTGTAGGTCAGGTCGTATCCGGCGTGGGGGTGGAGCAATCTCATCGTGGTTCCCTTTGCATCGCAGCGTGGGTCCGCTGCCGTTCTGGCGAGAGCAGGCTACGGCGTAGCCTGTCGGCTCGATGACCACTTCCTCTGCTCCGGTGGTGCTCGTCCACGGTTGGGGAGGCTCGTTCGCCTCCACGTGGCAGCGCAACGGATTCACCGCTCTGCTCGACGACGCCGGCCTGGAGGTGATCGGGATCGACCTGCTGGGCCACGGCGACGCCCCCAAACCACACGAACCCGATGCATACCACGATCTGACCGAGCGCGTCGTGGAATCACTGCCGGACGGGCCGGTCGATGCGATCGGCTTCTCGCTCGGTGCGATGACCCTGCTCCGGCTGGCGATCGCCGAGCCGGGGCGGTTCAACCGGTTGGTGTTGGCAGGGGTCGGCGCGAACATCCTCGCACCGGACCAGAGTGGGTCGAAGCTGATCGCCGACGGGCTCGACCGCATCGCTGCGGGTGACGATCCGGCCGAGCTGGACAACATCGTGCGGCTCTTCGTGCAGTACGCGCAGCAGCCGGGGAACGATCTCGACGCGCTGCGGGCGGTCATGAACCGGCCGCCGTCACCGATTCCGACCCCCGAGGAACTGGCACGCGTGACATGCCCGGTGCTGGTCGTGGTCGGCGATCGCGACTTCGCCCACCCCGGCGACGAGCTGGCAGCCTCGTTCCCCGATGGACGCTGCCAGACGCTGAAGAACGTCGACCACTTCGCGACACCTGACTCGTTCGGCTTCTTCGACGCGGCCCTCGAATTCCTCGACGCGATCTGACGGCGTCGGTTCCCGTGGCACGTGCCGAGATCGAACCGACGACCGATGTCGAGCGTGCCGCGTGGGCCATCGCCAACGGCGCGCTGGTCGCCATCCCGACCGAGACGGTGTACGGACTCGCCGCCGACGCGACCAATCCAGTGGCCGTCGGGCGCATCTTCACCGTGAAGGGACGCCCGCTCGGCCATCCGCTGATCGTCCACATCGGGAGTGTCGACGATCTCGATCGTTGGTCGAGCGATGCTCCGCACGATGCGCAGCGGCTCGCCGCGTTGTCGTGGCCCGGCCCCCTCACGATCATCGTGCCCCGCTCCCCGCTCGTGCCCGATGCGGTCACCGGCGGGCGCGACACGGTCGGTCTGCGCGTTCCGGCTCATCCGATGACGCTCGAACTCATCCGGCTCACCGGCACGGGACTCGCTGCGCCGTCGGCGAACCGGTTCGGTGACGTCAGTCCCACCAGGGCGGGCCATGTGATCGACGACCTCGCCGAGTACCTCGATCCGGCCCGCGACGTCGTGCTCGACGGCGGGCCGTGTGACGTCGGGGTGGAGAGCACGATCGTCGACTTCTGCAGCGGTGCACCGCAGATCCTGCGCGCCGGCGGCATCAGCCCGGAGGACGTCAGCGAGCTCCTGTCGTCGGAGCTCGCCGCGGCCGATGGACCCGCACGAGCGAGCGGCATGCTCGATTCCCACTACGCCCCGCACGGCCAGGTGCTGCTGGTCGACTCGCTCACCGAAGCGATGGACGAGTCGTCGCGGCGGTCAGACTCGGTCGTGCTCGATCTCGCCGGCGATCTACCCACAGCGGCGCGGTCGCTCTACGCCGACCTCCGTCGAGCCGATGAAACGGGGGCGTCGACGATCATCGCCGTCATGCCACCACCGGTCGGCCTCGGCCACGCGATTCGCGACCGATTGACCAAAGCCGCTGCGCCGCGGGCCGGGCGCTGACACCGAACCGGCATGCGAATTCTCGTCACGGGCGGCAGCGGGTTCCTTGGTCGCCATCTGGTCCGGCAGATCGGGGACCGCCACGACGTAGCGAGCCCCACGAGTGGCGATCTCGACGTGCGTGACGTAGGTGGCGTGTCGAGGGCGTTCGCTGCGTTCGAACCGGACGCTGTGATCCACACGGCATACCGCAAGCCCGATTGGGACACGAACGTCGACGGGTCGGCGAACATCGCCCGTGCATGCGCCGATTCGGGGGTACGTCTCGTGCACCTGTCGACCGACGTGGTGTTCGGCGACCGGCTGGCGCCGTGGACGGAACTGGATCGGCCGTGCCCGGCGCACGACTACGGGCGGTCGAAGGCCGCTGCCGAGGATGCGGTGGCCGAATTCACCGGGGCGGTCATCGTGCGGACATCGTTGCTGTACGGCGACCGGGATCTCGCAGCGATCCAACGCGACGTCGCCGACGCGATCGGCGGGCGGTCGACGATGTGCTTCTTCGACGACGAACTCCGCTGCCCGATCCACGCCGACGACCTCGCACGGGCCATCGTCCGCCTCGTCACCGATCTGTCCGACGTGACGGGGCCTCTCCACGTCGCCGGCCCCGAAACGCTCACCCGGGCCGACCTCGCTGCCTGCTTCGCCCGCCACCTCGGCCTGGACGAACGCGCGGTGCCCGTCGCTAACGCCGCCGAACTCGGTCTCGACGCGTCACGACCGCTCCGTGTCGTTCTCGACTCGAGCCAGGCCGAGCGGCTCGGGATCGTGGCGCGGCCGATCGAGGCCGCCCTCGGGGTCGCCCGGTGATGAGACCCTGGACCGGTCGGTGTCACTCCCAGTCGAGCTGGTTCAGGTGGGCGATCCACACGTCGCGCACCGCGTCGATGTCCGGTGCCGGCCCACCCCCGACCGAGGCAACCTCCAGGCTGACCGTCGACGCTCCGGCATCGGGGACGAGTTCGAGGCCGCACCAGCACTCGATCGGCTCACGCAGGAACACCTCGAGGCGATAGGGCGGGTCGTCGTCGAGCACTTCGCCGATCCACGACGCGACGACCAGCAAGGCCTCGAAGGTCTCGGCAGGGAGCGCCTCGACCGTGAACGACGGTACATCCGTGGTGACACGCCCCACGGACGGTCGCGGCGCCGACGAGTCGCCGGACGTTGGCTGCTCGGCCGGCGTCCCGGGCTGACTGTGGGGCGGTCGGTCCGGAGACGTCACCGCCGCCGAGTTGTCGGTGATCGCCCGCAACGCCCGCTCGGTGATCTCGTTGAGCTCGGCCATGTCGCCGCCGTCCCCGCCGACATCCGGATGTTGGCCCTTCGCGAGCCGGCGGCGGGCCGCCCGCACCTGCTGTTCGTCGGCATCCGGTGGGAGGCCGAGTGCGGCGAACGGATCCGTCACGAGTCGAGCGAGCGCAGCTCCGCGTAGCGCTCGCGGAGATTGCCCGCCTCCAGCGGGTCGGCGACCACGACGCCATCGCCCAGTCCCCAACGGGTTTGGATGACGGTTGGCTCGACCTGTTCGAGCACGGCCGCAGCCTGCACCGCCGCACCCGACGCCACGGCTTGGTCCGCATCGCTGACCACGATCGGTAGGTCGACGAGTCCGGCGAGGACCCGGCGGAAGGCCACACTCTGTGCGAGGCCACCGACCAGCATCACGCGACCGTCGACGGTCGCGTGTGATCGGAGGGAGTCGAGTGCGTCGACCAGGCCGCACGCGACGCCCTCGAGGGTGGCGCGGGCCAGGTCCTGCCGGCTCACGTCGGTACGCAGACCGCGCAGCATGCCGGTCGCGTCCGGCCGATTCGGTGTGCGCTCGCCGTCGAAATACGGCAGCAACGTCGGACGAGCACGTTCCGGCGCGGCGAGTGCCAGTTCGTCGAAGCCCGCATGGTCGACGCCGAGCAGTCTGGCCATCGCGTCGACGACCTTGGCTGCGTTCAACGTGCACACGAGCGGGAGGAACCGGCCGGTGGCATCGGCGAAGCCGGCGACCTCGCCGGAAGGGTCGGCGGCCGGCGACTCGCACACGGCGAATGCCGTCCCGGACGTTCCGGCGGAGATCACAGCATCGCCGGTCCCGAGGCCGACCCCCATCGCGGCGGCCATGTTGTCGCCGGTCCCTGGTGCCACGATCGCCCCGTTCCACTCCCCCGCGATGGCCATCGCGCCGAGCACCTCGGGAACGACGTCGCTCCAGTCCCGCTCGGAGTCGACGAGCGCGAGGAGGTCGTCGCGGTAGGTCCCGCTGGCGGCCGACCAGTATCCGGTCCCCGACGCATCCCCACGATCGGTCGTGAATCGACCCGTCATGCGGAACGTCAGGTAGTCGTGCGGCAGGAGGACGCGCGCCATCCGGTTCCACGCGGCCGGGTGACTGCGGTGCAGCCAGGAGAGTTTCGTGATGGTGAAGGCGGCAACCGGGACGAGACCGACGGCGTCGACGAAGGCCTGCCGGCCGAACTCGCCCCCACCCAACTGTCGGATCAACCATTCGGCGTCCGCGGCCGATTCGGTGTCGTTCCAGAGTTTCGCCGGGTGGACGGGCTGGGCGGCACCATCGAGTGCGACCATGCCGTGCTGCTGGCCAGCGACGCTCACCGCAGCGATCGCGCCGACCTCCGCGAGCCCGGCCTCGGCCACCGCCGTCGAGTACGCGGCGCTCAAGGCCGCCCACCAATCGTCCGGCACCTGCTCGCTCACCGGCGGCGTGACCACCGTGTGCGGCGAAGATCCGCGCCCGACGATCCGTCCCGTTTCGAGTTCTCGGATCTCGACCTTGGTCGACTGGGTTGACGAGTCGATCCCTGCGACGAATGCCATGCGCGGACGTTAGACCCAGTCGGGCGACCGGCCCCAGGTGTCGTCGAAGGTGACCTCGCCCACCGGCTTGCGCTTGAGCGGTCCGTGGTTTCCCACCGGCACGCCGAGGGTGATGCACGCGGACATCACGACACCGTCAGGGATCTCGAGAAGCTCTCGCAGTTCGGTCTCGACGCCGTGGTGCCACATGGTCAGCGCGCCGCCGTAGCCGAGGGCGCGAGCAGCGAGCAGCAGGTTCTGACAGGCCGGGTACACCGAGGCTCCCTCGTACGGCGACGGGGCGCGGTAGCGCACCAGGCACACCAACACGACGACAGGAATCTGTTCGAAGTGGTCGACGTAGTGCTGCATCGAATCGGCGAACCGTGACGGGCGGTAGCCGTCCCCGACACGCTTCGCGTTCCAGCCCTCGCGGAACGAACGGCCCAGCAACGCTTTCGCGGTGATGGCGCGTGGGCCGTCGCGCAGCACGAGGAACCGGAACGGCTGACGGTTCGATCCGGATGGTGCCCGACCGGCGTGCCAGAGGATCGAGGCGAGATCGTCGTCGGGAATCGGGTCGGACGTGTACCGGCGGATCGCGCGCGTGGTCGCCAACCCATCGAGGAGGGAGACCTCCGGCTGGTCACCCACCGTTGATCAGCGACCGTGGAACTCGGGCTGCCGCTTCTCCATGAACGCCGTGACACCCTCGGTGAAGTCCTCGGTGCGAAGGAGCGGGAGCAGCTGGAGGAACACATGGTGAACGTTCTGCTCGAACGTCTCGGTCTCGGCGGCCCGCATCATCCGCTTGATCGCCCGCACGGCGAGCGGCGCGTTCGCCGCGATCTCGGCGGCGAGTTCGCCGGCCTGCTTCGCCAGCTCGCCGAGCGGAACGACGCGGTTGACCAAGCCGAGCTCGAGCGCCTCGTCGGCGGTGAGCGTGCGGCCCGAGAATGCGATCTCCGCCGCCTTGGCGTAGCCCACCATGCGCGGTAGCAGCCACGTCCCACCGCTCTCCGGGAGGATGCCGCGCTTCGCGAAACCCGGATTCAATTTGGCCGTGTCTGCCGCGATGCGTATGTCACACCCCAGGGCGAGATCGAGTCCGTAGCCGGCGGCGCCGCCGTTGAGCGCGCAGATCGTCGGCGTGTCGATGTTGTGCAGCACGATCGGCGGAGCATCGCGCAGTTCGAACTCCCCCGTGAACGACTGCGGTCCGCCGAGATTTCCGAGACCACCCTTGGGGCCGGCCATCTGCGCCTGAAGATC
>JANNNB010000338.1:0-1741 GCA_031398325.1 Actinomycetes bacterium
GTGGTTGGTTCGGGCGGAGTCGGGGCCGCATTCGCGTCCAACGCCGCTCGGCGTGGCATCTTCGAGCAGTTCGTCGTTGCCGACCTCGACGGCGATCGTGCGGCACGCGCCGCAGCCAAAGCCCGATCGCCACGTGTCACCTCCACTCGCGTCGATGCCTCCGACCCCGCAGACATCGTCGAACTGGCGCGCACTGCCCGCGCCGATCTGATCGTCAATGCCTGCGACCCCCGTCTGAACCCGCCCATCTTCGACGCCGCGTTCGAGGCCGGCTGCCACTACCTGGACATGGCCATGCACATGTCCGTTCCCCATCCCACCGATCCGTATCACCAGACCGGCGTCATTCTGGGCGATGCCCAATTCGCGGTCAGCGACCAATGGCTGGAACGCGGGCAGCTGGCACTGGTCGGCATGGGTGTGGAGCCAGGCTTCTCCGATGTCGCCGCTCGATACGCGGCCGACCACATGTTCAGTCGCATCGACGAGATCGGCGTACGCGACGGCAGCGATCTGGTGATCGAGGGCTTCGCGTTCGCTCCCACGTTCTCCATCTGGACCACCATCGAAGAATGCTTGAACCCACCCATCGTGTACGAACGCGATCGCGGATGGTTCACGACCGAGCCGTTCAGCGAGCCCGAGACCTTCGTCTTCCCCGAAGGCATCGGCCCGCTCGGCTGCGTCAACGTGGAGCACGAGGAAGTCATCCTGATGCCGCGATGGATCGACGTCGGCCGCGTGACCTTCAAGTACGGCCTGGGCGACGAGTTCCTCGAGATCCTCAGAACGCTGCGCAAGCTGGGTCTGGACAGCACCCGACCTGTCATGGTGCGCGGTGTCGAAGTGTCGCCCCGAGATGTCGTTGCTGCGGTGCTGCCGAACCCGGCCGAACTGGGCGACCGCATGAAGGGTCGCACGTGTGGCGGATCGTTGGTGCGAGGGCTGGGATTGGACGGTCGACCGCGCGAGACGTACCTCTACCAGATCGTCGACAACGAGTGGACGATGCGCGAGTTCGGTCACCAGGCGGTGGTCTGGCAGACCGCGGTACATCCGGTCGTGGCCGCCGAATTGATCGCTCTCGGAACCTGGAAGGACGCCGGCGTGAAAGGCCCCGAGGCATTCTCGGCCGATCCGTTCTTCGAGTTGCTGGTCGAGCACGGCGCACCTCACGCAGTGCAGGAACGAACACACACGCAGACCGCATGACCTCACCGAAGCCGTCTCAGCGGCTGTCGAAGCGAGACGTCGAGGCGTTGCTGAGCAGCTACGACCACGACCCGGTGGCCGCACTGGAAATCGCGCTCCGTCGGTTGTGTGATCGACCCGACGCCGCATTCGACGAGCTGCTGCAACACCTCTCCACACAGGGCCTGCTGAGCCCGGCGCGGCTGCAGGCGCTGATGCGGCGAGAGGTGGATGCGCTCGATTCGCTCGCGTCCGAACTCAACGAAACCAGAACCCTTCCCTCATAGCCAGACGCGTCCCTCATAGGCTCAGCATTCGTGGACAGACGGACGTTGTTGAAGCGACTGGGCATCGGGGGTGCCGGTGTGCTGGGCTCGTCGCTGCCGGTCGGCTCGTACTTCGTCGGCGTCCACAACGGCGAGTACCGGCTGACAGGCAACTTCTCGGCCAGCGTCAACGCAGGCGAGCGACTGGGGCACGTCAGCCTGTGGTGGAGCGTCAACGCCGATTCCAAGGTGATCGCGCTGACCTTCGACGACGGGCCGACGAC
>JANNNB010000360.1:0-2010 GCA_031398325.1 Actinomycetes bacterium
CGGGAGTTCGAACGACGGCAGCGAGTCGAGCGCGATGCCCAGATCGCCGAGCGTCGCCACCTGTTCCCAGCCCCCGATATATGCCGCCGCCGAGGTGACCATCACGGCGATCACGAGACCCATCGCACCGAGCCGGGTACGGCCGAGCAGGACAATGATCGCGATCGTGGCGAGGCCGACCGCCAAGGTCGGTACGTTCATGCGGTCCGGCCGCACCAGGGTGTTCACGGCCCTCACGACACGGTTGGCGCCGTCGGCGCTGTAGCCGGTCAGGTTGGCGAGCTGACCCAGCACGATGTTGACGCCGACGGCGTTGATGAAGCCCACCATCACGGCGTTGGAGACGAAGCGCAGGACCGAGCCGAGTCGCAGCAGACCTGCGACGAGCATGACCGCGCCCGTCAGCAACGACAGCGTCACCAACGCCCGGGGCGCGTTGGTTTCGCTGAGACCGGGGACGTCGGCGATCACCATCGCCATCGCCCCGGTGCCCTGCACGGCCATGAAGGTCGAGCTGGTCACCAGCGCGCCGGTCGCCGTTCCCACCATGTAGCCGTACAGCCCGGCCGATGGGTTGAGCCCTGCCAACAGGCCGGTGGCCAGACCGTCGGGCACCGACTGGACACCGAGCACGACGCCGGCAGTCACGTCGCGGCGCGAGGGAAGGGAGCGCAGGAATCGCCGAATCACTCGGATGGCCGGGCGTTCAGCCGAGCAGCTTCGCCTTCTGCTGTTCGTACTCCGAGTCGGTGATCACGCCTTGTGCCTCCAGTGCGGCGAGCTTGGAGAGCTCATCGGCCGTGCTGCCCGCCTTCTGTCGCGCCGAGTGCAGCAACTGAGGTTCGTAAACCCCGACGTCGTCGCCTGAGATCACCACGATGTTCGGTCCGCCGTTCGGCATGCAGAGGCTCCTTCGAGATCGATCACGGACAATGACAGTCCAGTCCTCTTCGGACCGAGCCGCATCACCCCGGTCCGGGTGATCCGGAGCGCCCTCATCCCTGTCGGGGTGATGCGCATGGCGCCGGGTTGCGCGATCGTCGGCAGTCGATGCCTCGTCGTCAGTCGTTCCGCCAAACCGTGGGAGCCGTCGGCGAGGACAGCGCGCTGCGCCGCGAAGCCGTCACGATGGGTTTCTACACGTGCGTCACGCTGTTCGCGGCGCTTACTGCCGGCGACGACTATGCCGCCCAGAAGTCGGGCGAACTCGTCGCGTTGATCTGGATCTCGACGGTCGGACTCGCACTCGCGCACTGGTTCGCCGCCACGATCGCGATCCAACTGGTGCGCGATTCGCACGCGAACCACTCGACCGTCGAGTACCTGACGGCTCATTTGCTCATGCCGTCCGTCACAGCCGCGTCGGCGAGTCTCGTGGTGCTCATCGTGCCCAACGACGTGAAGTTGCTCGCCGGTCGTCTCACCGCAGGGGCACTTCTTGCACTGCTCGTTGCTGCCGAGTCGCGGCGAGGGGAGTCGTCGCCGGGGCGCAGCCTGCGTCTCGCACTGCTGGCGTTCGGATGCGCCGCCGGCATCGCCGTACTCAAGCGACTCCTGTTCTGAGACAGGGGGATGCTCAGAACAGGAGTCGTCGAATCAGAGTCCCAGGATTTGGGTCTTCTTCGCTTGGAACTCGCCGTCCGTCAGGATGCCGGCCTCTCGGAGTTCGCCCAGCTTCTTGAGCTGGTCGTAGACCTCGTCGGACAACGCCGGGGCCGCGGCGGGGCCGGCCGCCGCGTAGGGCGGCGGTTGCGCGGCGGCCGTGGCGGGCGCCGACTGCTGCGCCTTGGCCGCCTGGTTCGACGCCGCCTTGCCGCTGACGGCGCTGGCGGTGCCGACGACCACGGCTGTTCTCGCTGCGGTGTTGACCAGACTCGGCTGTGCCGGCCGACCGATTCCTCTGCGTCTCATGATGGGACCTCCTGTGTTTCGATGTGCGAGATGATGTCGGTGGCCACGTGGTGTGGGAGTCGGCCACCGATCAGGACTTCACCCCCGGCGTCGCGGACT
>JANNNB010000375.1:0-13206 GCA_031398325.1 Actinomycetes bacterium
TCAGCAGCTTGGGCAGGTTGAAGATCGTCATCAGCGCCGCAGTGGCGGGCTGGCGATGGAAGAACAGTTCGTCGTTCGACTGGACGTCGTCGAACGTGATGTGGCAGTGGGCATCGATCAGGCCGGGCATCACCGTGCACCCGACACCGTCGATGACCTCGGCCCCAGCGGGGACACGGGCAGCGACCGAGTCGCCGGGCCCGACGGCGACGATCTCGTCGGCACTGGTCAGCACGTCGGTGCCGGGCACGGGCGGACCGCCGTTGCCGTCGATCAGCGTCGCGCTGCGGATGTGGATCGATGTCATGAGCAACCCCTCTCGACCATCGTCGCGATGGTACGTCGTCAGGAGACTGACGACGAGTCCACCCCGAGTCCACCCCGACGTGGGCCGACGCGCGAAGATCTGGCGATGGGGCGGGTAGTGGTGACGGGAGCGGCGTCGGGGATCGGCGCATCGTGCTGCGACGTGCTCGAGCGGTACGGGTGGACCGTCATCCGTACCGATCTGCGCGGCGACGGCCGCTCCGGAGGCAACGACGACGACGCGGTGATCGCACTGGACACCACCGATGAAGCGGCGTGGGACGACCTGATGCGGTCCATCGGGCACGTCGACGGCCTCGTGACGTGCGCCGGCATCCGCGAGCGAGGGATGATCACCGACACATCGCTCGAGGCGTGGGAACGCCACTTGCGGGTCAACCTCACCGGCACATGGCTGGCTATCCGGGCGTTCCTGCGCGCCATCGAACCGACGGGCATGCCGGGATCGATCGTCACCGTCGCGTCGGTGAACGCCTCGATCGCAGTGCCGAACCAGGCTCACTACGTCGCGTCGAAGGGTGGCATCGTCGCGCTGACGCGGGCTGCGGCACTCGAGGGAGCGCCGCTCGGTGTGCGGGCCAACTCGGTCGCACCGGGGCCGATCCGCACACCGATGGCCGAGGAGCGCCTGAGCGACCCCGAGCAACTCGCGTGGCTGACGGGCCGAGTCCCGCTCGGCCGCATCGGCGAGCCAGAAGAGATCGCCGAGGTCGTCGAGTTCCTGCTCTCTGCGCGCGCCTCCTACATCACCGGTGCAGTGCTCTACGTCGACGGCGGATGGGCCGCGAACGCAGTATGAAGGAGGTGTCATGACGTACGAGGTCGTGTTGAACGAAGACGAATGCGTGAGCTCGGGCAAGTGCGTCGCGAGCGCCACCGGGTTCTTCGTGTTCGACGCCGACGAGATCGCCGCCATCGACCGCGAGACGGCACAGCCCGACGACGCGACGCTGCTCCGGATCGCTCGTCAGTGCCCGAGCGGGGCAATCGCGCTGCGACTCGACGGGGTCGATGTCGATCTCTGACGTCGATCTCTGACGTCGATCTCTGACGTCGATCTCTGACGTCGGCGAACTCGGTCGCTCAGACCGTCGGGTGCTCGGCAGCCCAGCGGACGGAATCGACGATCATCTGGTAACCCGTGCAGCGGCAGAGATTGCCCTCGAGCCCTTCACGGATCTGCTGCGGCGACGGGTCAGGATGCTCGTCGAGCAGTCCGGTCACCGCCATCACCATGCCCGGTGTGCAGTACCCGCACTGCAGGCCGTGACACTGCCGGAAGCCCTCCTGCACCGCCGTGAACCCGTCATAGGGGCCGCTGAGTCCTTCGATCGTCGTCACCTCGCCGCCGTCGATCTGGACAGCGAGAACGGTGCAGCTCTTGGCCGACAGGCCGTCGATCAGCACGGTGCACGCACCACAGTTCGACGTGTCGCATCCGACATGGGTACCCGTCAGCCGCTCCTCCTCGCGCAGGAAGTGGACGAGCAGCATGCGGGCGTCGACGGTACGGGTCGACCGGGCACCGTTCACCGTCACGGTCACCTCCATGCGTCGGGTCGGCGACTTGACACCGGCGTACAGCGGATCATTGGTCACGAGGCACCTCCTGGCACGGCAGTGCCGTGCATCAACGCCCACACCTTTTCCGGTGTGACCGGCATGTCGACATGTTCCACCCCGAACCCCGACAGCGCATCAACCACTGCGTTGACCACCGCCGGGGGCGCCCCGACGGCTCCGGACTCGCCGATGCCCTTGGCGCCGAGTGGGTTGTTCGGGCTCAGCGTGGTGGTTCGGCCCGCGATGAACTCGGGAAGATCCGCAGCTGACGGGACGAGGTAGTCCATCAGGTTGGACGTGATGGGCTGGCCGCTGTCGACGTCGTACGCAACCGCTTCGTACAGCGCCTGTGCGATCCCCTGGGCGACACCCCCGTGCACCTGTCCCTCTGCGAGCAACGGGTTGATCACCGTTCCGCAGTCGTCGACGAGCACCATCTTGATGATCGTCACCTCGCCGGTCTCACGATCGATCTCGACCACGCACGCGTACGAGCCGGACGGGTACGAGAAGTTCGGCGACTCGTGGAACAGCCGCTCCTCGAGCGAACCGACCTGGAGTTCAGGTGGCAGGCGCAGCGGTTGGAACGAGGCCCAGGCAACGTCGTTCCAGCCGACCTTCTTGCCTGGCGAACCCTTCACGTTGAACGCGTCATCCGCCACTTCGAGATCGTGCTCGCTCGCCTCGAGCAGATGAGCGGCGATCTTCTTGGCCCGGTCGAGCACCTTGGCCGACGCGAGCTTCACGGCCGAACCGCTCGTCGGCACGCCTCGTGACCCCATGGTGCCGACGCCCTGCAGGACCGTGGCCGTGTCGCCGGTCCGCACCTGGATCTTGTCGAAGGCGATGCCGAGTTCGTCGCTCGCGATCTGGGCGAATGTGGTCTCGTGGCCCTGCCCGTGCGGCGACGACCCGGCGAACACGATCGCCGAACCGTCGGGTTGGATGCGCACCTGCGCCGACTCCCAGGACGCGAGGTGGCCGAAACCCTCGAGCGACCCGTTCGGTCCGAAGCCGGCGATCTCGAGCCAGCAGGAGAGCCCGACACCGAGCAGTGGCTTGCTCAGATCACCCTGGCGCGCCGCCTGCTCCCGGCGAACACCGTCGTAGTCGACCAACCGCAAACATTCGTCGAGCGACGCCGGGAAGTCGGCCGAGTCGTAGACCACCGCTTCGTTGTGCGTCTCGTACGGGAACGCAGACGGTGGGACGAAGTTGCGTCGCCGCACCTCGGCCGGATCGAGTCCCGTCCGACGAGCCACCAGGTCGACGATTCGTTCGATCGAGTACGCGGCCTCCGGCCGGCCGGCTCCCCGGTACGCAGCAGCTGGCGTGGTGTTGGTGGTGACGGTTCGAAACGACGTGGCGACCTTGGGGATCCGATACGCGCCGGCCGCCATCCACGTGGTGAGCACAGCGAGGCCGAGACCGGTGGGGTCGGGGTAGGCGCCGAGGTTCTGGGTGACGACGAGACGAAGCGCACGAATCGTGCCGTCGCGGTCGTACCCGACGTCGATGTCGTGTTCCTGGTCGCGCCCTGCCGCCATCTGCACCATGGCCTCGGATCGCGTCTGAGCGAACTTGACGGGTCGGCCCAGCCACTTCGACAGCAGGGGCGCGACGAACAGCTCGGGATACCAGACGATCTTCGAGCCGAACCCGCCGCCGACGTCGGGAGCGACCACCCGACAGCTCGTCTGGGCGATGTCGAGCCAGCTGGCGAGATAGTTGCGGAGATGATGCGGCGCCTGGAACGTCGCCCACAGGGTGAGGCCGTCCGGGTGCCAGTCGGCCAGGCACGCCAACGGCTCGATCGGCACCGCTGCACAGCGCTGGTTGACGAGGTGCAGGTGAACTCGGCCGTCGGCCTTGTCCATCTCCTTCTCGAGGTCGTCGAGCATCGGCACGACCGTGGCGATGTTCGACCCGTGGCGTGGGAACAGCGGCGTCGCACCGTCGGCGGTGGCGGCGGTGATGGTCGTCATCACCGGCAGCCGTTCGTACTCGATCTCGACGAGGCTCAGGGCATCGGCAGCGATGTAGCGGTCCTCCGCCACGACGATGGCGACGGGTTCGCCGGCGAAACGGACGATGTTGCGCGCCAGCACCGGACGTTCGAGGTCGGGCAGCCCACCGGGCAGGTCGGGGTAGTCGACGAAGTCCTCCGCCGTGTACACGGCGACCACACCGTCGAGCTTCAGCGCGGCCCGCACGTCGATCGAGGTGATCCGGGCGTGCGCCTCAGTCGACATCACGAACTCCGCGAACAGGCACCTGGCCGGAGAGAGGTCGTCGACGAACGTGCCCCGTCCTGCGAGCAGGCGAGGGTCTTCCTTGCGCAGCACGCGCGCCCCGACGAGGCTCATCGTTCGACTCCTTCTGTCTCACTCATCTCGGATCACCATCTCGGCTCACTCATGTCGGCTTGATGTGGTGACCCTCGGAATCCTCCGGGTCGAACCACCACTCCTCCGCGTTCGCTCTGGACTGTTCGGTCTTCGGGGCGCCCCAGCCGAGCAGCTTGCCGAGGAACTGGTCGGGCCCGCTCTCCTCTCGGCGCCACCAACGCCGCTCACCGCCGTGCACCCGCTTGCGGTACGACGAGAACCCGACGGCGACGATCAGCGCGACGCCGAAGAACAGCGACTCGATCCACGTGGTTCCGACGCCGGCCAGCTGGAGGCCCTTGACGCCCGACTGCAGGACGAGCACGGCGAACACCGTGCCCCAGACGTTGAACCGCTTCTTGAACTGGGTCGAACCGAGGAAGGCGGCGGCGAAGGCGGGCAACAGATACGGGGCTCCCGACTGGGCCTGGGTCGAGCCGAACTGCATCGCCACGAGGACGCCGCCCAGCGATGCGAACGTGGCCGACGTGACGAGCGAACCCCACAGATAGCGGTCGGTCTGCACGCCGGCGAGGCGGGCGGCCTCGCGGGCGCCGCCGGTGGCGAACAGGTAACGCCCGACAGCGGTGTGTTCGAGCACGAACCACAGGGCGACCGCCAACACGAGCGCCACGATCACGGTCTTGTTGAGGCCCCAGGCGAACTCGGTCGCGAGCGAGGTGAACGACTCGGGGAAGCCGAGGATCGAGCGGTTGTTGGAGCGCCACACGGCGAACGCTGCGAGCACCGATCCCATGCCGAGCGTGGCGATGAACGAGTCGATGTGGATCTTCACCACCAGGAAGCCGTTGATGTTCCCGACGATGAACCCGAGCAGCAGTGCCGAGCCGATGGCCACCGGGACGGACCACCCCGCTTCGACCATCGCCCACGAGACCATCACCGCCGACGCCGAGATGGTGCCGGCGATCGACAGGTCGAACACACCTGCAGCGAGCGGAACGAGCAGACCCAGCGCGACGACGACGAGGATCGCGTTCTGGTTCATCACCGACCGGTGGGTGAGCCACGTCAGCCACGTGTTCGGTACCCACAGGGAGAACACGACCCAGATGAGTCCATAGAGGTAGACGACCCCGATGTTGCGCGGGCTGAACGTCTTCCACTTCAGTGGCGACCGTCGCGTGTCGAAGCGGCTGTCGATCGACTTGGTCCTGTCGATCCGCTCGTCGACCACTTTGTGCTTGCGGGTCAGCTTGTTCTTCTTGAGCACGGTCCGGTGCGTGACCGTCCCGGTCTCCTCATCGACCCTCACGACCTGTCCCTCACGACCTGTCCCTCATGACCTGTCCTGCACGGTCCCGCCGCCACGGCGAGTCATGCGGTCGCGCGCCGAGCGCAGGAGCGCCGAGAATCGTCCACCGCGTACCGGCGATGCGGCCGGCAGAGCGGTCGTGTCGGGGGCCGGACGCTCGTCGACCGTCGCGACCTCATCGTCGTCGCGGATCACTTTGAACGTGATCGGCTCGCGGTGCGTCTTGGCCTGTTTGCGGTGCGACGTGGCTCCGAGTGTCTCCGCGACGACGCGTTCTGCCGTCAGCGACGACCCCTCGAGTTCGATGCCCACCGTGCCGGATCGCATCACGAGGACACGATCGCAGAGGTGAACGAGTTCGTCGGCATCCGACGATGCGATCAGCACGCCCACCCCCTCGCGAGCGGCCTCGGCGATCTGGGTATAGATCGCCGCCTTGGCCCCGACGTCGACGCCCTGCGTCGGCTCGTCGAGCAGCAGCACGAGCGGATCGGTGCGCAGCCAACGGGCGAGCACCGCCTTCTGCTGGTTGCCACCGCTGAACTTCTCCATCCGGCGATCGAGCAGCGGCGGTCGCACGTCGAGTCGCTCCACCCAGGCGGCCGCGTCAGCGCGCATCGCGCGCCGGTGGAGCCGAACGCGTCCCTCCACCGGGCCGAGGCGCGGCAGCACGATGTGTTCGGCGAGCCGGTCCTGGGGGTCGAGTCCCTGGCCCTTGCGGTCGGCGGGGACGAATGCCACGCGCGCTCTGATCGAGTCTCGTGGCGAAGCGAACACCTTGCGCTTGTGGACGAGCACCTTGCCGGCGAACCGCGGTGTGGCACCGGCGAGCGCACTGGCGATCTCCTCGCGTCCCGATCCGACCAGGCCGGCGACACCCAACACCTCGCCCTGGTGGAGGCGGAGGCTCACGCCGCGCAGCGTCACCCCGAACACCATCTCGGCCTCGAGCGCAGGTCGGCCCGCATGACTGCGCCGGTGCGGATACAGGTCGTCGACGGAGCGTCCGACGATCAGCTCGACGAGGCGGGCTTCGTCGAGTTCACCGACAGGAACTCCTGCAGCGACGACCGCCCCGTCGCGAAGCACGGTCACGCGATCGGCCAGGCCGAGCACCTCGTCGAGCACGTGGCTCACGAAGAGCACCCCAGCGCCCAGCCCGGCCACCCGACGGACCTCGCGAAACAGTGCGTCGACCTCGCCACGATTCAACGATGCGGTCGGTTCGTCGAGCACGAGAAGGCCCGACTGCGTCGTGTCCCAGTCCTGCAGGGCCCGAACGATGGCGACTGCGGCGCGCTCGGCGGCCGACAGCGTGGCGACGGGCTGGCGCACATCGGGTGCCAGCCCGAAGCGGAGCAACAGTTCCTGCGCCCGCTCGACCTCACGCCGCCAGAGGATCCGGCCGGCGAAGCCGCGGTCGTAGCCGCGTCCGAGGCCGAGGTTCTCCACCGTCGACAGCGTCGGCACGAGGCCGAGATCCTGGTGCACGATTCGGATCCGGTCACGCTGCGTGCCCGAAAGGTGCCACAGATCCACCTCCTCACCACCGAGGCGCACCTCGCTTCCGTGATCTGCCTGGACGTACCCGCCGAGCAGCTTGATGAGCGTCGACTTCCCCGAGCCGTTCTGCCCCACGAGGGCATGCACCTCGCCCGGCGCGACCTGGATGTGCGCGTCGGCCAGCGCACGCTGGCCGGGGTACGTCTTCGACAGCTGGACGACGTCGAGCACCAGGGTCGGGTCGAGAACCGGGGTCGCGTCGGCGACCGGGTGGAGCAGGGTCTGGCCCGGCTCCACCCGGCTCGACGTCAGTGACATCGCTGCACTGTGTGTGTTCGTCAGGTCTCGATCAGCCGGCCCACAGGGCGGTGAACTGATCCTGGAATCCCTCGACGCCGACCCACAACGCGGTCGGATCGGTGATGGAGTCCGCCTCGAGGATCTGCAGCGGCATGCCGCTCGACAGGATGTCGGGGTGCCCTTCGATGGTCGCCTCGGCCGGGGTCGCGGCGCGTCCGGGGCCTTCCCCGGCCATGATCCGTGCGGCGGCGTCGACGGCTCGCCACCCCAGCAGCTCGGAGGCGAGTCCGACCTCGGCGACCTGATGGTCACCGGCAGCGATGAAGCTGAAGTTCATCGGACCACCGGCCTGTGAGATCGCCGACGCCTGCCCGGTGAGACCGGCAGCATTGATGGCGTCCGGCACACCGAACAGCATCCCGCCGAAGGCGTAGACGATCATGTCGAGTTCGGGGTTCGCCTGCAGCGCCGACACGATCATCCCGGGCAGGTTGGTGCCCAGGTCGGTCACGGCGACTTCGGTGATCTCGACGGTGCAGTCGGGACACGCCACCGCGATCTCGTCCTCGAAGCCCTGCTGCACGGTCGAGAGCACGGGAAACGTCGGAAGACCGACGAACAGGATGTTCCCGGTCTCCGACGTGGTCGCCGCGTAGTCGGCCATGAGCACGCCGTAGAAGTAGTAGTCGTCGTTCGTCAACAGGTTGACGTCGATGCCGTCGCCGGGCTCGTAGCCCTCCGGCAGTGACCAGGCGACGACCGGAACGCCCTGCTCTTCGAGCGTGGCGAGCTGCGAGGCGAACCATTCACGCGGGTTCCCGCTCGTCATGACGACGTCGGCTTCGGCGGCGATCGCCGCATCGAATGCCGATGCCACGGTCTCGGGGGTGTCCTGGTGGGATGCCGTCTCGTACTCCCAACCGGCGGCTTCGGCCGCAGCCTGGATCCCGACGTCGATCTCCGAGCACGCGGACACGCCGCACTGCACGTAGAACAGCTTCTTGCCGGACTCCACCGCCACCGGCTCGCTGACCGGGAGCTCGGCGACGGGCTGACGGAACGCGTCGACGCGGGCTTGTGCGGCGGCGAGGCCGTCCGCAGGTGCCGCTCCACCCTCGGACGTGGCGGTCGTATCGGCGGGTGCGGACGAATCGGCAGGTGCTGCCGTGCCGGCCGTCGTGTCGCCCGTGGAGTCGCCCGACGAGTCGTCGTCGCTCCCGCATGCCGCGAACACGAGCCCGCACACGGCGAGCGCGGCGAGCGTTCGCCGCGTGGTCTGTCGTTTACCGGTGGTCATGTGTCTCCCCCTCAGGATGGCTCGGGCCTACCCCTCGCCCGTGGTGAATGTAGCGCGTCGACCCACTCGTCGCTAGAACCCTGACGACGCTTCGACAACGGGCTCGACGACAGCGGGATCACGCTTCTCGGTCGAGCCGTAGGAGGGCTCTCGCGTTCGCGTCGTACTGCTCGTCGAAGTGGATGTCGGCCCGATCTCGCGGGGCGTCCCAGCCGGCGAGGTTGGTGCCGACCACCAGTCGGTCGCGGCCGACCTTGCGAGTCAGTAGTTCGAGCGCGTCGTCGTCGTGGACGTGCTGGTCGAACCAGAGCCGCCCGAGTCCGCCGACGAAATCCACCGGGTGGTCACGCGCCCAGGGTCGACTGCGCCCCTGGTGATCGAGCCGCCCGACCATGAACGCCGCCGCGCCACCTCCATGCGACAGGCAGATGTCGAGATCCGGGTGTCGGTCGAGGACGCCGCCGAAGATCAGGCAGGCGACGGCGAGGGTCTCTTCGTAGAGGAACCCGAGCGAGAGATCGAGGTCGTACTTGCGAATGCGGCGATCACGCAGTGGCCCGTCGATGCCTGCCGGTGCGGGATGGATGAAGACGGGAACGTCGAGCTCCACCGCCGCCGACCAGAGGACGTCGAGCGCCGGGTCGTCGAGATCCGTGCCGAAGTCGGTGCCGATGTACGCGCCGAGCAGCCCGCAACCTTCGACGGCCCGTCGCAGTTCCTGCGTCGACGCGTCGACGTCCTGCATCGGGAGTTGGGCGAACCCAGCGAGACGGGTGGGATGCGCCGCGACGACCGTGGCGAGTTCGTCGTTGTGCCAGCGACAGAAGTTGGCGGCGAGATCGGCCTCGATGTGGTGGAAGTACGTGAGCGGATTCGGTGACAGCACCTGGAGATCGATGCCGAGGTGGTCGTTCAGCGTCAGACGCTTGTCGACGTCCATGAACGGCGAGTTGGCGTAGTCGACCCCGTCGAGCACGTAGTCGCCCACGCGAAAACGAGGCCGCCCTTCCGCCCCGACACCGAGTTCGGGTCCGTAGTGCCCGGCACACCCCATCACCCCGCCCAACACCACGTGGGCGTGCACGTCGATCATGGGACCACCATCATGGGATGGCAGGATCGGCACCCGTGAGCGACGTCGGACCGCCAGCCCCTGCGCACCGCGTGATGTTGGCGGCGGGGTCGATGCTCGACGTCACGGCCCTCGAACTCATCGAGGCGGCGGGTGCCGCCGGGTTCGACGGGGTCGGCTTGCGGCTGTCGGGAGAGCACGCCGTGACCGACGTTGCTGCGACGCGCGACGCCCTCGACGCCGCCGGACTCGTCCTGCACGACGCCGAGGTCCACCGCATCACGGCCGTCTCGCTCGACCCGGAACGTCTGATCGACGCATCGGCCGAATTGGGCGCCGGTCATCTGCTCATGGTGTCGGATCTCACCGATGCGACCGAAACGTTGCGCCACCTGGTCCGTGTCGCCGAGCGCTGTCGCCGGGCGGGCATCGTTCCGGCGCTCGAGTACATGGCATGGACGACGCCGAGCGAGCCGCTCGGCGCCATCGGCGCGGCGGTCGAGGCCGGCTGCGTCGTGATCGTCGACGCACTCCATCATGTCCGCGTGGGCGCAGGCGCCGACGAGATGTCGGCGATCCTCGACGCCGGCGTGTTCGGATGGTTGCAGCTCTGCGATGCACCCGCAGTTGCGCCCGCCGACCTGCTGCACGAGGCTCGACACGACCGACTCTCGCCCGGGACGGGGGCGTTGCCGCTCAACGATCTGATCGCTGCCCTTCCCCACGACGCCGTCGTCAGCGTCGAGGTGCAGAGCGACCTGATGACCGCACGGTTCGACGCCCCCACCCGGGCGGCGATGCTCCATGACAGTGCGCGGCGCGCACTCGGTCACGACAACAGCACCGGATAGCGCCCGAAGTACGGGCGAGTGGTCGAGGCATCCATCTCCGGCGGATCGTCCGGGTCGGGACGAATGCCGTGGTCGAACAGGATCTGCACGGCCTCGGGGACGAGCCCGAAGATCTGACTGTCGGGCTCCTCGGCTGAGTTCCCATCGGGTCGGCCGATCAGGCCGGCGGCGAGATCCTGGCCGATGCATGCGTGCATGCCCGATCCGAAGGACAGACCCCAGGGCGGCACGCCGTCGGGTGTGACGCGGTGTGGATCGAAATCGTCGGCGTCGGCACCGAAGACGGTCTCGTCACGATTGATGCTGAGCAGATCGAGCACGACCTTGTCGCCCTTGGCGATCGACCGACCGGACTTCAAGTCGATGTCGTCGAGCGCCCACCGCATCCCCACCGGTGAGGACGGCTGCAGACGGATGGTCTCGTGCGTGCAGCGCTGCACGAAGAGCCGGTCGGTGCGCACGAGCTCGGCATCCTCCGGGTGCGAGTCGAGCCACATGAACACGTTGTGCATCACCCGCGTCAACGCAGTGGCCGACGTGTGGGCGCCCGCCAACAGGTAGAACGCCACCTCGCGCACGACCACGTCGTGCGGCAGGTGCAGGCTGTCCTCGTTGGCGAGGAGCACACTCAGCACGTCCTTGGGCAGGTCACCACCGTCGGCGAGGATCGCCTCCCGGCGACGCAGCGACGGCGTGACGAACTCGACGTCGAACTCGTTCACCTTGCCCTCGATCTCGGCTCGTTTCGCCTCGCGATCACCGGTGTAGTGGGCGAGCGTGGCTCCTTCGATGAAGCGCATCAGATAGTCGTACAGACGGCGGGTCTCGTCGATGGTGCCGAGCGGTCGATCGACCCCCGCGGTGAGCGCGGCCAGGTTCATCATCAGTCGATGACCGAAGTCGACCAGCTCCGTGCGACCGGCCGCGAGATCGGGAGCGAGCGTCTCGTCGATGATCGGCGGGAAGAGCTCGCGCTCGTACGCCTCGACCGTCTCGCGACGGAACAGCCGGTTCTCGAGGCGACGTCGATCGCGATGGTCGGCCGCATGGAGATTGACCAGCACGTCGGCCATGATCACCTCTCCCGCGTCGTACAGCGCCTGGCGCAGCTCCTTGCAGCGGTAGACCTCCTTGGCCTCCTCGTAGCTGGTGATCGTGTGGATCGTCGGTTCGGTACTCACTGCTCCCCCTCAGGCCTTCGTGTACGCATTCGTTCGGTCAATCGTTCGGGCAATCGTTCAGGCGTTCGTGACGCCGAGTCCGAGTCCACCGTCCACGGTCAGGACGTTCCCCGTGGTCCACTCGGCACGGGCCAGGTACTCGACGGCTTCGGCGACCTCTTCGACGGTGCCGACCCTGCCGAGCGCGTGCGCCGGCGCGAGCGATTCGAGCCGCGCCCGAGCGGTCTCGTCGTCGAAGAGTCCGGCCCGCTGGTTGATCTCGGTGAAGACGCCGCCCGGCCGCACGCACGACACGCGCACACCCTGTGGGCCGAGCTCGGCTGCGAGCACCCCGGTGAGTGTCTCGATCGCACCCTTCGTCGCGGCGTAGGGCGAGGCACCGGGGAAGGCCCGTTGCGAGTGCACCGATCCGATGAACACGATCGCGCCCGATCGCTCGACGAGGTACGGCAACGCCAGCTGCGACATCATCATGGCGGAGACGACGTTCGAGTCGAACACGTCCTTCAGTTGCACTTCGTCGAGTTCGGCGAGCGGACCGCGGTACATGTTGCCGGCGTTGTTCACGAGCACGTCCATGCGGCCACCACCGTGGTCGAGCGATTCTTCGATCATGAGGCGGCGATCGGCGTCCGACGTGACGTCACCCACCACGGCGCGACACGACTCTCCGATCGAGGCAGCGACGTCGATCACCTTGCCGGCCCGACGGCCCGAGATCGTGACGAACGCCCCCGCCGCGCAGAAGTGCCGCGCGATGCCTTCACCGATACCGGAGCCTCCTCCGGTGACGAGCACCGACATGTTCTGGATCGGCCGCATCAGATCTCCTGGAGTACGTAGGCCAACCCGGCAGCGAGCAGGGCGCCGTTGACCGGGTGGGTGATCGTGTCGGCGTCGTGGCCGAACCCGTCGAACACGACGCGACCGGCGCCGTACCGATGGGCCCAGATCACCGGTTGGTCGGCGTCGTCGGGGGTGCGCTTCGCCACGACCAGCACCTCGACATCGTCACGCACCTGCATGTCGCCGTACACCTCGTCCATGACGGTGAACTCGGCGGGCAAGCCGTCGACGACGGGATGATCGCCGACCACCCGTGCGGCGACGGGGCCGCGTGGCGGATGCGACGAGATGCCCCAGCGCCAGCCCGCCCCGACGACGTCGCCCCACTCGGGCCAGTCGTCGAAGCAGATCGGAGCGGTGTGGTTCGCCAACAGTCCCCCGCCCGCGCCGACGAATGTCGCGATCGCACGGCGGGTCTCGCCAGGTGTGCGGTACGCCCACTCATCGCGCCACTCGGCGTAGGCGTCCGCCTCCATTCGCCACCACAGCGCGTTCACGACCAGCGCATCGAACGTTCCGCGGGCCAGCTCCTCCGCGGCCTCGTCGGGGTGGGCCACCAGCACCGCCGTGTGTCCCGCACGTTCGACGAGCTCGACCAGTGCT
>JANNNB010000010.1:0-18700 GCA_031398325.1 Actinomycetes bacterium
GTCACCCTGGTCGCCTCGATCATCCTCGGCGTCGCGGCGTTCAAGGCCATCGACCTCAACCCGGCGCTCGGCCTCATCTTCCCGCTGGCCGCTCGCGCCATCGGCGTCATCGCGTCCATCATCGGCATCTTCTTCGTGAAGGCCAAGGAGGGCGAGACCAACGCTCTCAAGCCGATCAACAAGGGCTTCCTCGTCGCCGGCTCGCTGACGCTGATCGGCACGCTGATCGTGTCGCTCGCGTATGTGAAGGGCACCGTCGGCTGGAAGTGCCTCGGTGCCGTCGTCATCGGCCTCATCCTGGCCCAGGCCGTCAGCCGCCTGACCGAGTACTTCACCGGCACCGAGCACCGACCGGTGCAGGAGATCGCCGAAGCCACCCGCACCGGTCCGGCCACAACCGTGCTGTCCGGTACGGCGTTGGGCATGGAGTCGTCGGTGTACGCGATCGTCGCCATCGCCATCGCCATCGGTTCCGCCATGGCCCTCGGCGGCGGCAACCTGCAGTTCTCCTTCTACATGGTCGCCCTCACCGGCATGGGCATGCTCGCCACCACCGGCGTGGTCGTCTCCGAGGACACGTTCGGCCCGGTGGCCGACAATGCCGCGGGCATCGCCGAGATGTCGGGCGAGTTCTCCGGTGAAGCCGAGAAGATCATGGTCAGCCTCGACGCCGTCGGCAACACCACCAAGGCCGTCACGAAGGGGTTCGCCATCGGTTCTGCCGTCATCGCCTCGGTGGCGTTGTTCGCCAGCTTCATCGAGACCGCAGCGGGCGAGACGCTCAGCAGCGAGACCGTCGAGTCGTTGAACAAGACCGCCCGCGGCGTGTTCGACACGATCCCGATCAACGTCGCCGACCCGAAGGTCTTCATCGGCCTCCTGATCGGTGGCTCGATCAGCTTCCTGTTCTCGGCGCTCGCCATCCGCGCCGTCGGCCGCACCGCCGGCGTCGTCGTGCAGGAGGTCCGCAACCAGTTCGCCGACGGCAAGATCATGTCCGGCGAGCGCAAGCCGGACTACGGCCCCGTCATCGACATCTGCACCAAGGCGTCGCTGCGTGAACTCGTCACCCCGGCGCTGCTCGCCGTGCTCACCCCGGTGATCATCGGCTTCGGCATCGGCTACGTCGCCCTCGGTGCGTTCCTGGCGGCCGTGATCCTCACCGGCCAGCTGATGGCCAACTACCTCTCCAACTCAGGTGGAGCCTGGGACAATGCCAAGAAGTACATCGAGGACGGGCACGAGGGCGGCAAAGGCTCCGAGTCGCACAAGGCTGCGGTCATCGGCGACACCGTCGGTGATCCGTTCAAGGACACCGCAGGCCCGGCGCTCAACCCGCTGATCAAGGTGATGAACCTGGTGTCGCTGTTGATCCTGCCGGCGATCATCGCCCTGTCGGAGATCGACGACGACAACGTGATCGTGTCCACGCCGAAGCCAGCCGCACTGGTCATCGCCGGCGTGTCGCTGGTGGTCCTGATCATCTCGATCGCCTACTCGAAGCGGGCGACCGGCGGCCTCGACGTCAGCGAGGATTCCACGCCGGCGACGAGTTCCGCGACCTCCGCGTAGCCTCTATCACCTTGCGCGTCGAGTCCCGGCGCGCGAGGTGATGCTGCGAATGGCGAAGGAGAACACGACATGACCGAGTGGGTCACTGACATCGTTGACCGGCTCGGATACATCGGCGTCGCGTTCCTGGTCGCGCTGGAGAGTGTGTTCCCGCCGATCCCATCCGAGCTGATCCTCCCGCTGGCCGGCTTCGTGGCAGGCCAAGGTGACGCCAACTTCCTCGGCATGGTGCTCGCGGCAACCATCGGATCGCTCATCGGCGCGTGGATCCTCTACGGCATCTCGGCCGCGATCGGCCCGGAACGTCTGCACCGGTTCATCGCCAATTACGGCCGGTGGTTCGGTGTCAAGGAATCAGATCTGGTGCGCGCCGAGGAGTGGTTCGACCGGCGGTCGACCTACGCCGTGTTGTTCGGCCGATGCGTCCCGCTGATCCGGTCGATCGTGTCGGTCCCCGCGGGATTCCGGCGCATGCCGATCGTGCGATTCACGCTCGCGACCATCGCCGGCAGCCTCGTGTGGAACTTCGCCCTCATCGGTGGTGGCGCTCTGCTCGGCGAGCGCTGGGAAGAACTCGGTGACTACGTCGCAGTGCTCCAGTGGCTCGTGATCGTCGTGATCGTGGCTGCGGTCGGCTGGTTCCTGTGGACACGACTCATTCGTCCAAAGCTCACCGGTCGACGATCTGCCGGTCAGTGAACCAGACGATGGGCGTGCGATGGCAGATCGGCTACCGCCTCGTGGGACCATCGACGTCGGGCGGTTGACCGGTTTCCACGACCGAGCCGATCTGCCACAATGTTCGATCATCCGGGCGGTCCCTGAAAGGAACACGAAATGGCACACACACCCCAAGAAGTCGCGGCTCACGCTGTCGACGATGAGATCATCACCGCTGGCGTCTTCCAAGCTCGCGGCGCGACGCTGAAGGTGATGATGGGGGCAGGTGCCGGCTCCTCCGTCGGCAACTTGATCGGAGGCGGGCTGGGCGATGCGATCGGTCTCGGCGTCGGTGCCCTCGCCGGCAACGCAGCGAGCGGCGAGGACGGGGTCTTTCGCTGGCTGGTCGCAGTGAGCCCGACGCGCGTCTATGTGTTCGAGCCGACCGCAGGGCGCAGCCCTGGCGCACAGGCGGACGAGATCCGCAAGGGAGACGTCCGTCTGATCTACGCCTTCGAGCGTGAGCACCTCGAGGTCACCGTGAAGTCGCGACTGAACGTTCGGGTCCTGATCCTCGAAGACATGCCGACGGGCGAGAAGATCGAGCTCGAAGGTAACCGGATCGGGTGGTCGAACGCCAAGGAAGTCGTCAAGGCGCTCGTCGCGCACGACCACGACACCTGAACGACGGTCGCCGACGACGGGACGGTCGCCCTATGCGGGCAGGCCGTCGACGAACGCGCCGACGATGTCGGCGACCTCGCTCGCATGAGAGTCCTCGTGCATCGAGTGGCCTCCACCATCGATGACGACGAGCCGGGCATCGGGCATCTTCCGTTGCAGGTACTCGCCGGCACCCGTGTACTCGGGTCGGTCGTCGCCACCGGCGAGGACGAGGGTCGGCGTCGTCATCTGAGCGAGCCGATCCATGACGACGGAGTCCTCCTGCAAGTTCAGCGTCGTCACCTGTTCGGGCACACCGAAGCGATGTGCATTCCGCTTCGAGCGCTCGTTCCACTCCTCGCGCTTGACCGGGTCGCGGTAGCCCGGACCGGTGTTGATCACGACGATCCCTCGTGTCGCATCAGGTCGTGTGGCTGCGAACGCCAATGCCAGGTACCCGCCGAGAGAGTGACCGACCAACACCGCCGGCGTCTGGACGTCGGCGAGGAGCTCGCTGAGCACGTCGTCGATGTCGTCGAGCGCCCGATCACGGGTGTATTCGGCGGGGTCCTCGGGGACGGGCGACTGGCCGTGTCCGAGAAGATCGATCGCCACCACGGTGAAGCGGTCGTCGAGGAGATCCATGCAGGCGTTCCACGAGACGGCGGACATTCCGAGGCCATGGATGAAGACGAGGGGTGGTCCTGATCCGCGTCGAACGGCATTGAGTCGCATGACGTCGGACCGTATCGACTCGCCGCCGCTGTCCCGAAACCGTTCGAAGCTCGTCCGCCTCGATTCGCTGCGATGGCACCCGTGACGCTCGAGGTCTGCGAACATGGGCGCAACCTGAGGAGATCACATGAACGATGACGAGATCGTCCGACGAATCCACCAGCTGGTCGAGGACGAGCACCGGCTGAACGCCGAACACAAGGGAGAATTCGCGAGCGACGAGGACCGACGCCGGATGAGCGAGCTCGAAGTCGCGCTCGACCAGTGCTGGGACCTGCTGCGCCAGCGCCGGGCACGTCGCGAAGCCGGGCTCTCGCCCGATGATGCCGCAGTGCGGCCGGAGGGTGTCGTCGAGGGTTACCAGCAGTGAGTTCATCACACTGACTTCTTCTCACGGTGTTCATCGTCCGTTCAAGGCCCGCAATCACGCGATCCATAGGGTCGGCGGGGTGGGGAACCGGCGCAGTGCAACGGAAAGCCGAGCATCAGAGGTCGTGCGATGAGCGCACAGGCGACGGCCGCAGGTGCTCGGGTCATCACCGACCTTCCGGCGAACGCTCGATCGCGCTGGCACGTCGATCAGATGGTCACGAAGCAGATCGAGGTCGACGGTCGGCCCGCCTCCTATTCGTCGGGAGGTCGTGGCTTGCCGGTGCTCTTCCTCCACGGATGGGGCCTCGATCACCGGGCCTACCAACGATCTCTGCGTCGTCTGACCGCCCGCGGATGCCGAGTGATCGCACCGTCGCTGCCCGGGTTCGGCGGCACGGCAGCACTTCCGTTCGCCCGGCGCAACATCACCGAGTATGCGGCGTGGGTCAACGCGTTCGTCGAGGCGGTCGGGGTGACCGACCCCATGGTGGTTCTCGGGCACAGCTTTGGCGGGGGAGTTGCCACCAAGTTCGTGCACGACCATCCCGACCGGGCTCGATACCTCGTCGCGGTCAACTCGGTCGGTGATCCGCGAGTGTTCGTGGGCAATCTGCTGTCACGTGTCGGCGACGTCCGACCGCGCAACGTCCTCGAGCCGCTGGTGCAGTTCGTCCTGCCGAACTCGTCGGGAGCGACGGCTCGGCTGATCCCGCGGATCTTCGTCGGCAACGTTCTGCGTGACCCGGTGGCGATGGCCGATGCAGCGCGCGTCGCGATGACCGCCGATCTCTCCGCAGAGATGGCCGCCGTGGCCGAACGCGGCGTCCCGACGCTCGTGTTGTGGAGCGACGGGGACGGGGTCATCCCGATGTCTGCCTTCGACACCTTCTGCTCGACGTTCGGATCCGACGGGCAGGTGGTCGCGGGTGGTCATTCGTGGCTGCTCGCCCGGCCGGACGTGTTCGGACAGGTGCTCGACAATGTGGTGCAGGTCCAGAAGACCCAGCACTACGAGCAGGTCGCCACCACAAGCACGTCGCGGTTGCGGGCACTGTTGCGCGAGACGACCCTGTCGCCGGCGGTGACACGCCGACTGCTCGCCGGAGCTTCGCCGCTGTGGGTGCTCAGCGCTCCTCCGGCCGTGCTGGCCGGTGACCTCGCCCTGTGTCACCCGAAGCTGCGCAAGAACGAGGTGCGCGCTGTCGCTCGCCCCATGAAGGCACCGAACATGTACCGGCTCACCGTGGTGGCGCGCGACCGGTCGGGCCTCCTCGCGGACACCGCAGCGATCATCGCCGGCGTGGGCGCATCGGTCGTCTTCGCGTCGGCGATGACCTGGGCCGGCGACGAGTCGGCCATGCATGCGCTGACGGTTCGCTGCGATGCCGGACTCGACGAGCACCAGTGGGAGCTCATCGGCGACCGGTTGCGGGCATCGGCGAGCGGCGGGACGGCGCCGATGAGTTTCGTGCCGAGCGGACGGGCCGACGTCGTCGTCACCGGTGAAGGCGACGGCAGGTCGGTCGTGCGTGTCACTGCCCCTGATCGCATCGGGCTCCTGTCGGCGGTGTGCAGGTGGTTTGCCGAACACGACATCTCGGTCGAGGCCGCGAGCATCTCGACGGTCGACGGGGTGGCCAAGGACGTGTTCCTCGTCGACGGCGACTGCGACGTCGACGGCCTGGCGCACCACCTCAGCGGACAGCGAGCACATCCGCTGCGCGTGTTCTCGAACGCGATCTGCCCCCTTCACCGCTGAGCGCAGTGGACGAAGCGGCGCGTATGGTGCGGCGATGAGCATCGAGGACTTCCGTCGCGAACCGCTGCTGTTCGGACCGTCGCCGATCCATCCGCTCCGACGACTGAGTGAGGCACTCGGTGGTCAGGTCGAGATCTGGGCGAAACGTGAGGACTGCAACTCGGGGATCGCGTTCGGTGGCAACAAGGTCCGCAAGTTGGAGTATCTCGTCGCCGAAGCCCTCGACACCGGGTGCGACACGCTCGTGTCCATCGGCGGCATCCAGTCGAACCACACCCGCCAGGTGACCGGGGTCGCCCGGTACCTCGGGCTCGGGTGCGTCACCGTGCAGGAGGGCTGGGTCGAATGGCCCGACCCGAACTACGACAAGGTCGGCAACATCCAACTCACACGGATCATGGGTGGCGACATCCGAATCGACCCGGCCGGGTTCGACATCGGCATTCGTGACAGCTGGAGGCGCGCCCTCGAATCGGTCCAGGAGGCGGGCGGCACGCCGTACGCCATCCCGGCCGGTGCTTCCGATCACCCGCTCGGTGGGCTCGGCTTCGCGAACTGGGCCCGCGAGGTGGCGGCCCAGGAGGCGGAACTCGACACGTTCTTCGACACGATCGTCGTCTGCACCGTGACCGGGTCGAGCCACGCCGGCATGATCGCGGGGTTCGCGCTCGAGGATCGCGACGATCGGCGCGTGATCGGGATCGACGCATCGGCGACTCTCGACAAGACGATCGACCAGGTCACCCGCATCGCCACGAACACGGCATCGGCGATCGGGCTCGGCCGTGCTCTGCGGTCCGACGAGATCACGGTGGCGCCCGGATACGAAGGGCCGGCGTACGGCATCCCGGACCAACAGACCGTCGACGCCATCCACCTGGCCGCGCGGACCGAGGGCATGCTCACCGACCCGGTGTATGAGGGCAAATCGATGGCGGGCCTGATCGGCATGATCCGCTCCGGCGGGATTCCCGCCGGATCGCGGGTGCTCTACTGCCACCTCGGCGGACAGCCCGTCCTGTCGGCGTATGTCGGTTCGATGGGCGACGTCTGATGCCGCGTGACGCGCGGGGACGTGGTCGGGGGCGGCCGATCACCGTGCGCCCGACGCCGTCGAGCCCGACGGCGTCGGTCCCTCGCTCCCGAGGCGCTGGACCAGACGTTCCGCCTCGTCGTGGGAGCTCAGGCGCACGAAGTCGATGTGATCGAAACGGGGCGACGACATCGCTTCGGTGAAGCGGTCGAGGTACTTCGAGTGCTGTGTCCACGACCAGCGGATGATCGATTTGTTCGGATCCCATGAAGAGAGGTTCCGCAGAGGTTCGCGGTTGCCGTTCCAGAGCTCCTCGCGCCGAATCGTTCGGCGCAGGGTGCGCCCGATGACCTGTCGCATGATCCTCGACCGTGGCAGATCGAGCCAGACGACCGTGTCGGCACGCTCCCATACAGGGCCGTCCACCACGGCCACCCGATAGTTGCCGTCGATCACCCACTGTTCACGTGCCGCAATTGCCTCGATCTGGGCAAGGAACTCGTCGGGATCGATCGGTTGCCATCCTGGAAGGTGATGGATCGCGTCGAGTTCGACGTAGGCAACGTCGAGCGCTGCGGCAATTCGGCGCGCGAGCTGGGTCTTGCCCGAACCCGAGTTACCGACGACCGAGACCCGCTGCACACCACCATCATGGCGAACCAGAAGTCTCCCGAGCCGAGCCCGACGGTTCAGAGTGGCTACGTTCCCGTCGGGTGAGCGACTATCCACTTCCCAACGTCTCGTTCGACCTCAGCGGCCAGGTGGCGCTCGTCACGGGCGCCACCTCCGGATTGGGGTGGCGGTTCAGCCAAGCCCTCGCTGCCGCGGGTGCGACGGTGGTGCCGACGGGGCGGCGGCGACACCGCCTCGACGAGCTCGCCGCGCTCATTTCGTCGAACGGTGGAGCCGTCCATCCGATCGCGCTCGACATGGAAGACCACGAGAGCATCATCGGAGCGGTCGCCGAAGCGGAGGAGGTCGTTGGGACGGTCACGATCCTCGTCAACAACGCCGGCATTCCCGACGCCCAACGAGCGCACAAGATGTCGATCGAGCTGATCGACCAGGTGCTCGACACCAACCTTCGCGGCCCCTACATCCTCTCCTGTGAGGTCGCCCGCCGCCTGATCGCTGCCGAGCTCCCCGGCCGCATGGTCAACATCGCGAGCATCGGTGCCTACAACTACTCGGGCAACGGCGCCGCGCTGTATTCGATCAGTAAGGCCGCGATCGCGCGGATGACGGAGGTCCTGGCGGTCGAATGGGCTCGGTACGGCATCAACGTCAACGGAATCGCTCCTGGCGCGTTCTCGTCCGAGATGATGGACGGGATGGTCGACCGGATGGGCGACATCACCAAGTTCTTCCCACGCAAGCGGATGGGTGACCCTGCACAGCTCGACTCGACGCTGCTCTACCTCTGTTCGCCCGCCTCGGAGGTCGTGACGGGCACGGTGATCAAGGTCGACGACGGCCAGGGCCCCCGCTGACCTGTCAGCTGACGGTCTGGCCGAAGCGCACCAGCCGACCGGGCGTCGCGCCCGTGTGCTCCCCGTCGGCGTAGGTCTGCACGCCGGCGACGAACGTGGCCCGGTATCCGTCGACCCGCTGAACGAGGCGGCGTCCCTGGGCGGGAAGGTCGAAAATCATCTCCGGTGCGTGCAGGGTGAGCGCATCGAGATCGACGAGGTTGATGTCGGCGCGCTTGCCGATCTCGAGCGTGCCGCGGTCGGCGAAGCCGTACACCTCGGCGGTGCGCCCGGTCTGGAGACGGACGAGCTGCTCGATCGGGACCAGGTCGCCGCGGGTGCGGTCTCGGAGCCAGTGGGTCAGCAGCGTCGTCGGCATGCTGACGTCGCAGATCAACCCACAGTGCGCCCCGCCGTCGCTCAGACCGAGCACCGCGTTCGGATGCAACATCATCTCGCGGACGGCGTCCAGGTTCGTCTCCTCGTAACTGGCGAGCGGAGCGAACAGGAATGCGGTGCCGTCACGTTCGAGCATCCAGTCGAGCGCAACCTCCTCGGGAGACCGTCCCTCGCGTTCGGCGACCGCGGCCACACTCGTCTCGGGGCCGGGCTCGTAATCCGGCGGGTCGCCGAGCGGGAAGATCCGGTCCCATCGAGACATCAGGAACTTGGCGACCGGGCTCCCGGTTTGCGGCTCCTCGGCGAGCAACGCAGCCCGAGTCTCGGGAGTGCTGAGCTCGGCGACCCGGTCGGCGAGCGGCAGTGTGCTGAGGCGTCGGTACGTGGGATGGGTGATGAAGGGATGCAGCGACGACTGCAGGCCGAACATCATCCCCGTGGGACGACAGGCCACCTGCGGCACGACGTTCAGTCCGGCGGCCTGCGCGCCAGCGGCACGTTCGAGCGCGGCGCGATACGCGACCGGGTCCTGCCCCGACTGGGCGAGCGAGTAGGTGACGGTCGCTCCGCTGCGGCGGGCGATCTCGTCCATGTACTCGCCGACCTCGCCGACCGGCGACCCGTCGTCGATCAGTTGGAACACGCCATGGCCGGCGTCGCCGACCGCGTCGCCGATCGCCATCAGCTCGTCGATCGGGGCGCGCGTTCCCGGGATCAGGCCGTGCTTCGAGCGGTGCAGCATCGTGCGTGACGTGGAAAAGCCGACGGCCCCGGCCTCCAGCGCCTGCTGGGTGAGCCGCGCCATCTCGGCGATCTCGTCGTCGGTGGCGTCGTCGTGCGCCCGTTCGCCCATCACGTAGGCACGCAGCGCGGCGTGGGGGACCTGGGCGGCGATGTCGAGCACCCGCTCCTTCGAATCGAGCGCGTCGAGGTACTCGGGGAACGACTCCCACTGCCAGTCCATGCCCTCGTGCAGCGCGGTGCCGGGAATGTCTTCGACGCTCTCCATCAGCTCGATCAGGAAGTCGTGTCCGTCCGGGCGCACCGGTGCGAAACCCACGCCACAGTTGCCCATCACGACCGTCGTCACGCCGTGCCAGCTCGATGGCGTGACCTCCGGATCCCACGTGACCTGGCCGTCGTAGTGCGTGTGGATGTCGACCCAGCCCGGCATGACCGCCAGCCCCGTGGCATCGACCTCGCGTTCGCCGGCTTCGTCGACGACGCCCACGGCAGTGATCACCCCGTCGTCGATCGCGATGTCGCCGACGAAGGAGGGCGCGCCCGTTCCGTCAACGATGTTGCCTCCGCGGATCACGAGTTCATGCATGTCCCGGATCCTACGAGTCGGCCGTTCAGCGCCGAGAGGCAGAGCGGGCGACGCGAACAGCTGGTGGGTTCGTGCCAGGAACGAACGCACCAGGTTCAGGTGCGGACGGGGCCGGTGTCGACGACTTCGAACGCACTGCCGGGCACCGACTTGAGCTGGTTCAGATCGTCGTCGCGCCAGCCCGGGCTCGGTGCTCCCTGGAAGAACCAGTTCGAGCCGTTGTCGGCGACAATCACCCCGTACTGCTGCATCGCGACGGCGATGACCCGTGCCTGACCGGTCAACTGCGAGACGTCGTAGCTGGCTTTCAGCCGCAGCCGCAGGCCCATCGGGGGAAGGTTCGGGTCGGTCCGATTCGACGCGAAGTGTGTCGCCGGCAGGATGTAGCCGGCCTGGGTACGGCTGAACGTGATCCGGATCGCGTGTCGGATCTGCCCTGACGCAACCTCGTCGTACCTGACGAGGCCGGGCAGGATCGGCAGGCCTGCCGCGTCCGCGCTGGTCCATCCCAGCGGCCGCAGCGCATTCGATCGCAGGTCGAACCGGGCGCCGGACTCGGCGACCCAGCCCGCTCCGGACAGACGCGCTCCGAACAGCTCGAAGAGTTCGCAGGTGCCCTGTTGGACGGCGATCACGTGGCGGTCCCCGGTCGCTGCCGGCCCGCCCTCGATCGGTGTGCTCTGCGGGATCGGGAACGGCCCGGGATCGCTCTCGTCCCCGTACGCGTCGTACACGATCGGGAGCCGTGGCTCGCTCGCCGGCACCACCACGTAGGGGATCCCGTAGTTCGGGTTCTCGCCGAAGTCGGGGTGCAGGAAGTCGCCACCGTTCGCCAGGATCGTCGAGACGATCGCATCGCTGCGCGGGTGGAGCGGCGCCGCAACGATCGACGTGTTCCATGCGTTGTCGGCCGGGAACACCGGACATCCGCCGATCGTCGGCCCACCGGTCGTGCCGAGGCGCCGTGCCGGCAGCAGTGCGGTGGCCGGCCGATCGATGTCGGCCGGAGCCGCCACCGTGGTCGCTGCGAACGTCCCGACGATCAATGCGGCCCCCACGCCGAACACCGTGATCGCCCGGCTCATCGGCCCGACACTACGTGCGCCGACCATGGCAGATGAACCATGGCTTCGGGCACCTCGTGCCAGTCCGTCACCGCTCCTCGGTGTCGAGCGCCGACCGGAACCGCCGGGCCCCCGAGTCGAGCACCCAGTCGTGGCCGAACCGCGCGATCGGCCCGGCGAAGCGGGCGACGAGGCGAGCCGGGCCGCCGGTCGCCGTGAGCGTGGACTCGAGGCGCAGCGAACAGGTGTCGTGTCCGCGATCGTCGGCGCTGTCGAGCGTCAACCGTGCGGTGCCGACCAGGTCGCCGGTGAGCTCGGCGAGCACGTGTCGCTCGGCGACCACCTCGGAGACGTGCAGATCGAAGTCGAGCCCGTAGGGGAGCGGCGGATCGACACGGCAGCTCCATCGCTCACCCGCGGCGAGAGCCACGCCGTCGCACTCGAGCCACGGCCACCAGATCGGATATCGCTCGACTTGGGTGAGCGCGTTCCACACCGAGGATCGATCGTGGTCGAACTCGAACCGACGGTCGGAGTGAATGTCCACCCACGTCAGGTTGCCACGAAAGTTCGCTCACCGACCTGCAGATCTCTTCGGGTTGGCCGTCCCGGAATCCGGGACCCATGACACCAGGACATCTGATCCGCCGAGACCGACCGAAATCTTCCCGTCACGCAGTCCCGACGTGGAACACTGCGTGCATCGATCAGCGCGCACGACTGAAACTCGGGGCCGTCAAGACCCGTGCGTTCGGCACCGATGCCGAACCGCGGGTCGGCACGCTGTCACGACCGGCCAGGTTCGTTTCGCGGCCGGTGATCAAGACCCTGTACCGAGCGCGGGTACTCGGGATCGAGAACGTGCCGCGCGACGGTCCGGCGATCATCAGCGCCAACCACCGATCGTTCTTCGACTCTCCGCTGCTGATGGCGATGACGCCACGCCCCGTCGTCTTCCTCGGTAAGGCGGAGTACATGGATGCGCGGAGCACGAAGTTCTTGTTCCCGGCGATCGGCATGGTTCCGATCAAGCGCGATGTCAAGAAGGCATCGATGGCCGCATTGACCACAGCGGCCGAGTTGCTCCACGAGGGCAAGCTCGTCGGCATCTATCCGGAGGGCACACGGTCGCGCGACGGCCTGCTGCACCGTGGCCACAGCGGCGTCGCCCATCTGGCGATGATCTCGGGGGCCCCGATCATTCCCGTCGGACTGACCGGGACCGAACGTGTGCAGCCGATCGGCACGTCGCTGCCGCGGCCGTTCCGCGGCCCCGTCACGGTCCAGTTCGGCGAACCGATCCATCCGGCCGACTACCGCTACGGCGGCAGCCGCAAGCGGCGCCAACAGATGCTCGACGACGTGATGGCGTCGATCGCGTCCATGACCGCACAGGATCGGTCCGAGGACTTCTCGTCGAACGAGCCGCCCCTGATCCGTGGTGGGAGCGAGAGTGTGTACCGGGTCACGACCCACGGCGCCGTCGGCCTCAACTGGCGCCACGCGGCCGAGCGCGCTGTCGCCGAAGGCTGTGGTAGGTACGACGATGCACGTGTCGGATCGGTCAGCGAACTGCGCTGCCGCGTCCTGCCGTCGGGCGAGATCGAGTTCCAGACAGAGCTCCAGCTGTCGACCCGGTTCCGTGGGTCGAGCGTCCACAACCCCGCCGCGAGCCAGACCACACCGAAGCAGGAGGGAATTTCATGACGGGATCGAGCGTCTATCAAGTCGTCGAGCTGATCGGGTCGAGCAGCGACTCGTGGGAGGCCGCCGCACACAACGCTGTCAAGGAAGCCAGCAAGGCCTACCAAGACCTCCGGGTCGCCGAGGTCGTCGAGATGGACGTCCTCATCGAGGACGGCGACATCATCGCCTTCCGTACGAAACTGCGCCTGAGCTACAAGAGCTCCTCCGACTGAGATCCGGCGGCCGGCCTCAGCTCGGTGTGTACGGAGCGAGGATCATCTCGACCATCGGGCCGGGGTCGAGCTCGCCCGGGTCGTATCCGGGCAGGAACGTGGCGCCGTATCGTCGGGAGCCGCCTCGTAGCCAGCCAGGTACACGGGGCCGCGGCGATGCTCCGAGCGTCGGGAGCAACACTCGTTGGAACCGCTCGATGGCGCGCTGGAAGTGCAGTTGGGCGCGAAGCGATCCGGCGACACGACCCGGCCAGCTGCCGACGATGTGCTCGTACACCTCGAACGCCACCGTCCGATGTTCGATCTCCTCCGCCGCGTGCCACGCCCAGAGTTGCTCCCAGGCCCCGAAGCGGCCATCGCTGCCGATTCCCGTCCCCGCCGCGGCTTGCTCGAGGAACGACAAGGCCATCGCGCAGGTCATCGCCTCGAAGCCCTCGGCGTACACGAGGTTGAACCGATCCGACTTCGTTGCGGTGAAGCGCCGGTAGTCGGCATCGAGTCGGTCTTCGACGGCCTGCACGCGGTCCCGCAGGTCGGGAGCCAGCTGCGCCTTGATGACCTCGTTCGCCCGGCGGTGGTTCTGGAAGTGCTGCGCCTCCTGCGAGATGAACGCCTTGACGTCGGCGGCGAGGTCGGGGTCGGCGATCTGGTCGAGGACGGAGCGGAACGTCCGGATGAGGTACGGCTCGAGGTACGGCATCGTCATCGAGAACGCGACGAGATAGGTCTCGTCGGCAGGAGCGATCCCCGGCAACACGTCGCGCAGTTGCCCGTCGAACTCGAACTCGAACTTCACCTTGCGCACCACGATGTCGGACATCCGCACACCTCCCGGGGTTCGCGACCTTAGCGCTGCCGGTTCGACGGCGAGCCCGGCTCGCCACAGGGTGCCAGACTCGCGGCGTGGATCTGACCGCCGAAGAACTCCGACTACGCGAGGCGCGAGAGGGGGTCGGCTGGCGGACGTGGGGTCCCTATCTCAGCGAGCGTCAGTGGGGGACCGTGCGCGAGGACTACTCGTCGGGTGGCGATGCGTGGGACTACCTCACCCATGACCAGTCGCGTTCTCGCGCCTACCGGTGGGGCGAGGACGGCATCGCCGGGATCAGCGACGACAAGCAGCGCCTGTGCTTTGCAATCGGGCTGTGGAACGAACACGACCCGATCATCAAGGAGCGGCTCTTCGGGCTCACCAACAGCGAGGGCAACCACGGCGAGGACGTGAAGGAGTACTACTTCTACGTCGACAACGTCCCGACGCACTCGTACCAGCGCTACCTCTACAAGTACCCGCACGCAGCGTTCCCCTACGAGGAGCTCGTGCGAGTCAACGCCCAACGGTCCCGACTGGAGCCCGAATACGAGCTGGTCGACACCGGCGTGTTCTCCGACGGTCGGTACTTCGACGTCGAGGTCGAATACGCCAAAGCGGCGCCGGACGACATCGCGATCCTCATCACGGTTCACAATCGAGGGTCGGTCGACGCGCCGATCCACCTGCTGCCGACGTTGTGGTTCCGCAACAGCTGGTCGTGGCCGCCGAACGAGGTCCGCCCTGCGATGTCACGAGCCGATGACGGCACCGGAACACACGCAGCGGTGAGGGTCGATCATCCGACCCTCGGTCAGTGGCATCTGGACGCAGAGCCAGGTGCCGAACTGCTCTTCTGCGAGAACGAATCGAACTCAGAGCGATTGTGGGGGAGCGCGAACCCGACGCCGTTCGTGAAGGACGGCATCAACGAGTACGTCGTCGCTGGGAACGCCGCGGCGGTGAACCCCGAGGGCCACGGAACGAAGGTCGCGGCGCACGTCGAGCTCATGGTGCCGGCCGGCACGAGCACGTCGTACCGCCTGCGTCTCGCCGCGGGCCCGGCCGGAGCAGCGACCGAGCCGTTCGGCGACGTCGACGAGATCGTCGCCACCCGGCGCGCCGAGGCTGACGAGTTCTACGAGGCGATCACCCCGTCGACCGTCGGCGACCACGAACGAGCGGTGATGCGCCAGGCGCTCGCCGGAATGCTCTGGTCGAAGCAGTGCTACTACTTCGACGTCGACGTGTGGCTCCAGGAGCACGAAGCCCACCCGCTTCGGGCGCCCAAGCACGAGAACTCGCGCAACGAGGCGTGGTTCCACATGGTCAACCACGACGTCATCTCGATGCCGGACAAGTGGGAGTACCCGTGGTTCGCCGCATGGGATCTGGCCTTTCACACCGTGCCGCTGATGATGGTCGATCCCGACTTCGCGAAGAGCCAGCTCGACTTGATGCTGTCGCCCACCTATCTCCATCCGACCGGACAGATTCCCGCATACGAGTGGAACTTCAGCGACGTCAACCCGCCGGTCCATGCCCTGGCGACGCTGCTGGTGCACCGCCTCGATGCGGCGCTGGCCGGTGACGAGGAGGTCGACATCGATTTCCTCAAGACCTCGTTCGGCAAGCTGGTGATGAACTTCACCTGGTGGGTCAACCGCAAGGATCCATCCGGTCGCAGCGTCTACGAGGGCGGGTTCCTCGGGCTCGACAACATCGGCGTGTTCGATCGGAGTTCCCCGCTGCCGACCGGAGGGCGACTGGAACAGGCGGACGGCACGGCGTGGATGGCGCTGTTCACCCAGAACATGCTCGAGCTGTCGATGACCCTCGCATCGCACGATCGAACCTACGACGACTTCGTGCTGCAGTTCCTCCAGCGGTTCTTCTGGATCGCGGCGGCCATCGACCCGGTCGGCGACCATCCCGACGAGATCTGGGACGACGAGGAGGGCTTCTTCTACGACGTCCTGCGCCTGCCCGACGGGACCGGTCAGCGGCTGAAGGTCCGATCGCTCGTCGGCCTCCTCCCGATGTGTGCGACCACGGTGATCAGCGCCGAGACACTCGCCCGGTTCCCCGAGATGCACGGCGCCGTCGCGGACCAACTGCGTCGCAACCAAGACCTCCTCGGCACGATCCCCGACCCGTTGAAGCCAGGGGTCTCCGGCCGCCACATCCTGTCGCTCGTCAACGAGGACAAGCTGCGGCGGATCCTGATGCGGATGCTCGACGAGGAGCGCTTCCTCGGCCCGCACGGCATCCGCTCGGTGTCGCGCGCCCACCTCGACGAGCCGTACGTCTTCGACGTCGCCGGTCAGGAGTATCGGGTGCAGTACGAGCCCGGTGAGTCGACGTCAGGCATGTTCGGCGGCAACTCCAACTGGCGTGGCCCGGTGTGGTTCCCCATGAACGTCATCATCATCAGAGCGCTGCTCCAGCACTACTCGTACTACGGCAACGACTTCACGATCGAGTGCCCGACCGGGTCGGGAGTGCAGCTGACCTTGTTCGAGGTCGCGAAGGAGTTGAGCGATCGGCTCATCGGCACGTTCGTCCCCGGGCCCGATGGCACGCGTCCCGTCTACGGCGGGGCCGAACCGTTCACCTCCGACGAGCACTGGAACGATCTGGTGCTGTTCTACGAGTACTTCCACGGCGACACGGGTGCTGGTCTCGGTGCGTCGCACCAGACGGGGTGGACCGGGCTGGTCGCCCGCCTGATCCAGATGTTCGGTGACATCGATGCCAACACCCTGTTGCAGCAGGGTGGCTCGGTGCTGGCCAAGCCGTACCGTCGCCTCGCCGACGAACCGCTCGGCGACGCCGAGGACGCCCGTCGGGCCCGGGGCGTCAACACCTGAAGCGTGGACCCGGCGCTTCGTGCCAGCCGCGAACGCATCAGGTCGACGGCTAGGTTCTGCGAAGATGAGTGACCAGGCCGACGACCCGCAACTGGTCGAGTACCGAGCGAGCATCGACAACATCGACGCAGCGCTCGTGCATCTGCTCGCCGAGCGGTTCAAGATCACCAAAGCCGTCGGTCGGTACAAGGCCGCCGCCGACCTCCCGCCCGCAGATCCGGCGCGCGAGGAGGTCCAGATCACGCGGCTGCGCACGCTCGCCGAGGAATCCGGTCTCGACCCGGTGTTCACCGAGAAGTTCATCCGCTTCGTCGTGGCCGAGGTCATCCACCACCACCAACGGATCGCAGAGGGCGAAGCGTTCTGACCGGCGGCCGGCGCGTCGTGCGGATCGCGATCGTGGGATCGACCGCCACGGGCAAGTCCGACGTGGCGATGGAGGTCGCCCGCACCGTGCCCGGCACCCACCTCGTTTCGGTCGACAGCATGCAGGTGTACCGGGGGATGGACATCGGCACCGCGAAGCCGACTGCGGCCGAACGGGCCGAGATTCCCCACCACTGTCTCGACCTCGTGGAGCCGAATGACGACTTCACCGTCGCCCGGTTCAAGTCGGCGCACGCATCCGCGCTGGGCGCCGTCGCCGCCCGGGGTGGCACCGCCGTGCTGGTCGGAGGGACGGGCCTGTACCACCGAGTGGTCATCGACGACTTCGACCTGCCCGGTGAATGGCCCGAACTGCGAGCGGAACTGGAATCGGACGCCGACATCGGATCGCTCCACGACCGGCTCGCCGCGCTCGACCCGGTGGCGGCGGCGAAGATCGAGCCGAACAACCAGCGACGGATCGTGCGAGCGCTCGAAGTGACGCTCGGCAGCGGCCGACCGTTCAGTTCCTTCGGGCCGGGGGTCGACGCGTACCCCGACACCGGGGTGATGCAGATCGGCATCCGCCGGCCGCGTGCGGCGTTGGCGGACCGCATCGCAGCTCGAATCCATCGGATGATCGATGACGGCCTCGTCGACGAGGTGCGGGCCATCGCGAGCCACCCGGGGTTTTCCCGTACGTCGGCCCAGGCGCTCGGATACAAGGAAATCCTCGAGCACCTGGAGGGCTCGATCAGTCAGGATGAGGCCGTCGACATGATCATCACCCGTACCCGACAGTTCGCCGTCCGCCAGGAGCGATGGTTCCGCCGCGATCCACGCGTACGCTGGGTCGACGTCGAGCACGATCCGGTGGCCGAAGTGGTACCGACCGTTCTCGGCACGCTCGACCAACTCTCACGATGACGACGATCCGCCTGACGAAGCACCACGCCCTCGGTAACGACTTCCTCGTGCTGCTCGAGGTGCCGGACGGCGCCGGATCGGGACCTGACATGTCGGAGCTCGCTCGTCGGCTGTGTGATCGGCGTCGAGGGGTCGGTGCAGACGGTCTCCTGATCGCGGAACCTGCACATGGGTACACCGCACGAATGACACTGTTCAACGCCGATGGATCTCGGGCGGAGATGAGCGGCAACGGAATCCGGTGCTTCGCCCAGGCATTGGCCAGCGACACCGGGTCGCTCGAAGATCAGCTGATCCTCACCGACGCCGGAGACCGCTCGATCACGATGTCGTCGACCGACGATGTGCACACGATTTCGGCCCGCGTCGAGATGGGCGACGTGACGTCGCTGGCCGAGCCCCCCGGATGGAACTCCCTCGGTTGCCATCCTGACCGCCCGGTCATGCATGTCAGCCTCGGCAACCCGCACAGCGTCGTCGGCGTCGACGAGGTCGCTGTGGTCGACCTGGCCGACCTCGGCGGAAAGGTGCCGCACGTCAACCTCGAGATCGTCGAGCCCGGTCCGGAGACGACCGGGATCACGATGCGCGTGCACGAGCGCGGAGCCGGCATCACCGAGGCGTGCGGCACGGGCGCCTGTGCGGCAGCGTTCGCAGCGAGGTCGTGGGGCCTCGTCGCCGGCGGCTCGTCCGAGGTGATCGTGCACATGGATGGTGGAACGGCCGTCGTCGGTTTCGACGACGACTCGCC
>JANNNB010000017.1:0-5965 GCA_031398325.1 Actinomycetes bacterium
GCCGACGCGATGTGCAGAGCGATCGGCTCGTCTGGACCACCGAGTGGAGGCGTGTCGTCGCCCGCCGAGAACTCGGCAGCCAGATCCACGTCCGCGAATGCGGCGAGTTCGGCGAGCGTCGAACCGTCGATCTCGATCGATCGGGTCCAGGTGCCACTTGTTGCTGCGGACTCCCGCACGAGCGTGCCGCCACTGATCCGGATCCGCTCGCCGTCGGGCCGGATCGTCGTCGTGCCGAAGCCGCCCGGTGTCGCCCGGAGCCCCAGCTGGCCGGTGGCTGCGTGCTCTGCGCGGGCGAGTACGTGGTTGGCGATGCGGTGCAGGGCGTGGCGGGTGGCATCGTGACGATCGTCGAGTTCGCGGTCCATGTCGTGGTTCCTCCTGAGCGGTGTTGACGAAACCCTCCCTGACCGGTCTGTGTTCCCCGGAGCAAGTCGTGACGGAACCACGCGTTCAGGGTGTGGTCGGTTCTCCGCCACGAGCCAGTTGCTCGCCGAACGCACGGAGGCGGGCAACGGATTCAGCGGGGATCTCGGGGCGCTGGCCGGCGAGCGTGTCCTTGATGCGTTCGTAGGTCTCGGCCTCCAAGCCGCATCGCCGACACTCCTCGAGATGGATCTCGATCCGCCCGGCACGATCGGCGTCGATGTGGCCGTCGAGATACTGCTGGAGGATCTCACCGACCTGGTGACAGGTCAGTCCGCCGTGCGTCATGCCGAGCACGTTCATTATCCACGTCTTGATCACAGGGGACTCCTCGGAACGAAGCCGACCCGGTCGAGTCGGTCGCGGATGCGGGATCGGGCACGGTGCAGGCGGCTCATCACGGTCCCGATAGGCACGTCGAGTGCCTCGGCTGCTTCGGCGTAGCTGAGGCCGCCGATGTCGACGAGTTCGACAACCTGGCGGAACAGCTCGTCGAGCGACGCCAACGCACGGAGGATCTCCGCGTCGATCGCGTCGTCGATTCCGGCGTCGGTGCGCTCGCTGGAGGCCGCGGACGCCATCCGATCGGTGGCGGCGTCAGGGTCTCGGAGCAACTCCGGGCGGCGGCGCCTGTTCCGGTTGATGTGCGTGTTGCGCAAGATGGTCAGCAGCCACGCCCGCGGGTAGCGGCCGTCGAAGCCGTCGATCGCGCGGTAGGCGCGAAGCAACGTGTCCTGGACGAGATCCTCGGCCTCGGCGTAGTTGCGAGTCAACGAGTTCGCAACACGGAGCAACACCTCGATTTCGGGCAGCACGTACTGCTCGAACGAGCGGTCTTCGACGGTCGAATCATTCATCTGTCCGCGAACCCTACGTGTCCCTTCAGGTGCGGAATGCTCCGGCGGCTCGCCGGGTTTCCCGCAGGTGACTTCGATCGGTGTACCCGTCTTCGCTGACTACTGCACGATTCGTGAGTTGACCGAGGAGTTGGCATCACCGTTGTCGGGCGAGGATCAGACGGCGCAGTCGATGCCTGACGTGAGCCCGACGAAGTGGCACCGCGCCCACACGACCTGGTTCTTCGAAACGTTTGTGCTCGAGCAGTACGACACCGACTTCGAACCGTTCGACCCCGCCTACCGGATGCTGTTCAACAGCTACTACGACACTGTCGGCGAGCAGTACCCACGATCGCGACGCGGTGTCATCACACGCCCCGGCATCGCAGAGGTAGCGAACTACCGGGCCGAGGTCGACCGACGTGTACTAGCCGTGTTGGATGATCGGCGCGTCTCGGATGACGCTGCGGAGCTGGTCCGGCTGGGTTTGCACCACGAACAGCAGCACCAGGAGCTGATGCTCATGGACGTCAAGCACGTCCTCGCACAAAATCCGGCATGCCCGGCCTACCGACCACAATGCAGCGTCGAGCCGTCGCACATCGAGCGGCCGACCCGATGGATCGACATCGATGGTGGTGTGGTCGAGGCAGGGCATCGGGGCGACTCGTTCGCTTTCGACAACGAACGACCATGCCATCATGTGTTCCTCGAACCGTTCCGGCTCGCGCATCGACTGGTCACCGCCGGCGACTGGATGCAGTTCATCGACGACGGCGGCTACCGGCGAGCCGACCTGTGGCTGTCGGATGGTTGGCACACGGTTCTGTCCGAGGGCTGGACGGCGCCGCTCTATTGGCGCCCCGACGGCGACCGGTGGATGACCCACACGCTGGGTGGAACCCGCCCAGCGCTCGATGACGAGCCGGTATGCCACGTCAGCTTCTTCGAGGCCGACGCATACGCGCGGTGGGCCGGAGCGCGTCTGCCCTCCGAATTCGAATGGGAGCACGCTACGAACAGTCAGCCATCAGCACCCTCGCGAGGATTCGATCTCGAACGACTCCACCCATCACCGGCGCCGTCGGACGGTGCGCTGCTCTCCCAGCTGGCGGGGGAGTGCTGGCAATGGACCGCCAGCGCCTATCTGCCCTTCCCCGGGTTCGCCCCTGCACCCGGAGCAGTCGGTGAGTACAACGGCAAGTTCATGTCGGGACAGATGGTGCTGCGCGGCGGAAGCGCCCTCACGCCTCCTCGTCACGTCCGCCCGACCTACCGCAACTTCTTCCCACCCGCTGCACGCTGGCCAATGACGGGCGTGCGGCTCGCAACCGGAGGCGTACCCCGATGAACCCCGCCATCACCGAACCCACGTTCGACGTCCATCTCGACGCTGCGTGGTCGCGTCGAGCTCTGATCGACGACGTCCGCCGCGGCTTCACCCGTCGACCGCTGCGGCTCCCGCCGCGCTGGCTGTACGACGACCGAGGCAGCGAACTGTTCGAACAGATCACCAGCCTCGCCGAGTACTACCCCACCGAGGCAGAGCGCTCGATCCTGCGGCGCGAGGCCTCCACCATCGCGGAGCTCACCAGGGCCGACACCATCATCGAGCTCGGATCGGGTACCTCCGACAAGACCCACACCCTGCTGAAGGCGTTCACCGAGACCGGGCAGCTCCGTCGCTTCGTGCCCTTCGACGTCAGCGAACAGACTCTGCGCGATGCAGCCGCCGAGTTGAGCGCCGCCTACCCAGGCATCCAGGTCCATGGCGTCGTCGGCGACTTCACCCTGCACGTGTCACACCTGCCGACCGACGGGACACCTCTCATTGCGTTTCTGGGGTCGACCATCGGCAATCTCTACGTCGAAGAGCGCCACGCGTTCCTGTCGATGCTCGCCGAGCACCTTTGGGCCGGGGCATGGCTCCTGCTCGGCGTCGACCTCGTCAAGCCCGTCGACCGGCTCGTCGACGCCTACGACGACCCACACGGCGTCACGGCCGAGTTCACCCGCAACGCACTCCACGTCCTCAACCGTGAACTCGACGCTGACTTCGACGTTGCCGCGTTCGATCACATCGCACTCTGGGACCCGTCGCAGGAGCGGATGGACCTTCGCTTGCGAGTGAACGGCGATCACACCGTCACCGTCGGCGACGTTGACATGCGCCTCGACCTGCACGACGGCGAGGAGATCCGCATCGAGATCTCCACCAAGTTCCGCATCCCCACGATCACCTCGGAACTGGCGTCAGCCGGCTTCACCACACGACAGGTGTGGACCGATCCGCCAGGAGACGTCGCTGTCCTGCTGGCATCGGTCGACCGGTGACGGCACCCTCGTGTCGGCGGCGCGTATCGGCCGTCGATCACCCACGGGTCGAGCAGGGACGGGCCAGCAGCAAGCTCGGCTCGAACCCGACAGCAGGCGTCACTGCAGGCCGCTGGTCGCTCATGGATCACGACGCCGTGCTGTGCGGGCTCGAACTGCGGTGGCGGTAGCGCTTCTGACCTGACTGTCCTTCGGGCGGGACGCGAGGTCCTACCATCGGCGCATGACGATCGATCGAGCAGGCGCCGACAAGCTCCTCACCACCACCCGTTCCGTGCGCAAGCGGCTCGACCTCACGCGCGATGTTCCGTTGTCGCTGATCGACGAGTGCATCGAGGTGGCGATGCAGGCACCGACCGGTACCAATGCACAGAACTGGGCGTTCGTCGTGGTGACCGATCCAGCGAAGAAGCAGGCGATCGCGAACTTCTACCGCAAAGCGGGCGAGACGATGGCCGGTTCCGGGTATCCGCCGCCGCTTCCAGAGGGCGATCCACGAGAGCACGTGATGCCCAAGGTGATGGAGAGCGCAACGTATCTCGGAGAGGTCCTCGAGCAGGTTCCCGTATTCGTCATCCCGTGCGTCCAGGGGCGGATGGAAACGGTGCCGATGATCGTCGCGCAGGCCTCAACATACGGTTCGATCCTGCCCGCTGCGTGGAGCTTCATGCTCGCTGCCCGTGCTCGCGGATTGGGCACTGCGTGGACGACCATTCACCTGTTCCACCACGACGAGGTGAGCGAACTGCTGGGCATCCCCGCCGAATGGACACAGACGGCCCTCTTCCCGGTGGCGTACTACACCGGTGACGACTTCCGGCCCGCCCACCGCCTACCAGCGGGGCCGATGATTCACCTGGACACCTGGGGCGCCCACCGGAGCTGACCTGTCTAGCTCCGAGCGCGGGCGATCATCCGATCATCGACGAGCGTCGAACGTGAGCACCGGCTTGATGACGTCGCCCGCCTTGCTGGCGGCTTCGCCCTCGTTCACCTGGTCGACCGGTCAGCGGCGGCTCGCGAAGTACTTCCTGTAGCGCTCGGCAGCGGCGAGCAGTTCCGGATCCGCGTCGAACTTGGCCTGGTACGACTCCCACGCCCGCTCGCGCTTGTACGGGATGTACTCGCGCGGCCAGTAACCCTCGTGTGGGCGGTACTCCTTGAGTACCCGTCTGGCGACCGTGGCGATGTGCACCTCGTCGGGGCCGTCGGCGAGACCCATGGTGGGCGCCGCGGCGTACATGTCCTGGAGGGGGAGCAGGTCGGTGGTGCCGAGCGATCCGTGGATGTGCAGGGCGTTGAACGAGATCTCGCGCAGCACCCGTGCCATGGTGAACTTCACCGCCGCGATGTCGGTACGGGCTTCCTGGGTCGACGTGTTGTCGATCTTCCACGCCGCTTCGAGAACGAGCAGCCGGAGCATGCGCAGCTGTACGTAGCTCTCGGCGATCTTCTCCTGCACCATCTGGTGCTCGCCGATGATCTTGCCGTGCGATTCGCGCGACAGCGCCCGTTCACACATCATGTCGAAGGCGAGCTTGCACTGGGCGATGGTGCGCATCGCGTGGTGGATCCGGCCGCCACCGAGGCGGCGCTGAGCCAGCACCTTGGCGCCGTCCTCCGGGCCGAGGAGGTGATCGAGCGGAACACGCACGTCGGTGTACTTGATGTGGTTGTGGTTCCGCGGCTCGGGCATGATCTCGACACCCGGCGTCTCCCGAGGCACGACGTACATGCCGTTCGTGCACATCACGAACAGGATGTCTGCCACCCGGCCCGCGCTCGTGAACCACTTCTCTCCGTTGATGACCCACTCGTCACCGTCCTTGACCGCCGTCGTGACGAACAGATTCGGGTCGGAGCCACCCTGCGGCTCGGTCATCGAATAGGCCGAGAACATGTCCTGGTCGAGCAGCGGCTGGAGCCAGCGCTTCTTCTGCTCATCGGTGCCGTAGGCGGCCAGCATCTCCATGTTGCCGGTGTCGGGCGCGGCGGCGCCGAACATCTGCGGGGCAGAGGGGTAGCGGCCCAGGATCTCGTTCAGCAACCCGAGCTTGAGCTGCCCGTAGCCCGGACCGCCGAGGTCCTCGTCGAGGAAGATGGCCCACAGCCCCTGGGCCTTGACCTGGTCCTGGAGGCCCTTGACCAGCGCCCTGACCTTCGGCTCTCGTGAACGCACGGCGTAGGGGAACACGTACTCGAGCGGCTCGACCTCCTCGCGGCAGAACTGCTCGACCCAGTCGAGCTTCTCCTGGAACTCCGGATCGGTGGAGAAGTCCCACCCCATGGCTGACCCCCGTGTCGACGGCGCGTGCGCGTACGGAGGTGATCCTAGGGAGCCGCGACGGCGATCGACGAAGCTGGGT
>JANNNB010000058.1:0-2200 GCA_031398325.1 Actinomycetes bacterium
GCCAGATTGCCGTTGCCATCGATGACGAACACGCACCGACGGTAGAAGCCGACGGGGCCGAGCACGCCGTAGTCCGTCGCCAGGGTCTTGTCGACGTCGGCGAGGAGCGGGAAGGCGAACCCGCCCTGGTGATCGGCGAAGCCCTCGTGGCTGTCCAGGTCCTCGGGGCTGACGGCCAGGAGCTGGGCACCGAGCTCGAGGACCTGATCGATGTCCTCGGTGTAGCTGTTGAGCTGCTCGGTGCAGATCGGGGTGTTGTCGCCCGGGTAGAAGATCAGCACGACGGGTCGACCGGCGAACTCCGCGAGCGTGTAGGTCCGCCGAACGCCGTCTTGCACGCCCGGCAGCGAGAACGGGGGCGCCGGGTCTCCGGCGGTGACTGCCATGGGCCGACCCTACGTCGCGGGTCGCCCGGACCGCAGACCAGGCCTCACCGTCAGTCGAGCTCGGCGAGGATCTCGTCGGCGATGTCGAAGTTGCCGTAGACGTCCTGGACGTCATCGAGGTCGTCGAGGGCATCGAGCAGGTCGAGCACCTTCTTGGCCGAACTGGCATCTTCGATGGCGACGAGGTTCTGGGCGACCATCGCAAGGTCTTCGGACTCGACCTTGAACCCGCCATCCTCGATGGCCGACCGCACGGGATGCAGGTCCGTGGGTGCCGTGGTGACGCGCCAGATGTCGCCCTCGCGGACGATGTCCTCGGCGCCGGCCTCGATGGCCGCCATCATCAGCTCGTCCTCGTCGGCCGAACCGTCGACCCCGAGCAGGCCCTTGCGGTCGAACTGCCACGCAACCGCGCCCGGCTCGGCCATCGACCCGCCGCGCTTGGAGAACGCGCTGCGGATGTCGGAGCCGCTGCGGTTGCGGTTGTCGGTGAGCACCTCGATGAGCAGCGCCACGCCCCCCGGCGCATAGCCCTCGTAGGTGATCTGCTCGTAGTTGACGCCCTCGAGCCCGCCCGTCGCACGCTTGATGGCCTGCTTGATCGTGTCGAGCGGGACCGAGGCATCGCGTGCCTTCTGGAACATGGTCCGCAGCGACGGGTTCATGTCGGGATCGGGACCGCCCTCGCGCGCCGCCACCTCGACCTGGCGGATCAGCTTGGCGAAGACCTTCGCCCGCTTGGCGTCGGTCGCGCCCTTCTTGTGCTTGATCGTGGCCCACTTCGAATGGCCTGACATGCGAGCTCCTCGTCGAGATCGGGGTTCAGGCGCAGCTTCGGTTCACCTGACGACGACGTTTCTACGCCATTTCGGCGAGCTGGAGGAACTGCTGGTGCAGGCGACGATCGCCAGTCAGCTCCGGGTGGAACGCCGACACCACGACCGCACCCTGACGGCACAGCACCGGATGGCCGTCGACCGTGGCCAGCACCTCGACGCCGTCGCCCACCTGCTCGACGAACGGGGCTCGGATGAACACGGCGTGGAACGGCGCGTCGAGGCCCTCGACGGCAAGGTCGGCCTCGACGACGAATCGAACGAAGCGCTCGATGTCTGGACGACGCTCGACCTCGATATGCAGCGCGCCGCCACCGCCTCTATCCAGGCCAACACCCCCGATGGCGCACAGGGGGCGATGGTCGCGCTCGACCGCGACGGCGCGGTGCGGGCGATGGTCGGCGGGCGCGACTATGTGACGTCGAACTATAACCGCGCGACGACGGCGCAGCGCCAGCCAGGGTCGGCGTGGAAGCTGTTCGTCTATATGGCGGCGCTCGAAGCAGGATATCGCGTCGACGATGCGGTGGTCGACGAGCCGGTGACGATCGACGGCTGGAGCCCGCGCAACAGCAGCGGGCGCTTTGCCGGCGAAATGGATGTCCGCACCGCCTTTGCCTATTCGGTCAACACCGTCGCCGCCAAGATGGGCGATTCGATCGGCACCTCGGCCATCGCGTCGATGGCACGGCGCTTTGGCATCACATCGGAGATCAACACATCGCCGTCGATGGTGCTCGGCACCTCGGACGTGCGGCTAATCGACATGACCGGTGCCTTCGCCTCTGTCGCCGCCGAGGGTCGGGCGGTTCGCCCGTTCGGCATTTCCAAAGTCACCACCGCCGAGGGCCGTGTGCTCTACGATCGCGCGCCCGAAGCGCCTGCGGTGCTGGTCGATAGCTGGGTCGCGGCGGGAATCACCGATCTGCTGCAAACCGCCGTCAACACCGGCACCGGCCGCGCCGCGCAGATCGGGCG
>JANNNB010000081.1:0-42846 GCA_031398325.1 Actinomycetes bacterium
CCCGAACAACCGGGTCGAGTACTTCGTCAGCTATTACGACTACTACCAGCCCGAGGCGTACATCCCGTCGAGTGACACCTACATCGAGAAGGACTCGTCGATCAACGAGGAGATCGATCGGCTCCGTCACTCGGCCACAGCTGCGCTGCTCACGCGCCGCGACGTGATCGTGGTCGCATCGGTGTCGTGCATCTACGGCATGGGCAACCCCGAGGAGTACAAGGGCAACCTGCTCGACCTCAACGTCGGCATCGACTACGACATGCGCAACATCCTGCGGCGCCTCGTCGACATGCAGTACGGCCGCAACGACATGACGCTCGGCCGTGGCAACTTCCGCGTTCGCGGCGACACGATCGAGGTGCACCCGGCCTACGAGGAATCGGTGCTGCGCATCGAGATGTTCGGCGACACGATCGACCGCATCACCACGATCGATCCGCTCACGGGTGAGCAACTGAGCGAGATGGAGCGAGCGCACGTCTTTCCCGCCACGCACTACGTGACCGGCCCCGAGCGGCTGCGGGTCGCGATGGTCAAGATCGAGCACGAGCTGCAGGAGCGGCTCAAGTGGTTCGAGGAGAACGACAAGCTGCTCGAGGCCCAACGACTGCGCATGCGCACGCAGTACGACCTCGAGATGATGGCCGAGCTCGGTTACTGCAACGGCATCGAGAACTACTCGATGCACATCGACGGTCGTGACTACGGCGAGCCGCCGTTCACCCTGCTCGACTACTTCCCCGACGACTATCTGCTCGTCATCGACGAGAGCCACGTCGCGGTGCCGCAGTTGCACGGCCAGTTCGCCGGCGACCGCAGCCGTAAGGACATGCTCGTCGAGCATGGGTTCCGACTGCCATCAGCCCGCGACAACCGGCCGCTCACGTTCGAAGAAGTCCTCGAACGGGTCAACCAGGGCGTGTTCCTGTCGGCGACCCCGTCCGCCTACGAACTGCGGGTGTCGTCACAAGTCGTCGAACAGATCGTCCGACCGACCGGCCTCATCGATCCGGAGGTGATCGTCAAACCGACGAAGGGCCAGATCGACGACCTCATGGAGTTGGTCAACGGTCGCATCGTGAACGGCGAGCGCGTGCTCGTCACGACCCTGACCAAGAAGATGGCCGAAGACCTGACCGACTACCTCCTCGAGCAGGGCCTCCGGGTGCGGTACCTGCACTCGAACATCGACACCATCCAGCGCATCGAGATCCTCCGTGGTCTGCGGCTCGGCGAGTTCGACGTGCTGGTCGGCATCAATCTGCTGCGCGAGGGCCTCGACCTGCCCGAGGTGTCGCTCGTCTGCATCCTCGATGCCGACAAGGAGGGCTTCCTGCGGTCGGAGACCTCGCTGATCCAGATGATCGGCCGTGCCGCCCGCAACGTCGCTGGGCAGGTCGTGATGTACGCCGACAAGGTCACCGACTCGATGGAGAAGGCGATCGGAGAAACCAATCGGCGCCGGACACTGCAGGTGGCCTACAACACCGAGCACGGCATCGACCCGCAGACCATCCGCAAGGCCGTCGGCGACATCCTGTCGCTGCTGCGCCCCGACGGGACCGCCCCGTATCCGGGCAAGGACAAGCGCCGTCAGCGCGAGCGGGACAAGGTGCAGCGCGACCTGAAGTCGCTGCCACAGCAAGAGCTGGCCCGGCTGGTGCAGACTCTCGAGGAGGAGATGCACGAGGCGTCGGCGGCGCTGAAGTTCGAGTACGCAGCTCGCCTCCGCGACGAGATCAACGACCTCCGCCGGGAGATTCGCGACGCCGAGTAGACGCTCGGTCCCGCGGAGGCGTGATCAATGTGCGCCGCAGGTGCGCACACTGTTCACGCCTTGGTCGGGGCGCCGGGGTGGGATCAGTCGAATTCTTCGCAGAACTGCTCCAGGAGCGAAGTGGTGTGGTCGGCGCGCCGACCCACCGGGAGCAGGGGTCGCTCCGAGCGCTCGACGATGGCCGCGACCACGAGCAGTGTGACGCCGCCCCCGGCGATCCAGGTCCAGGTCGGTGCTGTCGAGAGGCGTGGCCCGGCCGAGACGGCGATCGTGCCGATCAGCGTTGCGGTTCCGATGACGAGCGGAGCCGCGAGCCGATGGACGCCACCGACGCCGACGGCGGTGACGCCGACGGCGAGAGCGCCGAGGGTCGCCCAGTCGCTGCCCGGCTCGAGTTGCGACGAGAGCAGCCAGGTCATCGCCATCGCGAGCCCGGGTCCGTAGGCGAGCCACGACGACACGGGCAATGTGCGCCGGACACCGACGCCGACGCCGAGCAGCATGCACACTGCGGCCGATAGCGCCAGGTCGGTGCCGGACGCGCCGTAGGGGGCGACGGCGTCGATCGCCCAGGCGTTGGTCCCGGTCGTCCACCAGAGGCTGCCGACACCGGCGACGGTGAGGGCGGCGCCGGGAGCGGCCGCGATGCGCCCACGCCAGAGCAGACCGGCGAGCGCGAACTGCGCGCCGCACACGGTGAGCGCGAGCGACGTGAACGCCGGATCGGCACCGAGGCTGGCGATCGCGGCGACGACCGCCGCCAAGAGGCCAGCGGTCTGGGCGGCGACGAGGCGGCGATCGACGAGCGAAAGTCCCGTGAGTGCGATCGCCAGCATCGCGGCAGCGAGCGTGCCGGTTCCGGCGTCGACGCCGGTGCACACGGCGCCGAGCGTCGTGGCGATGACTGCCACTCCTGCGGCGATGTGCGTGCGGGTGTCGTCGACCTGACGGCTGGACACGGCGAACGCGCATGCCAGCAAGCCCGTCACGATCGCGTCGAGCCAGGTGATCGTGGAGTCCGATGCGAGCTGATACGTGACGAAGCCGGCGACGACCAGCGGCACGGTGCTGACCCGCGGACGCAGCCCGACGCCGATCACGATGAGGCCGAGGAAGGTCGGCAACCCGATGTCGAGCGATGCCGTGTCGGCGACGATGGCGACGCTCAGCGCGACGACGAGCCCCGCGACGATGAGCCGAGTTCCGTGGTCGTTGCGGTCAGCGGTCGACAGGCTCACCACGACGGCAACCCCGGCGGCCGTGATGAGGGCGATCCGAAGTGCAATCGGACCGCCGTCGACGAGCTCTGCGAACAGGACCCACGACGCAATCGCGGCCGTTGTCACGTCCCATGTCCTCCAGGGCGTCACGATGCTGAGCACTGCCCAGCCCACGAGAGCGCAGACGGACGCCGCCCACAACGCAACGCCGCTCACCGCGAACGCCGCCACCAGGCAGCCGCTCGCCGCCAGCAGGGCGGCGGTGGCGGCACCCGCGTCGTGCGCTCGCCGCGCCGATCCGAACGATGCAGCCATGAGGGCGAGCGCGGTCAGGGTCAGCGGTATCCATCCTCGTTCGTCGAACTGCACCGCCGAACCGGTGGCTCGAGCGACGATGAACCAGTACGGCGTGATCAACGCGCCGAGCCCGATCACGAACCCGAGGGCGGGTGCGACCTTCCGAGCGAGATCGCGCCAGATCGACTCGGTCCGCGTCGACCCGACGAGTTCGGCGAGCAGAAGCACGATCGCTGGGATGGTCCAGCGCACGACGGCACTGACGTCGCCGTCGACGACTCCGCTGATTGCCCCCGAGGCGAACACGGCGACCGCGGTGATGCCGAGTGGGGCGTTCGATCGACGATGAGCGACCGTCCCGACGACCAACGCGGCGATGGTGCACGACAGCGTTGCCACCCAGGTGGGTGACGAGCCACTCGCTCCGAGACGCTCCACCGTGCCGGGACCGACGCCCGCATCGGCGAGACCGATGAGCAGTGGTGTCGCACCCACCGCCAGCCCGAGGGCGACAGCCCGGCGCGCCGCGCCGACGCCGAGCGCGACGCACGCTCCTCCGGCACCGATCAACGCGACGGGAGCCGAGTACAGCGCGGCGCTACCGACGGCGGCCATTCCGAACGAGACGACGGTCGCAGCCTGGAGTGTCGGCACACACCATCGTCGAGACTGCACCTCGGCCGCGATCAGGCAGGCGATTCCGCCGACCATGAGGCACACCGGCCACGGTTGCCGCAGTGTGGCGGCGGCGGCGATTCCGACCGGCGCCGTGAGGGTGGCGGCGAGGCACGCGAGCGCCGTGGCCGTGAGTGGCGAACGCCGGCGCGCCGCCTCGGCGACGAAGTAGACGGCGACGAGCGCTGCCACGAGGCCCGAGAATCGCACGGATGCGTCGATCGAGGCCCAGTTGCCAGCGACCACGACCACCGAAGCAACCAGCAAGAGCGAAGCGCCAGCGGTAGCAAGCCATCCGGCGGCCGACAGCGGCGACCGCGAGGCCGCCGAGTTCATCACCGCCGGTTGCGTTGAATCCGGGGGATCGGCGGATGGGGGTGGCCAGGCCGGTCGGTTGTCTGTCGCAGGCATCTGCATGGCTCGATCGTGACGACCGGCGCAGAAAGGATCCATCCGGAGAATCCCCCACGACGTCGTGGGGTGCTGGTGAAACCTCCCCACGACTCGGTGGGGGATTCACCCCATCGACGCAACCGTCGCCGAGCTTCACACTCGAGTCCATGCTTGCTGGATCGATCTGCGAAGAAACCGACTGCACCGACTTGCTGCTCATCCTGTTGGCGCTCGCTGTTGCGGCGTTGATCGTCGCCGTGCTCGTCGCCGTGCTGTGGGCAGTGGCGATCTCGGCGCAGCTCGCTCGCCGAGGTTGGAGCCCGGCTCGTCGTCGATCGGCCGCTGTGCTCATCGTGGTGGTCGCCGCACGACTCCTGCTCGCCGCGGGGGAGGCGATGCCCGACCTTCGGGGCGTCCTGGCGTTGGTGGTCCTCGTGCCGCCGCTTCCGTTGCTGATCTGGCAACACCGGACGCGCCGTGTCGCTCAGTCGAGCCCGTGCTCGACTGCGTAGCGGACGAGGTCGCTGCGCCGAGACAGGTGGAGCTTGCCGAGAATGTTGCGGACATGGTTCTCGGCCGTCTTCGGCGAGATCTCCAACTCGGTACCGATCTCCTTGTACGTGTGCCCCCGGGCGACGAGCTGCAGCACTTGTCGTTCGCGTTCGCTGAGCGGGTTCGTGTCGGCCGCCTTGGCCAGTCGGCGGAACTCGCCGAGTACCAGGGCGGCCAGTGACGGGGAGAAGACCGGTTCGCCCGCCGCCGCCGCCACGAGAGCGGCACGGATCTCCGGTATCGGCGCGCTCTTGACGAGATAGCCGGCGGCACCGGCAGCCACCGCGTCGAGCAGGTCGCCCTCCGCCTCGCTGACGGTGAGGATCACGATCGGGCAGACGGTGGCGCACGCCTCGACGACGGCGAGCCCACCACCTCTCGGCATGTGCAGGTCGGAGACGACGAGATCGGGACGGCGCGCCGTGATCACGTCGATCGCACCCTCGGCATCGTCGGCCTCGCCGACCACCTCGAATTGTGCTCCCAGCTCGCCACGGAGACCGGACCGCATCAGGTCATGGTCGTCGGCGAGCACCACCCTGATCGGCGTCGGGTCGTCGACGTCGGCGCTCGTGGTCACGAGGTCCACAGTTGCACCTCGGTGCCGCCATCCTGCGCACTTCGTATCTCGGCGCGACCTCCGACGTCCCGCATCCGAGCGACGATCGAGTCGGCGACACCGTGCCGATCTCTGACACCGGCGGGATCGAAACCGCACCCATCGTCGCGGATCGACGCGTAGACGGCTCCGTCGTCGGTCGTCTCCACGAACACGGTGATGCTCGTTGCGGCCGCATGTTCGAGCGCGTTGGCCACCGCCTCGCCGGTCGCCGAAGCGATGGCGTCCTGTTCGTCGGCCGACGCTCGACAGCCGTCGTCGATCACGTTCACCGACAGGGTCAGACCCGCGATCAGGGGGTGGTGCCGTTCGGCCCGCTCGACCGCGTGGCGGACCCGCCGCTCGAGCGAGTCCGCCGCCAGGCTCGAGCTCCCGTAGAGGAACTGGCGCAGTTCCCGATCGGTCTGACGTGCCGCACCGGCGAGCTCGGGATCGGAATCGAGCGAGCGCTTCTCCACCATCGCCAGCGTCTGGAGCACGGTGTCGTGCAGGACCCGAGCGACGTCATCGCGGGCCCGCCGGTCGGCGATGTCGGCCGCGGCCGACCGCAGGAGCCGTGACTGCCAACCGAACACGGCGCCGGCAGCGCCGTAGAACAACGAGGTCGCGACGATCGAGATCTGGTGGCGCATGCTCCAGTCGTCGAAGCCGTTGAGCACGGCACCGAGCCACTCCGCAGGCCCGATCATGAGCCCGACGCAACCGGCGACGATCGGTCCGCGGGCGAGTCCGATCGAGACCACCGCGATCAGCGGGTATTGCGTGGCCAGGCTCTGGGAGACCTCGAAGACGTGGCCGGGTTCGAACACCCACCCGTCGATGATGCTGAGCCCGAACGCCAATGCCGCTTCGACGACGAGGAACGGCGTGCCGAACAGCCGCTCGGGGTCCGTGCGAACGGCGTAGGTCGACCACGCTGCCGCCAGCGCTACGGCGATCACACAGAGCCAGGCGGCGAGCGGGTGACGGATCGCGTCGCGCTCGGACGAAACGGCAACGATGCCGACCATCCAGGCGAGCGTGAGCCAGCGCGCCACCACCAGCGCCTTGGCCACGGTGATCGCTGTCGGGAAGATCCCCTGTTGCGGATCGTCGACGAGTTCGGCCACCTTCAGACTCTTCCAGCTCCGCCAGCGGTGGGTGAGGATCACCCGTTCGACGCTTTCGGAACACATGTTCGCACGGTAGGATTCTCGCTCGATGGCCGCCCGCACGCCCACCAAATCCTCCCGTGCCCGCCAGGACGAACCCCAGATCATCGTCCGCGGCGCCCGCGAACACAACCTCAAGAACGTCAACGTCGAGCTGCCGCGCGACAAGCTGATCGTCTTCACGGGGCTCTCCGGTTCCGGCAAGTCGAGCCTCGCGTTCGACACGATCTACGCCGAGGGCCAGCGCCGCTACGTCGAGTCCCTCAGCTCGTATGCCCGCCAGTTCCTCGGCCAGATGGACAAGCCCGACGTCGACGTGATCGAAGGTCTGTCGCCGGCGATCTCGATCGACCAGAAGTCGGCGAGCAAGAACCCGCGGTCCACGGTCGGCACGATCACCGAGGTCTACGACTACCTCCGTCTTCTGTACGCCCGCATCGGCATCCAGCACTGCCCGAACGACGGCACACGGTTGCAGCGCCAGACCCCGCAGCAGATCGTCGACCGCATCCTCGCGATGGACGACGGCCTGCGGTTCCAGGTCCTGGCTCCGGTCGTGCGCGGTCGCAAGGGCGAGTACGACACGTTGCTCGAAGACCTCTCGGGGCAGGGGTACGTCCGGGCGCGGATCGACGGCGAGACCGTCGACATCGACGAGTTCCTGAAGCGCGACGAGCGCCTCGCCAAGTACGAGAACCACAAGATCGAGATCGTCGTCGACCGTCTGGTGTTGAAGGAGGGCATCGAACGCCGACTCACCGACTCGCTCGAGACCGCGCTGGGCCTCGCCGACGGTGTCGCCGAGATCGAGATCGTTCCCCGCGAGGGCGAAGCTGCGGCCGAGACTCTCACGTTCAGTCAGCACCTCGCGTGTCCCGTGTGCGGCACGAGCTACGACGAACCGGCGCCTCGCAACTTCTCGTTCAACTCTCCATACGGCGCGTGCGTCGCGTGCGACGGGCTGGGCACCACCTTCGAGGTCGACCCCGAACTGCTCATTCCCGACGTCGAGATGTCGATCGCCGACGGAGCGATCGCTCCCTGGCGGAGCGCCCATACGCAGTACTTCACGCGGATGCTCGAGTCCGTCGCCGAGGCGAACAAGATCGACATGAACGCGCCGTGGGAAAAGCTCACGGCCAAGCAGCAGAAGGTCATCCTGCACGGTGTCACCGGCAAGATGACCGTCAAGTACAAGAACCGCTATGGCCGCACGCGGTCGTACTCGACGGAGTACGAGGGCGTCATCCCGTGGATCAAGCGCCGCCACGAGGGCAGCGACAGCGAGTACTCGCGCGAGCAGTACGAGGGCTACATGCGCCTCGTGCCGTGTTCAGCATGCGACGGCGCCCGCCTGAAGCCGGCGACGCTCGCGGTGACGATCAACGACAAGCACATCAGTGCGGTGTGCGACATGTCGATCGGCGAGTCGGCCAAATTCCTCGCCGCGCTGGAGCTCACCGAGCGCGACCGGATGATCGCCGAGCGGGTGACCAAGGAGATCAACGCGCGGCTCGGGTTCCTGCTCGATGTCGGCCTCGACTACCTCACGCTGTCACGGTCAGCGGGAACGCTCGCCGGCGGCGAGGCGCAACGGATCCGATTGGCGTCGCAGATCGGGTCGGGACTGGTGGGCACGCTGTACGTGCTCGACGAGCCGTCGATCGGGCTGCACCAGCGCGACAACCGACGATTGATCGACACGCTCACGCGCCTGCGCGATCTCGGCAACACGGTCATCGTCGTCGAGCACGACGAGGAGACGATCCGTGAGAGCGACTGGATCGTCGACATCGGGCCGGGTGCCGGCGAGCACGGCGGCGAGGTCGTCTATTCCGGGCTCGTGCCGGGGATCATGAAGGTGAAGGACTCGGTCACCGGCCAGTACCTGTCCGGCAAGAAGTCGATCCCCGTCCCGCAGCAGCGGCGGCCGCAGGGGCTCGAACGACTGGTGATCGAGGGCGCCCGCGAGCACAACCTGAAGGACCTCACCGTCGAGATCCCGCTCGGGAACTTCGTGGCGATCACCGGCGTGTCGGGGTCGGGGAAGTCGACGCTGATCCGCGACATCCTCCTGCCGGTGCTGATGCAGCGGATCTACACGTCGAAGATGGCGCCGGGCAAGCACAAACGGATCAGTGGCATCGAGTACCTCGACAAGGTCATCGACATGGACCAGTCGCCGATCGGCCGCACGCCGCGCTCGAACCCGGCGACGTACACCGGGGTGTTCGACAGCATCCGCAAGCTGTTCGCGTCGACCAACGAGGCCAAGGTGCGCGGCTACATGCCGGGGCGGTTCAGCTTCAACGTCAAGGGCGGTCGCTGCGAGGCGTGTGCCGGCGACGGCACGTTGAAGATCGAGATGCACTTCCTGCCCGACGTGTACGTGCCGTGCGAGGTGTGCAAGGGCGCCCGGTACAACCGCGACACGCTCGACATCGAGTTCAAGGGCAAGAACATCGCCGACGTGCTCGACATGCCGGTGGCCGAGGCCGTCGATTTCTTCGCCAACCAGCCGTCGATCTCGCGGTACATGCAGACGTTGGTCGACGTCGGGCTCGGCTACGTCCGGCTCGGTCAGTCGGCCCCGACCCTCTCGGGTGGCGAGGCGCAGCGGGTGAAGCTGTCGGCCGAGTTGGCCAAGCGATCGACCGGCCACACCATCTATCTGCTCGACGAGCCGACGACCGGCCTGCACTTCGACGACGTCCGCCGTCTGCTGACGGTGCTCCAGCGCCTGGTCGACCAGGGCAACACCGTGCTCGTCATCGAGCACAGCCTCGACGTGATCAAGACCGCCGACTGGGTGATCGACCTCGGACCCGGCGGCGGCACCGGCGGCGGCACCATCGTCGCCGAGGGCCCGCCCGAACACATCGCCACCGTCGAGGCCAGCCACACCGGCCACTTCCTCCGCGACCTCCTCGACATGCCCTGACCCACACGGCACCGATGAGCGGGAGCCCCGTATCCGGTGGGTTGGCTCACCGGTGCACGCATCACGCAACGAGCGAGGCCCCGCGTTCGACGAGGGCGGCGATATCGGCGATGACGTGGTCGAGACCGCTCGCGTAGTGATCGGAAGTTATCCGGATCGTCGTCCACCCTTGCCTGCGCGCCGCCTCGTCTCGGCGATCGTCCGACTGCCGACCGCGAATGGTTTCGTGCTCGGGGTGGATGTCGACTTCGATTGCGATTCTGAGCGATGGGACAGCCAGGTCGAATCGAGCGAACCCGTACCCCGCCAACTCGATTCGGTACTGGCGGACGAGTCCTCTCACGCCGGCAATGCGAAGCAGTTCGGCGACCACGACTTCGGGATGTGACTCAGCTGCTCCGCCTGGAAATCGCCGGACGACCTGTCGAAGGTAGTGCTGGATCCAGGGCCGGCGTGGCGAAACCCAGTCGGCGGCGACATCCCAGACCTCGTCCTCCGTCACTCGTCCGTCGCGGACAGCTTGTTCGATCACCGACAGCAGGTCATCTGCTCCCAGTGATCGGGCCAGGTCGAACGCAGTTCGTACCCGACTCGTCAATCGGATCCCATCGGCCCGGACCAGGACGTCCTCTGGGTGGATCGCGTCAGTGTGGTAGGTGACGATCCACGGAGCGCAGGCCGGATTCGACGCTCGCGGGCCGATCACGTGGACGCGGGCGTCTTTCGGTAGCCGTCGAAAGCCCCAGATCCGCCCTGCGGTCGCCGCCGAGATCGCCACATTGGGTCGAGCAAGACATATCGCTGCGCAGCGCGCCATCTCGTTGAACGGTGCGATGGGCGATCGGTAGGCGCCACGAAACACGAGCACCAGTTGGCGCTGCTGTTCCATTCGTTCGATCTGTCGCTTGGTGTGTCCGGTCGCAACGAGCTGGTCGGTCGAAACGACACCGTGCTGCAGAGCGAGCAGGTGCTGCGCTTCCGGCGAGAAGTTGGTCATCGATGTCCCCGTTTCCGTCGTTGCGGCGGGGGAGAGTCGGTGCAAGAACCGTATCGGCACACCGCGACGGAACCCATCGCGCGTCCGAGCGATGAGCCAAACCCCCGCATTCGGGGGTTTGGCTCATCGGGGGCGATTCCGGTCGGTTCCAGTGAGCGAAGTCCCCGCATGTGGGGCTTTGGCTCATCGCCGGGCGGGGAGGGGTCAGCGGTTGCGGAGGCGTTTGCTGAGGTCGTTCAGGCGCTTCTTCTCGTCGCCCGTGAGAGAATCCATGCCGGTGGCGCCGATCTTGTCGAGGAGCGCGTCGAGCTCTTCCTGATCGGCGGCCGACGGGGGGCCTGACGCCGGAGGCATCGGAGGAGGACCAGTGCGCCATGGACCCTCGACGACCGTCGAGCTCGATGAGGGGGCCGAAGAGCCGCTCGAACGGGGCTTCTTCTGCTTCTTGGTCTTGGACTTGGCCGGTTTGCGTGTCTTCGTGGTGCCGTCGAGCGGGATGTGGGGGATCGGCCAACCGGTCGCCAGCCCCAGAGAACGCCCGGCCACGAGCGACACGCCGACTCCAGCGAGCAGGAACACGACCTTGCCGGTCGCGTCGTTGCCCGAATACTGGAGCAGGTTCAACACCGTGAACACCGCTGCCAGTGCCCACAGCGGGATGACTTCGAACCACTTGACGCCCGGATACGTCGCTGCGTAGACCCAGATGCCGCCGAGGAACAGCGACGACAGGCCGAACTCGATGCTCGTGAAGTCGAAGCTGCTCTCGATGCCGCCGAGCGCCGTCAGGAGGAGCGCCGGGATGATCGTGACGGCGAGTACCCACGCGAGGAAACGACCGCGACCGAAGAGCGTCTCGAGCTGCTGGCCGAAGAGCCAGAAGAAGACGATCCCGAGCAGCCCCCAGATCGTCGGCTCGGTGGCGATCGGCCAGGTGACGACGCGCCAGAACTCGAAGTCGCGCACGAGGGGCGCGTAGAAGATCAGCTTGTTGAACAGGTCGCGGCTGATGCCGTACATGAACATCGACACGATCGCGAGCGCGCAGATGATGTCGGTACCGGTTACGTCGAACCGTCCGGCACGGAACCAGCCCTGATTGGGGCGTCGGCGGAACATCGCAGCGATCTGATCGGACATCGGGCATCACCGTACCGGCCTCTCCGTATGCTGCGATGGTCATGCAGGATCGGCCCGATGTCGAACGGCCCGAGCGCAAACGCGCCACAGCGATGTCGTGCGGCTCGGTCTTCGACGGGGTCGACCTCAGGGAGGCACCGACGGTGACGCGGATGGTGACGCGATGGTGACGCGATGGTGAAGCGCCCGCCCACCGGCACGATCCCCGAACTCCCCGGGTCGTACCAGTTCAAGGACATCCACGGCCGTGTGATCTACGTCGGCAAGGCCTCGAACCTGCGGCAGCGCCTGTCGAACTACTTCCAGTCGCCCCGCAACATGCACCCGAGAACTGCGCAGATGGTCGCCACCGCGGAGTCGGTCGAATGGACGACCGTGCGCAACGAGGTCGAGGCGCTCATGCTCGAGTTCAGCCTCATCAAGCAGCACAACCCGCGGTTCAACGTCCGGCTCCGCGACGACAAGAGCTACCCCTTCCTGGCAGTGACCGTCGACGACGAGTGGCCGCGAGCGATGGTGATGCGCGGCCGCAAGCGCAAAGGCACCCGGTACTTCGGCCCGTACGCCCACGCCTACGCCATCCGCGACACCTTGGATCTGCTCCTGCGCAGCTTCCCCATCCGCACGTGCAGTCCGGCCAAGTTCAACCAGCACGAGCGTCTCGGCCGGCCGTGCCTGCTCTTCCACATCGAGAAGTGCGCCGGCCCTTGCGTCGGCGAGATCGACCAGGTGGCCTATCGGGAACTCGTCGACGAGCTGTGCGCGTTCCTCGACGGCGACACCGACGACATCGTCAAGCGGCTCGAGCTCGAGATGCAGAAGTCGGCGACGGCACTCGAATTCGAACGCGCCGCTCGGCTGCGTGACCGGCTCGCCGCGGTGCGCCGGGCCATCGAGAAGCAGCAGATGGTCGGCGATCGCAGCGAGGACATCGACGTGATCGGAATCGCCGAGGATGAACTCGAAGCCGCCGTGCAGGTGTTCTACGTCCGCAAGGGTCGAGTGCTCGGACGCAAGGGTTTCATCCTCGACAAGGTCGAAGAACTTCCGCCCGGCCGGCTGATCGACCGCATCCTCGAAGCGATGTACGGCGACGAGCCGATCCTCGGCGTGCCGAAGCAGGTGTTGGTGCCGTGGGATGCAGAGGGCGTCGAGACGTACGAGGAATGGCTCACCATGCTGCGCGGGTCGCGGGTGCAGCTGCGGGTGCCCCTCCGGGGCGACAAGGTCGCGCTGCTCGAGACCGTCACCCGTAACGCCAAGGAGGAGTTCACCCGCCATCGACTCCGCCGGGCGAGCGATCACAACACCAGGAGCCGAGCGCTGACCGAACTGCAGGACCACCTCGGCCTGCCGGAAGCGCCACTCCGGATCGAGTGTTACGACATGGCCCACATTCAGGGCACGGACTACGTCGGGTCGATGGTCGTGCTCGAAGACGGCCTCCCCAACAAGCGGGAGTACCGGCGGTTCAAGATCCGCGACGTCCCGGGCAACGACGACTACGCGGCGATGGCCGAAGTGGTGAGACGTCGACTGCAGGCGTACCTCGACGAGCGAGATCGTCCCATCGGCGAGCGGGGCGACAAGCCCGGCAAGTTCGCCTATCCGCCACAACTCCTCCTCGTCGATGGTGGCAAGGGGCAGCTGAGCGCGGCCAAGCGGGTCATCGACGAACTCGAACTCACCGACGAGATCCCGGTCGCCGGTCTGGCCAAACGGTTCGAGGAGGTCTACATCCCCGGCCGGTCCGAGCCGGTGGAGATCCCACGGGGGAGCGAGGCGCTGTTCATGCTGCAGCGTGTCCGCGACGAAGCTCACCGCTTCGCCAACACGTTCCACGGCGAACGACGCAGCAAGCGCATGACCACGAGTGCACTCGATGGAATCCCGGGTCTCGGCGAGGCGCGGAAGAAGAAGTTGATCGCCGCGATGGGCGGCGTGAAGGCCGTGAAGGCAGCCTCGCTCGAGGAACTGCAGGCGAACAGCTTCCTCCCCGACGCCGTCGCCATCGCCATCCACGAACGCTTCCGGAAGGCGCCGCCGCCCACCGAAGTGTGAGCGCTGAGGGCCGAAATCGACCGGTGGGCTCACACTTCGATCCGGGCCGGCGCCACCACTACGGAAGTGTGAGCGCATGGTGCGGAAATCGACTCGTGGGCTCACACTTCGGCGGCGCGGCGGCTCCGGAACGGTCAGCCGTGGGCGGCGGTCAGGGCGGAGATGACGTCGATGAGTTGGGCCTGGCGCTCGAGTGCATCGCCGCTCAACCCGAAGTCCGGCACGATGAACTCATCGAACCCCAGTTCGGTGTAGCCGGCCACCTCGTCGACGATCTGCTCAACAGATCCGACGATCGTCCGTTCGCCCATGCCGCCGGCGCGGATCTTGGCGATGGTTTCCGGACCGTCGTTGATGACGACGATGGCCTGGGCGCAGGTACGCATGGTCTCAGGATCGCGCCCGACCCGTTCGCATGCCACCCGCAGCTTCGCCACGTTCGCCCCCGCCAGTTCCGGAACGCCCCAGGTGTTCCACTCGTCGGCATGGGCGGCGGTGATCCGCAACATGCGCGGGCTCGACGTGCCGACGAGGATCGGCAACGGCGACTGCACGGGCTTCGGGTCCATCGGTGCGTCGGTGATCGTGTAGTGGCTTCCGTCGAACGCGGTGCGCTCCTCGGACAGGAGGCTGCGGATGATCTGGATCGCTTCCTCGAAACGGTCGACGCGCGTGACCGGTGGCTCGAGGTCGATGCCGTAGGCGAGGTGTTCGTTGATCTGCCAGCCGGCTCCGATGCCGAGCACAAGGCGGCCGTTGGAGATCTGGTCGATGGTGGCCGCACGATTGGCGAGGATCGCCGGATGGTGGATCGACGTCGGCGCGACGAGTGAGCCGAGGCGCACCCGCTCCGTGACCGCCGCGATGGCGGGCAGCATCGCCCAGCATTCCTGCACGTCACCGACTGCGATCGCCTCGCTGCCCGTGTTCGGCATGTAGTGGTCGGCGAACCAGAGGCAGTACCAGCCCTCCGCGTCGGCGACGCGGGCAAGGTCGAGGATTTCTGCGGTGGGATGGCTCGGGTTCGGCCAGACGGAGAACTTCATGAACCCGGACGGTACCGGGGGAGGCCTCCGCGGCTTCCAGCCGGGTCGTAGCCTTGCCCGTCGTGCATGACGACGCCGGCGGGGCCGGACCCGACGACGATCTCTGGGAGAGCCACGCCGATTGGTGGATCGAGGGATTCACCGATGGCGCCGATCCGGAGTACGAGGAGCAGATCCTGCCTCTGGCGCGAGCTGAACTCCTCGGATACGAACGGCTCCTCGACATCGGATGCGGTGACGGTCAGATCAGTCGGATGATGGCCGGCGCTGGTTCGACCGTCGTCGGCATCGATCCGACGTGGAACCAGATCCGGGTGGCGGGGGAGCGCGCCGGCGGCGCGTCGTACGTGAAGTCGGGCGCTGCGCTGTTGCCGTTCGGCGATGCGTCGTTCGACGCCGCTGTCGCCTGTCTCGTTTTCGAACACATCGACGACGTGTACGGCGCGATCGACGAGGTGGCACGCGTGTTGCGCCCCGGCGGGCGCTTCAGCTTCTTTCTCAACCACCCGCTCCTGCAGACACCGGGCAGCGGATGGATCAGCGATTACACGGTCGATCCGCCGGAGTCGTACTGGCGCATCGGTCCGTATCTGGTGGAGCAGGACTCTGTCGAACAGGTCGAACGCGGTGTGTTCATTCGTTTCATTCATCGCCCGCTGTCGACCTATCTGAATGCGTTGAGCGAGGCGGGGCTGGTGTTGGAACACATGGTCGAACCGCCGCCGCCGTCGGGCTTCCTCGATCGCGCCGCCGAGTACGAGGCGGCATCGGCGATCCCTCGCCTGCTCTATCTCCGCCTCCGTCGCGACGCCTGAGCGATGTGCGGTAGGTCCCGGGTGCGCACGGTCGGCGGTCGGTAGGGTTCCCACGTGGCTGACGTCGTCTTGATCACCGGGTTGTCCGGCGCGGGACGATCAGGTGTGGCCGACGTGCTCGAGGATCTGGGCTGGTTCGTCGTCGACAACCTGCCAACGGCGCTGATCGGCACGATCGTCGAGCTGGCCGCAAAGCCGAACAGCGACATCGAACGGCTCGCGCTCGTGGCTGGCCGCCAGCACGCCGAGGTGCTCACGAAGGTCGGTGAACTCCGAGCGACGGGACACCAGGTGACGGTGCTCTTCCTCGATTCGTCGACGGCAGAGTTGGTCCGTCGGTACGACGCGACCCGCCGGCTCCACCCGTTGTCGGAGGTCGCTGACGGCCTCGTCGAGTCGATCGAGATGGAACGGGTGATCCTCGACCCGGTTCGTGGCGCGGCCGATCTCGTGATCGACACCTCCGACCTGAACGTCCACCAGTTGAAAGAGCGCGTGATGCGGGCGTTCGATGCGCCGCGCGACTCCCGTCTCCAGGTCGCGGTGGAGAGTTTCGGGTTCAAGCACGGCCTCCCGCTGGACGCCGACATCGTCATGGACGTCCGGTTCCTGCCGAATCCGCACTGGGAGGCCGAACTGCGACCCCTGACAGGCCACGACCATCAAGTTCGCGACTACGTGCTCGAGACCTCCGCTGGCTCGGCGTTCGTCGACGGGTTCGACACCCTGCTCGGCTCCCTCTTGCCGCAATACGAGGCGGAAGGCCGCAGCTATCTGACGGTGGCGATCGGCTGCACCGGCGGTCGTCACCGCTCGGTCGCCGTGGCCGAGGAGCTCGCCGAACGGCTGCGTGGCCGCGGCGTCGCCGTGCGCACCAACCACCGCGACGTCGCCCGCTGACACCACGCGCGCGCCCAATCCCGAATTCCTCGCGTTTTGCCACATTTGTTGGTACGAAACGCGAGAATTTCGGGAAGGTGGCGGCGGGGGAGGGCGGAGGTTCTTCGGACGTTGTGATCGCGCGCCAACTACAGTCGGGCGCGCTCCACCAACCCGCTCGCATCTCCCTCGAGACATTTTCGCAAAAGGAACCACCACATGACGGTCAGAGTCGGCATCAACGGATTCGGGCGCATCGGACGCAACTTCTTCCGCGCTGCTCGCGAGCAGGGCGCCGACATCGACTTCGTCGCAGTCAACGACCTCGGGTCGCTCGACACGATGGCGCACCTGTTGAAGTACGACTCGGTGATGGGCACGCTGCCCGACAAGATCGCCGCCACCAAGGGTGGCATCAAGGTCGGCAACGACGTGCTCAAGGTGTTGTCGGAGCGCAATCCGGCCGACCTCCCATGGGGCGAACTCGGCGTCGACGTGGTGATCGAGTCGACCGGCATCTTCACCTCGCGTGAGAAGGCCGCCCTGCATCTCGAGGGCGGAGCGCCGTTCGTGATCGTCTCGGCGCCATCGGCCGGGGCCGACGCGACGTTCGTGTACGGGGTGAATCACAAGGAGTTCAACCCGAAGACCGACAAGGTGATCTCCAACGCCAGCTGCACGACCAACTGCTTCGTGCCGCTCGTCAAGGTGCTCGACGACGCGTTCGGCGTGGTCAACGGCCTCATGACCACGATCCACGCCTACACCGGCGACCAGTCGCTCGTCGACGGCCCGCACTCCGATCTGCGCCGGGCGCGAGCTGCTGCGATCAACATCATCCCGACCTCGACCGGTGCGGCCCGCGCCACCTCGCTCGTGATGGAATCGATGAAGGGCAAGCTCGACGGCGGCTCGTTCCGGGTGCCGGTGCCGACCGGCTCGATCACCGACTTCACGGCCAACCTGAATAAGGCGGCGTCGGTGGCGGAGATCAACGAGGCGTACGCCGCAGCCGCCAAGAAGGAGCTCAAGGGCGTGCTGCGCTACACCGACGAACCGATCGTGTCGAGCGACATCGTCGGCGACCCCGCCTCGTGCATCTTCGACTCCGACCTCACGCAGAGCCTCGGCAAGCTGGTGAAGGTCAACGGTTGGTACGACAACGAGTGGGGCTATTCGAACCGCCTCGTCGACCTGACGATGTACACCGCCCCGCGCGTCAAGCGCTGATCGGCGGCTGTGATGAGTTCGATCCCCACGCTGGAGGATCTCGAAGCACAGGTCGGTGACCTGACCGGCAAGCGCGTCCTCGTGCGGACCGACTTCAACGTCCCGCTGGACGACTCGGGCGCGATCACGGACGACTTCCGCATTCGGGCCGCATTGCCGACGATCAACTGGCTCACCGAGCGCGGGGCGAACGTCGTGGCGGCCAGCCACCTCGGTCGTCCCAAGGGGGCACCCGACCCGAAGTACTCGATGGATCCGGTTCGGGCTCGGCTCGCGGAACTGGCTCCCGGCGTCGAGTTGCTCGAGAACCTTCGGTTCGACCCGGGTGAGACCGCCAACGATCCGGCGTTCGTGGCGAAGCTCGTCGACGGGATCGACGCGTACGTGAACGATGCGTTCGGTGCGTCCCATCGAGCGCACGCCTCGATCGTCGGCCCACCGCAGTTCGTGCCGTCCGCGATGGGCCGGCTGTTGGAGAAGGAGGTCGACGTCCTGCTCGGCCTGCGCAACAAGCCTCGTCGACCGTTCGTCGCAGTGCTCGGTGGTGCCAAGATCTCCGACAAGCTCGGCGTGGTCGAAGCGTTGCTCGGCGTCGTCGACTCGATCGTCATCGGCGGCGCAATGTGTTTCACCTTCTTCGCCGCGCAGGGCAAGCCGATCGGCGACTCGCTGTTCGAGCCCGACATGGTCGACACGTGCGGTGGTCTGCTCACGAAGGCCCGCGAACTCGGCAAGGTCATCCACCTCCCCGACGACATCACCGGGGTCGACGCCTCGGGGCAGTACGCCACGTTCGGGGACCGACTGCCCGATGGTGCGAAGGGGTTCGACATCGGCCCCGGCTCGGCAGCCGCGTTCAGCGATGTGATCATGGATGCGCGGATGGTGTTCTGGAACGGGCCGATGGGAATGGTCGAAGACGAGCGGTTCGCGTCGGGCACCCGAACCGTCGCCCAGGCGATGGCCGACACGAAGGCGTTCACCGTGGTGGGCGGTGGTGACTCGGCGGCTGCGCTCGCCCAGTTCAAGCTCGACGACGAGGTCGACCACGTGTCGACCGGCGGGGGAGCGAGCCTCGAGTTGCTCGAGAACGGCGACCTCCCCGGCCTCCAGGCGCTCCGCCGTGGAATGGGATCGGAGGCGACCACATGATCGACCACGGCCGGTGCCGGGAGCGCCAGCGTCCAAACCTGGCGCGAACCCGACCTCGATCGCACAGCCACCGACCTACCGTGAGGGTGAGCCAATCGTGAGACGTCCCCTGATCTCCGGCAACTGGAAGATGCACAACAACCACTACGAGGCGATCCAGAGCGTGCAGAAGCTGCACTATCTGATCCCGAAGGACGTCTACGAACAGGTCGACGTGAGCATCCATCCACCGTTCACCGACATCCGCAGTGTGCAGACGGTGGTCGAGAGCGACGAGATGGCGTTCGCACTCGGCGCACAGCACTGCCACTGGGAGGACAAGGGCGCTTTCACCGGCGAGATCGCCCCGTCGTTCCTCGCCAAGCTGAACGTGCGGTATGTCGTCGTCGGCCACAGCGAGCGTCGAGAGATCTTCGGTGAGACCGACGAGATGGTCAACAAGAAGGTCGCCGCCATCCAGGCGAACGGGATGATCCCGATCATGTGCGTCGGCGAGACGCTCGAGGAGCGCGAGGCGGGCGGCACCGAAACGAAGGTCCTCGGGCAGCTCGACGCCGGTCTCACCGGTCGATCGAACGAGCAGGTGGCCGGCCTCGTCATCGCCTACGAGCCGATCTGGGCGATCGGTACCGGCAAGACCGCCACCGCCGAGGACGCCCAGACCGTGTGTGCCGCGATCCGGCGACGGATCGCCGACGTCACCGACGGCGACGTGGCCGACGCGATCCGCATCCAGTACGGAGGATCGGTGAAGGCAGGCAACGCGACCGAGCTGATGTCGCAACCTGACATCGACGGGGCGCTCGTCGGCGGAGCCAGTCTCGACCCGGACGAGTTCGCAAAGATCATCCAGTTCGGCTCCTGACGCACCGGCCGGTCTGATCGGGAGTTGTGAAACCGGTTTGACTTTTCACACAGTCGAAACGGTGGCGGCTACCGGCCGGTAACGGGCACTGCTATGGTTCGGACACTCTTTATCCACCAGGGAGGGGGATCTCGAGTTTCGATCGCGGTCGAACGCCGGCGTGCCGGGCGGTTCCTGCACCCTTGCCCTCCCATTTTCTGTAATCCACCCAGGAGGACATACGTGAACAGAATCCGACGGGGCCACAAGGTCCTGGCTTTCGCAGCTGCAGCGACACTCGTCGTCGCAGCATGCGGTAGCGACGACGACAGTGGGTCAGACGACACCACTGCCGGTACCGAAGCATCCACCGATACGGAAGCACCAGCGGGCACCGACGCACCAGCCGACACGGAGCCTGCGGGCACCGAGCCGGCCGGCACCGAGGCGCCGACCGGGACAGACGGTGAGGAGCCAGCCGGGGAGGCGGTTTTCTCCATCACCTACGAACTGTCCGACACCGCCGTGTGGAACGACGGTTCGCCGATCACGGCCGCCGACTTCCAGTGCACCGTCGACGCCACCGTCAACACCCCGGGTTCGCTCTCGACGACCGGCTACGAAGACATCATTTCGGTCGAAGAGGGCGCCAGCCCGACCGAGGTCGTCGTGACGATGGACGTGTTGTACGCCCCGTGGAAGACCTTGTTCGGCAGTCCCGGCCTGTTGAAGGCCGACGAGTTCGAGGACTGCAACGACGTGTCCACCGACTTCGCCGAGGGCATCCCGTTCTCGGGTCGTGAGTGGATCCTCGACAGCTGGTCCGCTGAGCAGCTCGTCATGGTCCCGAACCCGGGCTACACCGGCGAGCTGGTTCCCGGTTACGACCGAATGGTCGTCGTTCCTGCCGAAGACGGCACCACGCTGTTGAAGGCCGGCGACGTCGACTTCATCTTCCCGCAGGCCTACACCGGCATCGATGCCGAACTTGCCGACCCGAACGTGGCCTTCGACTCGGCCGGCGGTGGCTCGTACGAGGCCCTGTACTTCCAGCAGTCCGACGAGATCGGTGGTCCGTTCTCGGACGACGATTTCCGAGCGGCCTTCTCGAAGTCGATCGACCTGGCCGGCCTCTACGACCAGATCTATGCGCCGTTCGCGCAGGGTCTGCCGTTGTTGACCTGTGGCCCGATCGCTCCCGGCCCGTACTGTGACGAGACCGCCTTCACCGACACCTACGATCCCGCAGGCGCCGAGCAGATCCTGACCGACGCCGGCTGGACCAAGGACGGTGCCGGAATGTGGACCAACCCCGACGGCGAAGTGCCCGAGGTCCGCTGGCTCGTCAACACGGGCAACACCCGCCGTGAGAGCGCTCAGGCCTACCTGATCCCGCTCCTCGCAGAAGCCGGCTTCAACGTCGTCGCCGACAACTGTGAGGCGCTGCCGTGCATGTTCGAGACCCGTATTCCGTCGCTGGACTACGACCTCACCATGTACATCAGCACGGTGGCACCGGACCCGACCTACCTGACCGCGACGAACCTGTGCGATCAGATCCCGTCGGAGGCGAACGACTTCCAGGGCCAGAACAATCAGGGCTGGTGCAACGAGGAAGCCGACGCACTGCTCCGTGCAGCCGACGCCGAACTCGACGAGACAGCGCGTATCGAGGAAGTCAAGAGTGCGATCGCTCTCATGGCCGAAGATTACGTGCTCTTGCCGACCCTGCAGTTCCCCAACATCGGCGCTTACCGCACCGACAAGGTGGCCAACACGCAGGCTGAACTGGCCAACTACCGCGCGGTGAACGACTGGTACCAGTGGGAAGATGTCGACGGCGATGGCACCATCGTCTTCGGCGCCGAGCAGTTCCCGACGCCTGACTGCGCGAACCCGATCACCGAGTGCGCCAACTCGTCGTGGTTCGTGTGGACGACAGCGTTCCCTGTTCTCCCCTCGCCGTTCAACTCCACGAGCGACCAGACCTTCGAGATCTCCGAGATGCTGGCCAGCGAGCCAGTGGCCGAAGAGCTCTGATCGTCGAATCACCACGGTGATGTGAACTGAGTGTGGGGGCCGGCTCGCCGGCCCCCACACGCAACACCTCCACCACCACCATCTCACCACGCGACACCGATTCGTCCCGACACATCCAGCACAACCACCAGCGACTACGACATGGCTCGTTTCATCATTCGCCGCCTGCTCTGGCTCATCCCGACCGTGATCTTCGTGACGTTCATCGTCTACTGCGCCGTCCGCATCGGGTGGGATCCGGTCGCCAGTTACCTTCGAGCGAACCCTCGCGCGTCCGACGCCAAAGTTCAGCAGTACATCGAGGTCAACGGGCTCTACGAAGGCTTCGGGGGCTACGTCCGTGGCTACTTCGAGTGGCTCTGGGCGTTCGTCCAGGGGCCCGACCACTGGCCTCGCAGCATCAAGGGCAGCGGTGAGGTCTACCCCACGCTGCGCTATTCGTTCTTCAACACGATGCGTCTCGCCGGTACCGCTGCGATCATCGGCATCGGTGTCGGCCTGTTCTTCGGCGTCGTGGCCGGCAAGCGTCCCGGCGGCGCAGTCGATGGAATCGTCAACACGACCGCCTTCTTCGTCGGTTCGGTGCCGCCGTTCGTGTCGGCCATCATCCTGCAGTTGGTCTTCGCCGTGCAGCTCGGCTGGTTCTCGGCCTCGGGTGTCTACCCCGCCGGCCACCAGGGCTTCGACCCCTGGCTCATGGCCAAACACATGGTGCTGCCGGTGTTCGTCGTCGCGATCCAGACCATCGCGGGGTACACCCGCTACATGCGTGCCTCACTACTCGACGTGTCGTCGGCTGACTATCTCCGCACCGCCCGCGCCAAGGGCATCAGCGAGCGTCAGGTGATGCGCGGCCACACGTTCCGCAACGCACTCATCCCGATTGCCACCGTGGTCGCGATCGACATCGGCGCCCTCATCGGTGGGCTGATCATCACCGAGAACATCTTCAACTACCCGGGTATGGGCGTGTTCTTCATCGACGCGGCGAACGACGGCGACTTCCCGCGTCTCATGCCGTTCCTGGTGATCATCACGGTGTCGGTGTTGATCTTCAATCTCCTCGCCGACCTGTCCTACGCCTATCTCGATCCGAGGATTCGTCTTGACTAGTTTGCAGCCGGTCCACGAGAGCAGTTCGTTCGAGACCTTCGACGAGCTCTACGAGATCTCCGAACAGGAGGGCCTGGACGTCAAAACCCTGACGCCCAGCAAGCTGGCCTGGCGCCGCTACTGGCGGCACAAGGGCGCGGCGATCTCGACGGTCATCTTCATCGCACTCCTGATCATGGTGATCTTCGCACCGGTGTTCGCACGCTACGGCGTGAACGAAGCCGTGTTCCCGATCTCCGAGGGTCCCAACCAGTTCCTGTCGCCGCGATCGATCGCGTGGTTCGGCACGGACGACATCGGACGCGACATCTACTCCCGGCTGCTCTACGGCATCCGCACCTCGATCTTCATCGGCGTGTCTGCCGGGCTGATCGCCGTGACGATCGGGTCGATCGTCGGATCGATCGCCGGCCTGCGTGGCGGCAAGCTCGACGACATCTTGATGCGGGTCACCGACATCTTCCTCGCCTTCCCGTTCCTGGTGCTGATCATCGTCGTGCGAGAGTTCATCGGCGGTCTCACGTTCCTCGAGCCCGTCATGGGTGACAAGTCCTCGATCCGGTTCATCATCTTCCTGTTCGCGATCTTCGGCTGGATGGCGGTCGCCCGACTCGTGCGTGGGCAGGTGTTGTCGCTGAAGGAGCGGGAGTTCATCGAGGCGGCCCGCGCCGTCGGAGCGTCGAACAGTCGGATCATCGCGTCGCACCTGCTCCCGAACTCCATCGGCCCGATCCTGGTCGCCCTGTCGCTGACGATCATCGCGGCGATCGTCGGCGAGTCGACGCTCGCCTTCTTCGGCTTCGGTCCGCAGCCGGGCACGAACAGCACCTCGCTCGGAAATCTCGTGCTCCTGTCCCGGTCCGGAGCGACGCAGGGCAACTGGTGGCTCGTAGTGTTCCCGTGCGGCGCACTCGTGCTGCTCGCGATCTGCATCAACTTCATCGGCGACGGGCTGCGTGATGCGTTCGACCCGAAGATGGACTCCGGCCGATGACGGTCGATTCAACCAGAGGTTCGACGATGCCGTCGGCGGTCGGCGTGGTGGCCGCCGAGCCCGTGCTCACGCTACGCGACTTCCGCGTCGGCTTCACGACACCGAACGGACTGGTCCAGGCGGTCCGAGGCGTCGACGTCGATCTCGCCAGAGGTGAGGTCCTCGGCGTCGTTGGCGAGAGCGGTTCGGGCAAATCGGTGACGTTCCTCGGCATGCTCGGCCTGCTCCCGAAGTCCGCGCAGATCACGGGCTCGGCCCTGATCGGCGCCACCGAGATGGTCGGCGCGTCGACCAAGGTGATGCGCTCCATCCGGGGGCGCCGGATCGCCATGATCTTCCAGGATCCGTTGTCGGCGCTGAACCCGGTCCACCGCGTCGGCGATCAGATCGTCGAGATGATCCAGTCCCACAACGAGATCTCGTCGAAAGCGGCCGCGGAGCGGGCGATCGAACTGCTCGGCACCGTCGGAATCCCGCAACCCCGCGAACGATCCCGACAGTATCCCCACGAATTCTCCGGCGGGATGCGTCAGCGCGTGATGATCGCCATGGCGATCTCGAACGACCCGGACGTGCTCATCGCCGACGAGCCGACGACGGCGCTCGACGTGACGGTGCAGGCGCAGATCCTCGAGGTCATCGACAAGATCCGCAACGACATGGGCACGGCCGTGGTGATGATCACCCACGACCTCGGCGTCATCGCCCGGATCGCCGACCGGGTCCAGGTGATGTACGCAGGGCGGGCGATCGAGAAGACCAACGTGCACTCCTTGTTCGCCGCGCCGACACACCCCTACACGGAGGGTCTGCTGCGATCGATCCCCCTGCTCGGCCAGGAGCGGTTGCTCCCGATACCGGGGTCGCCGCCCAACATGCTCCGCCCCCCGAGCGGATGTGCGTTCCGGCCCCGTTGCCTGTACGCGATCGAGGAGTGTGCCGGTGATCTTCCGGAGCTGCATCCGAGCGGTGACGCGCTGTCGGCATGCATCCGGAGCGAGGAACTGAACCTGGGAGTGCTGGTATGACGTTGGCGCCCGAGAAGCCGAGCACGCCGCTGCTCAAGGTCGATCAACTCACGAAGACGTTCGAGGTTCGCACCACCAAGGGTCTCCGCTCGGTCAAGCTGGGCGTCCAAGCCGTGAGCGACGTGTCGTTCGACATCGGCGATGGCGAGACGCTCGGCCTGGTGGGGGAGAGCGGAAGTGGCAAGACCACGGTCGGCCGTTGTCTGCTGCAGCTCATCCAGCCCACGTCGGGTTCGATCGAGTTCAAGGGCATCGACGTCGCCACCCTCAACCGCAAGCAGATGCGTCCGCTGCGCCGCGAGATGCAGATCGTGTTTCAGGATCCGCAGGCCTCGCTCGACCCGCGCTTGACCGTGGGCTCGGCGATCGCGGAGCCACTTCGTATCCAGAAGATCGACATCGATCACAAGGCCAAGGTTGCCGAGCTGCTCGAGCTCGTCGGGCTCGCACCGGACATGGCGGGCCGTTTCCCGCACGAGTTCTCGGGAGGTCAACGTCAACGCGTCGGCATCGCTCGGGCACTCGCGCTCGATCCGGAGTTCGTCGTGCTCGACGTGCGGGTGTCGGCCCTCGTTGTCAGCATCCTGGCCGGTGTCGTGAACCTGCTGCAGGACCTGCAGCAGCGCCTCGGACTGAGCTACCTGTTCATCGCCCACGACCTCTCGGTGGTGCGCCACATCAGTCACCGAGTGGCGGTCATGTATCTCGGCAAGATCGTCGAGATCGCCCTCTCGGAAGATCTGTACGAACGGCCCTCGCACCCGTACACGCAAGCCCTGCTCTCGGCAGTGCCGGAGGCCGACCCGACCATCGAACGGACGCGCCATCGCATCATGCTCGAAGGCGACGTGCCGTCGCCGATCGACCCGCCGAGTGGCTGTCGATTCCGCACCCGTTGTCCCAAGGCGCAGGAACAGTGCGCCCTCGAGGAGCCGGCGTTGATCGATCGCGGCGCCGGCCACCCGGTGGCCTGCCACTTCCCCGACGAGGTGTCGGTCAGTGTCGGTGGGCCGGTCACCTTCGAACGCCCGATCTGACCGGTAGGATTCCCGCCCGTGCGTGACGTCATGCTCTACATCACCCTGGTTCTGAACGTGCTGTCGATGGCTGCACTGATCGCGGGGATCCTGATGCACAGCGGGCGTGGCGGCGGCCTCTCCGACATGTTCGGCGGGGGCGGCGGTGCAGCGCTCGGGTCGTCGGCAGCGGAGCGGAACCTCAACCGCATCACGTTCGTCTTCGCACTGATCTGGATCTTCACGCTGCTGGCGCTCGATTTCCTGATGGACACCGTGTAGCCAACCCAGTTGCCAGATAGGGTCCGAGACCCACCACGTCGGAGTGGCGGAATGGCAGACGCGCTAGCTTGAGGTGCTAGTGAGATACTAATTCTCGTGGGGGTTCAAGTCCCCCCTCCGACACCAGTGTTCACCACCTGACCAGGGCAATCGCCCTGGTCATTGGCTTTTTCGGGAGTCTTTGCGCCGTGAGTCACGGGTCCCGAGATCAGACATCCCGGGTTCCAGGACGCAGGACGTGCAGAGCGCTGGGAGGTGCGCGGCGTGACGGGGCATTGACGGGCGCACGAGCAGTGACGGAGTCGTCCTCGATTCGGACTCTCGCGATGGGTCGTCGAAGATGGCCGATCGGTCGCGGCTCGTGCTTCGACGCGTTGGCTATTCGGCGATGCCGCGTGCGGTGTTGGCTTGGTGTTCGTGGGCGTGGATGGCCAACTCGTCGTATTCGTCGAGATGGGGTGCCACGTCGAAGACGACCTTCTTGACCGTTCCGGTGAACGCGAACGGTGCTTTGTCGGCGTAGCTGAGGTCAACGCACAGCCCGTTGTCGCGGCCGATGTCCATGCCGGCGTATCCGGTGAATCCGAATGGCACGGTGTGGTCCATCCGTCCGCCGCCGACCTTGTCGCCGTTGACGAAGAGGCTGATCTCTCCAGGTGGTGCGGGTGCAGCTGCGTCGGCGGCGAAGGTCAGTTGGACGTTGATGTCACCGCTGGGCAGGATGTCGTCGGACTCCTGCTTGTACTCGAACACGCCGAGGAACGCATACGTGTGCTTGAGCTTGCCGTCTTGCACGAACAGCGAGTACCCGCCGAGATGGCCGCCGTCGGCAACGATGACGCCTTCGGCGCCGCCGTCGGGGATGTGGAGGTCGGCGCTGATCGTGTACGAGTGGTTGTAGACGCGTGGGATCGCGCCCGGCAACACGTTCTGGACATCGCCGTAGTACGTCTTGGTCGTCTTGTTGCCGAGCGGGGGCAGGATCCCGAAGAACGGCGAGAACCCGGCGAGCAGCGGCTTGACGTTGTACTTCTCCGCTTCCTCCCAGAACAGCGTCTGGAGTTCGGCGACCTTTTCGGGGTGTGCGGCGGCGAGGTCGTTGGCCTGGGAGAAATCGTCGGGCAGGTAGTACAGCTCGACCGGGTCGGCGTCGGGATCCCAGACGCCGGGAGCGAACTCCGCCAGAACGGCAGGGTCGAGGCGCCACGGCACCCGTGGCATGCGCATCGACAGCCACCAGCCGTCTTTGTACATGGCGCGGTTGCCGAAGTTCTCGAAGTACTGCTGTGTGTGCTCATCAGGTGCGGCTCCATCGGTGAGCGATTCGGCGAACGTCGTACCGGTCATCGGCTGCTGATCGACACCGTCGACCTCACTCGGCTGCGGGATGCCGGCGATGTCGAGGATCGTGGGGCCGATGTCGCTGACGTGGGTGAATTGCGTGCGCAGCCCGCCGGGGTCGGTGATCTTGTCGGGCCAGTGGATGACGAGCGGGTTACGGGTTCCACCGAGGTGGGAGCCGACCTGCTTGCCCCATTGGAACGGCGTGTTGCCGGCCCACGCCCACGCCGTGGAATAGTGCGGGTACATCATCTCCGACCCCCACGCTTCGAGCCCGCCCCACTTCTCTGCGAGCATCGCCTGCTGCTCGTCGGTGAGCGGCAACCCGTTGACCATCGTTCCTTCGTTGAACGAACCGGTCGGTGTGCCCTCGAGGCTGGCGCCGTTGTCACCCCAGATCCAGACCACGACCGTGTTGTCGAGTTCGCCCATCTCCTCGATGGCATCGAGCAGTCGCCCGACGTGATGGTCGGCATTCTCCGAATAGCCGGCGTACACCTCCATCTGGTGGGCGAGCATCTTCTTGCTCTCGTCCGACAACGAATCCCACGCTGGCATCAGCTCGTCACGAGGCGTGAGCAACGCATCAGCGGGAACGACGCCGAGGGCCTTCTGTCGAGCGAACGTCTCTTCTCGGAGCACGTCCCAACCCTGATCGAACTGTCCCTTGTAGCGGTCGGACCATTCCGAGGCGACGTGATGCGGTGCATGGCTGCAACCGGTGGAGTAGTACAGCATCCAAGGCTTGTCCGAGTCGTGGCCGCGCACGCCGTGGAGCCAGTCGATGGACTGGTCGGTCATGGCGTCGGGGAAGTAGAAGTCCTTGCCGTCCTTGCCCTGCTGAACACCGATGACCTTCTGGTTCTCGGAGATGACGGTGTCGTACTGGCCGGCCTCCGGTGCGAGGAAGCCCCAGTAATAGTCGAAGCCCCACGCGTTGGGCCAGTGGCTGAACGGCCCTGCCGGGCCTTGCTCACCCTCGGGGGTCAGGTGCCATTTGCCGATCCCAGCGGTCGAGTACCGGCTTCGAGTCGTCGTTACTTGGTGAGCTGGGTGGCGAATGTGCGCGCCGCGGCTTCGCCGTCGGGCTGCAGGTTGGTCGGCGGGATCTTGATCCCGAGATAGCGCTCGCGGTACTCGCCGGTGCCGAGGTAACTGATGAGCGACAGCAGCGACCGGACCTGGCCGCCCAGGTACTTGAAATGTGTCTCGCCGACGACGGTGGCGCCGTTGTGCTCGGACAGGTGCTTGACCGTCTTCAGGTTGTTCCTCCAGTACCGGCGGCAGACCACGAACGCCGCGACCTTCTTGCCCTTCAGGAAACCCTTGGCCTCGTTGGAATGGAGGTACGAGCGCATCGGCATGCAGGTGGTCAGCCACCACGTCGGCGAACCGATCACCACCAGGTCGTAGTCACCTTCCTTCGCTTCGGTCGGGATGACGATCTCGCCGGTCGCACGACGAAGCTGCGCCGGAAGGAGTCGGACGATGTCGAGGTACCGGTGAGGGAGTGGGAACTTCTTGAAGCGATCCTTGTAGCGCTCGTCGACGAACTCGATCGAGGCGCGTGTCGTGTCCCAACCCGCGTCGTGGAAGACCGACTCCATCTCCTCGGTGACCTTCAGGGCCTGCTTGGTGAACGTGTAATACACGAACAGGGCATGCGGTTTGCGATCAGTGTCGTCAGTGTCCATGGGGTCGGCTCCTGTCATTGCGGTTCTGGAAACTCGGAGGATTCGGTCGAAGGGATCGCCCAGGCGTCGGCCTCGTCTGGTTCGGCGACCAGTCGCAGGTCGAGCAGTTCGAGCCCGAGCGCATGAACGCGGTTCAGTAGTCCCTGGAGGGCGGCCTGGTCGGGAACCTCACTCCGCACGATCGTGATGCCGTGGTCGGTGCGGACGCAGCAACCCTCGAATGCCTCGGCCAGCGTTTCGCTGGCGGCACCCTTGAACGACAACTCGTAGACGAGTTGCGTCACGATCTGCCTGGCCGAATCCTCATCGACCCAACAATCGTCCGCCCGATGGTGAACCGTCACCACCAACGGGTGGGTGATTTGCGATCGGGCCGCTTCCGAAGCACTGGGAAGAGGTCATTGCTACGCTCGTCTGGCCGTGCCAGCCCGCGCGGCGCCCTGGATCAGGAAGGTCGCGCCGTTGGGTACGAGCCACGCAAACATCACGGCGCGGACTCGGTTCACGGTTCCTCGGATCGCCAACGCCACGGTGAACCGCGAGGAGTTGATCGAACGGCTCGATGCCGGCTCGGCGTGCGATCTGACGCTCATAGCAGCCGCTCCGGGATCGGGCAAGACCGCGTTGCTCACACAATGGGCCGACTCATTGACGGTTCCGGTCGCATGGCTGTCCTGCGACGGGGACGATCTCGATCCGTCCCGTTTCTGGCGTGACGTGATCGCCGTCACCCGCGCCGCCTGGCCCGAGGTGCCGTTGGGCGATGGCGAGCTGACGGAGGACCTCGACGCAGCGCACTCGGCGATCGAGATCGCCGATGAGCTCGCAGCGCACTCGCTGACCGGGGTGATCGTCATCGACGATTTCCACCTCGCAGCACCGGAACCGGCAACGATGGTGGCGTTCATCGATGCATTGCCCGCGACCATGCGGTTGGTGTTGGGAACACGACACGACCCGCTGTTCCCGCTCGGTCGGATGCGCGTGCACGGGCGGCTGCTCGAACTCCGGCAGGCAGACCTCCGACTCACCGACAACGAAATCCAAGAGGCTCTCGCCAATCTCGGAGTCGCGCTCGATCAGACGGGACTCGACGACCTGGCGGCGGTCACCGAGGGATGGGCGGCCGGTGTGCACCTCGCCGGGCTTTCACTCAAAGCCACGCCAGACCACGACACGATGCTGCGGCGGCTCGTCGAGACCGACCGCAGCCTCGTCGACTTCTTGATGAACGAGGTCATCGAGTTGCAGACGCCGGACATGCAGGACTTCCTGCTCGTCACCTCCGAACTCGAAGCTTTCGACAGTTCCTTGTGCGATGTTGTTCGCGGCCGGGCCGACAGCGCCGTACTTCTCGACCAAGTCCGCTCAGCGAACCTCTTCCTCATCGACCTCGAGAACGGTCTGTTCCGGTACCACCACTTGTTCGGCGAGTTCCTACGGGCGCGGTTCCGACGCCTGTCACCGCAGCGGGTGCCGATCGTCCACCGTGAAGCAGCACGAGCTTTCAACGAGCGTGGCGACCACATGCCAGCGATCCGCCACAGTGTGCGCGCCGGCGACATCGACGACGCTCTGGCTCAACTCACTGCCCACATGGCGATGGCCACGACCTTGGACGATCAGAACATGGGCGGAACGGTCGCGCTGGCGTGGCTCGCACAACACGGCGAGGCCCAGGTCACCGAGGCCCCGCAGCGCGTCCTTTCCTGCGTCCTGGCCCTGGACGGCGCACAAATGGTTGATCAGGCCACTTGGTGGCTGGAGCGCGTCGGCGTGGCCGAAGCCGACATCGACGATTCCAGTCGATTCATGCTCGAAGCCACTCGTGCGTATCACCTGTTGTACATCGGAGACCCTGGCGAAGCGTTCACGTGTCTCACTCGCGCGAAGGCGATCCTCGACGAGAAGCCGATCGAAACCATCTGGGCCCCCACGATCCCGCTGATGTTCCTCCACTCGCAGCTGTGGCTCGGCGACGTCACCGGAGCCGACCGCACGATCGACGCCCAACGCAAGTCGCCCCACCACGACCACCCGATCTCGTCGGTCCGAATGCCCGGGTATGTCTCGCAGATCGAAGTGTTGCGCGGCGACTTCATCGCGGCGCAACGCTTCGCCGATCAGGCAGGCGAGGCCGCGCGGCGAATATCGCTCCCGGCCGATGCCACTGTTCGAGCCGATGCGGTCGCGACCCGGGCCGAGCTGGCTATCGAAGACATTCGACTGTCAGATGCCGAGGACGAACTGGACCTGCTCATGCGGATGGTGGACCGCGGGCGCCGCCCGCTCCTCGAACTGAAGAAGTACCTCCTGCGCGCGCGGATCGCCAGCGCTCAAGGGGACGACGTGGTCGTCGACCTGCAGCTCGAACTGGCGCGTCGATCCCTTCCGACCGCGTCGGACGCCGTCGTTGCCCACATCGATCGAGCTGAACTCTGCCAGGCGTTGCGACGCGACGATCTCAGCAAGGCGCGTTCATTGCTCGCGCAGCTGCCGCTCTCGAACCAGACGGAGCTGTGTGCGGCGCGTGTTCACATCCACAACGGCGACCAAGCTTCAGCGCTCGCGGTGCTCCGCGGCATGCCCGAGTTGGCAACGCCGCGTCTGCGGATCGAACACGGTGTGCTGATGGCCCTGGCCACCAGTCCCATCGACGGCGACTCGGCGCGGCACCACTTACACCAGGCCATCGAACTCGCCAGGACGATGGGATACCGCCAGACCATCATCGGCGAAGGTCCCGCGCTGTGGGAACTGCTGCGCACTCTTCCCGCTTTCGGTGCGGTCGGCGCCTATGTCGACCAGCTGCTCGTGACGATCGGTTCGGCCGTACCCGCGTCTCGTCCTGCGAACCAAGATGGTCTCGTCGAGCCGCTGAGCGAACGGGAACTCACGGTGCTGCGATACCTCGCGAGCAGGCTCGACGCCACCGAGATCGCCACCGCGTTGTATCTCTCGGTGAACACCGTTCGATCACATGTCAAGTCGGTCTACCGCAAGCTGGAGGTCAACTCGCGGGCCGACGCGGTGCAGCGAGCACGCACGCTCGGCCTGATCTGACGCTTGGTCCTGAGCGTGGTCACCCACTCCTGTGGGATGCGCTGCCATCAGCCTTGGGGCTTCACTGGCCGAACATGATCTGGCTGATTCTCGCTGCACTCGGGGTGCTCCTGTGGTTGGTTCTCGGCGGTCTGCGCGGCGTCGTGCTGTCTCGACGGCGGTTCAAGCGGCTTCCCGGCAGCTTCGCCTGCAAGGCGCGCGAGGTTCCTGCCGACTCGGGGCCCCGGGCACGACAGCAAGCCCGATGGGTCAGCAAGGTGTTGTTGATCCATTGCGGTGTGGCCTTCGCACCGTTCGAAGCACTCGAGGTCGACCACGTGAGCTCGGACAGCGGGGCGCTGCAGGTCAAGGGACTCGGCGATCACCCCGTGATGGCACTCGTGACACTCGTGGACGGATCCACGTGGCATGTGGCTACGGCGAGTCCCGATGCGCTGTCGATGAATCACCTACCGGCTGATGATGCACGTTCACCCACATAGCGGGTGAGGTTGTAGCGGTATCAATCGAGCGAAACGGGATGACGATGACAGATGTGGCACTCAGCGAGTTGGGACCGGTCGACTACGTGGTCGTCGAGTTCCCGGCCGGCGAAACGAACTTCAGCGGCGAGATGGTCGACGAACTCGTCGCTCTCGTCGATGCGGGCACGATCCGGGTGATCGACGTGTTGATCCTCACGAAGAACGACGACGGGAGTGTCGACGCGATCGAACTCTCCGAGGTCGACGACCTCGGACCGCTCGTGGCGATCGAGGCGGAGTTGGCCGAGCTGCTGGCCGAGGACGACGTGGTGCATCTCGCCGCTGCGATGGATCCCGGCTCGGTGGCCGGGGTGCTCATCTGGGAGAACCTGTGGGCGGCGCCGTTCGCCGCAGCTGCCCGTCGTGCCGGGGGTCAACTGATCGCCGACGGCCGCATCCCGATCCAGGCGATCATCGCCTCGATCGAAGCCGACCTCATCAACGAAGGAGCATGACATGAGACCAGCACGAGTAGGACGCGTCGGCGTGATCGGCCATCCGGTCGCCAAGACCGCCGTCGTCGCCAAAGCTGTTACCCCTGGCCCGTCACCGATCGCGAAGACCGCTGTCGTCGCCGCGGCGGTGACCCCCGGCCGTCGCCGTCGCATCTGACGAACCCCCTCCAGCCCACCACCCGCGCATCATCTTCGACCATTCCGGTCACACGAAAGGAAACGCAATGCTCGCGTACGACTACCCCGCCATGGGGATCTTCATGTCGATGTTCTACTTCTTCATCTTCTTCATTTGGATCATGCTGCTGTTCCGGGTGTTCGGCGACATCTTCCGCAGCCACGACATGGGCGGATTCGCGAAAGTCATCTGGGTCCTGTTCGTCATCGTCGTTCCGTTCTTCGGCGTGTTCGTCTATCTGATCGCCCGGGGCAAGTCGATGGCCGAGCGCGACGTCGCCGCTGCCCAAGCGCAACAGGACGCTTTCCAGTCCTACGTTCAGCAAGCGGCCGGCACCAGCGGCGGCACTGCCGCCGAACTGGCCAAGCTCGCCGAACTGAAGGACAAGGGTGTCATCACCCAGGCCGAATTCGACGCCCAGAAGGCCAAGGCCCTGGCCTGAGGCCAGCGGTCGGCGGGTGAGTCGAGGCGATGCATGGTTCCCGTCACCGTCCACCTGCCGGCTGGCATGTTCCAGGAGCTTCAGGCGAGCGACATCCTCCTGTCCGACCTGGTGCGAGAAACGCTACGCAACGAGCTCGATCGACGACGCCTGCCAGCGGCGATCGGGCTCCGGTATGTCACTCCCGCCGAACGGCGAGTACTGGCTTATCTGACGACCCATCTCACGCTCGCTGAAATCGGTGAACGTCTACATCTCAGGAGAACGACGGTGAAATCACATGTCGCATCGATTTACGGCAAGATGAACGTGTCGTCACGATCGGAACTGGTGCGGCGTCTCGACGCGGCCCCCGATTCGGGCGCTCTCGGCCTGACACACCACGTCGCGGTATGAGTCCGGCCCGCTCACGTCGTCCATCCGGTCGGCGAACGGTCCTCGTATCGGGAGCGCTCGGCTTCGCCTTGATCGGGATGGGCGCGTGTTCATCTGATTCCGGGCGATCATCGTCCGAGGAATTCTCAGCTTCCGCCGATTCGGCTGTGCCAGGTGACTCGGCTGTCCCCGGCGATACGGGCGAGACCGCCATCGAAGAAGTGGTCGACGGTGGTGAGGTGACGATCACCATGGCCGTGGTGGGCGACCCCGGGAACCCATCGGTCGGGGTGATCCAGTCGTTCGGGGGTCCGCTCGGGCAGTTCGTGGAGCCGCCGCAGAACTCGGGTCTGCAGGACACCGGCATCTACGAGACGTGCGACGACGCCCCGGTGGGGTCGTTGCCGTGCCTGACGGTCGGCGCAGTCGACTACGAGTTCGGCATCGGCGAGTTCGAAGTGACCGTCGAGCAGTACGTGACGTTCCTGAACACCGCCGATCGCGAGGGAAAGAACCCGCACGAGCTCTACATCGACACCATGAGTCCGACGGTGTGGCCGAAGTACGGCTCGATCAGCTACGACCCCGACGCGGACAAGGGCGAGCACTACGCCGTCGCCTATGCGGAGTGGGCCGACAAGCCGTTCAACTTCGGCGACTTCCGCCGCGGTGCCCGCTTCGCCAACTCCTTGACCAACGGCAAGATCCTCTCCCAGGAAGAATCCTCCGAAGGCGGGTTCGACTACGTGTCGTACACCGTCCGACTGTCTGCCGACACCGAAAAGGGCATGTACGACATGGCGTCCGAAACCCCCGAGCGGGGCAGTGCGTCGACCGGCTTCGTCCTCCCGAGCAACGACGAGTGGGTCAAGGCCGCCTACTATGACCCCGCCGGCGGCGGCACCCATTCCTACTGGGCGTATCCGACCGGACCGATCGATCCGCCGAACGTCGCCGTGCTCGACCCGGCGACCGGTGACGTCGTCAACCCTGCCGATCAGCCGTTGGCGAACTACAACCCCAACGATCCAAACAGCACGGTCGATACCCCCGGTTCGCCGAGCGGGGTCGCGCCGACCTGGTGCCCGGGACAAGCGGGTTCGACGTGCGAGCAGGTCTTTCCGACCGAGTTCCCGGCTGGTCTCGACATGCCAGGCGTCTACGAGGGCAACGTGAGCACCGTCGGCCAAGCGCAGACACCGTCTCCATGGGGGACCTACGACATGGGCGGCAACGTCGTCGAGCACACGGACTCACTCGCCCCGCAGCCGGCCGGCTACAACTTCGTCAGAGACTGGCGGTACTACCACGGTGGCGTCGCCAACGCGCCCGCCTACCAGGTCGAGATCTCAGCATTCGGCTACTTCCCTGGCGACCCCCAGATCGGACGCATCTATCCGTGGATGGGCTTCCGTATCGGCTTCGTCGGCGATCCCGAATAGCCAGGGAGGTGTTGGGCAGTGGCCGAGACGAAGCGCAAGCGTGACGACGACCGAGCAGAGCGATGATCGGACTTGTCAACCTGCTCGGTGAGATCAATCCGGTGCCGTGGGCTCGCAGCCAGATGGCGTTCACGCTCGCGTTCCACATCATCCTGGTGCCGCTTGGTGTGTCGTGGGGGGCGATGACGCTCATCGCCAACTACAAGGCGATCAAGCACGACGACAAGGACGCACTGCTGCTCGCTCAGCGTTGGTCGAAGTACATGGCGGTGACGTTCGCAGTCGGGGCGGTGACGGGAACCGTGCTCAGCCTCGAGTTCGGTCTGTTGTGGCCACGTTTCATGGGGCAGTGGGGCCAGGTCTTCGGGGTGCCGTTCGCGTTCGAGGGATTGTTCTTCCTGACCGAGGCCATCTTCATTTCCATCTACATCTTCGGGTGGAAGCGATTGAAGCCGTGGGCCCATTTCTGGTCCGGTGTTCCGATCGTCATCGCCGGGATCTTCGGGAGCGCGTCGGTGATCTCGGCGAATGCCTGGATGAACGCGCCGTCGGGGTTCACGCTCAACAGCGCGGGCGAGGTCGTTGAGGTCGATCCGTTCGAGGTGATCTTCAACGATGCGATGCCGCTCATGGCAGCGCACATGATCGTGGCCGCGTACGTGGTCGGTGGCTTCATGGTCGCGTCGGTGTACGCGGTCGGCATGCTGCGCGGCCGTCGCGACCGGTACCACCGGCTCGGCTTTCTCATCCCGTTCACGGTTGCGTGCATTGCGATCCCGATCCAGATGGGCGTCGGTGACTCGCTCGCCCGTTGGGTCTACGAGAACCAGCCGATGAAGTTCGCCGCCATCGAGCTTGTCCCCGAGACGAGCAGCGACGTTCCCGAAACGTTGTTCGGCTATCTCAATGACGACGGCGAAGTCGTCGGTGGCATTCCGATCCCGGGGCTGGCCTCGATCTTGTCGGACCCGTCGGATGGCACGGCGACGGTCATCCAGGGGCTCGATTCGTTCCCCGAGGATGCTCGACCGACGATTCGTCAGGTGAACGTCGTGCACCTCGCCTGGGACATCATGGTCGGGCTCGGCACCCTGTTGTTCCTGCTCTCGCTCTGGTACTGGGGCACGTGGATCTTCCGCAAGGACATGCCGCAGAGCAAGCTCTTTCTCATCATCGCATCATCGGCAGGGTTCCTGGCCGTGGTCTGCATGGAAGCGGGCTGGGTGGTCAGCGAGGTCGGTCGACAACCGTGGATCGTCTACAACCTGATGAAGGTGGAAGACGCCGCCACCGCCAACACCGGGGTGTGGATCACGTTCATCGCTGTCCTGGGGCTGTACACCGCGCTCGGCATCACCACGATCATGGTGCTGCGCGGCATGAGCAGACGGTTCCGCCTCCAACACGAGGCGGGCCAGCCCGACGACGCGGAAGGTGACGACGTCCCGTACGGCCCCTCCGCGCCGCCGGACTCGTCGCACGGCGACAAGGACGGCGAGAAGGTGTTGACGTCGTGAACATGGCAACCGCAGCAGCGCTGGTGCTGTTCTTCGCCATCACGATGTACGCGATCTTCGCCGGCGCTGACTTCGGCGCCGGGTTCTGGGATCTCGTCGCCGGCGGCACCGATCGCGGCGCCGGTCCACGTGGTGTGATCGATCACTCGATCGCACCGGTGTGGGAGGCGAACCACGTGTGGCTGATCTTCATGTTGATCGTACTGTGGTCGTGTTTCCCGGTGGCGTTCGCGTCGATCACGTTGACCATGTTCGTGCCGCTCACGATCATCGCGCTCGGCATCGTGTTGCGTGGCGCCAGCTTCGCGTTCCGTAAAGCGGTGCTCAACACGCGGTCACGCCGCCGGTTCGGTGCCGTCTTCGCCACGTCGTCGGTGATGGTCCCGTACTGCATGGGAGCGATCGCCGGAGGCATCGCCTCGGGGCGGGTGCCGGACGGGGGAGTGGCGGGTGATCCGGTCGACAGCTGGGTCAACCCGACGTCGATCCTCGGTGGCGTGCTCGCCGTCTGCGTCACCGCTTTCCTCGCCGCCACCTACCTGGTCTTCGACGCCCACCGCCTGTCAGACGTCGACATGGTGGAGTACTTCCGCCGACGAGCCCTCGGTGCCTCCGTGGTCGCCGGAGTCGTCGCGTTCGCCGGGATCTTCGTGCTCGCCAGCGACGCCGAGTACCTCTTCGACGGGCTCACATCGCGGGCGCTCCCGCTCGTGATCGTCTCCTTGGTGTGCGGTGTCGGCGCCCTCTGGTTGCTGATCCGCCAGAACCACCGTGGCGCACGACTCGCCGCGATCGGCGCGGTCGTCTCGGTCATCGTCGCGTGGGGCGTCGCCCAATGGGACGACATCCTCCCCGAGTCGCTCACCGTCGACGACGCCGCAGCCCCCAACGGCACCATCACCGCCGTACTCGTCGCCACCGGCCTCGTGCTCGTCATCATCGGACCTTCCTTCGCACTCCTCTACGCGCTCGACCAGAAAGGCCTGCTGCCCGAAGAGAGCGTGCCCGAACCGACCCCCAACACCTGAGGACGAGACGATGTTGGGTGTCCGGTCGGTCGATTCGAAGTCGGCGTCGAGGCAGTACAAGGCATTGTCACGGCCGGTGCGCATCCTCGTCCCGGTCGGTCTCCTCGCGTTTGTCGTCGGGGTCATCGCCGATCTCGCAGATGCGCTCCGATGACTCGCGCGACATCTGACGTTGTGCTGACGATCGGAGCTTGATGCTGCAACTCCGTGCCTACACGCCTCCGCACGATGCCGGCATGGTCGCCGAGCGGTTGGCTGCGATTCCGGGCGTGCGCCACGTGATCGTGGGTGGCCGAACCGCCGGAAACATGCTGCTCGTCACCGGTGAGATCGAGGTCGGCGCAGCGGATGCGGTGCTCGACCTCTTGCGGGCGTGCGATCTTGCCTCGGACGACGTGGTGCTCTGGCGAACCACGAGCATCCAACCGATTGGCTGGCGGCGCCGATCGGCTACGCCCGGCACCAACTCCGCGGTGTGGGCCGAAGTGTCGGGCCGGGCAGCAGAGCACGCTCGCACCGCGCTGCTGTACGTGTTGTTCATGGCCTCGGCCGGCGTCGTCGCGGGAGTTGGCGTGCTCCAGGGGTCCGCAGTGCTCGTCGTCGGAGCGATGGCACTCAGCCCTGACCTGCTCCCGGTCTCGGCCGCCGCCGTTGGAATCGTCGAGGGTCGGTGGGGGCTGGCTGCCCGCGCCGGAGTCACTCTTGGCGTCGGACTCGGTGTGGCGGCGTTGCTCGCGGCGGGATCCACGTTGATGCTGCGAGCGTTCGGTCGCGTCGATGAGACTCTGCAGCTCGACGGGACGGCGCTGGGTTTGTCGCTCACCGAAGTCGGGCCCGGAACGGTGCTCGTCGCGCTCACCGCCGGGATGGCCGGCATGTTGGCGTACGAAACGGCTTCCGGAACGGCGGTCGGAGTCGCCATCTCCGTCACGACCATTCCGGCCGCCGCGTACGTCGGATGCGCCTTCGGGCTCGGACGAGGCACCAGTGGCGTCGGCGCCCTCGAGGTGCTCGGAACGAACGTGGTCTTCATCACGATCGGCAGCACGCTGACGCTGCTCGTACAGCACCGACGTCGTGACCACCGGCGGCGCCCTGACCTGCAGTTGAACCAAGTGGATTGATCCAATAGACGCCCTGGTCATTGGCTTCTTCGGGAGTCTTTGCGCCGTGAGTCCCGGATTCCGGGACCCACGACTCACAGACTTCTGCTCGTCGTCCGGCCCGCGTCCACCTTCGGGCTCTGACCGGGCCCGCAGTTGGATCAGGTCGAGCCGTCACGAATGACGCCGGCGACGACCCGCAACGCGAGCACGGCTGCGGCAGTCAGGCCGACGTAGCCGAGCAGTTCGTTGACCAGGAGGTCGTTGCGGATCAGTGGCCCGCTGTCGGAGGCGACCAACACGACCGATCCGATCCCGGCGGCCGACGCGATGACCGCGAGCACGACACGATCGACCAACCGCGTCAGCACACGCTGATCCCGAGGATTGGCGAACACCGACAGCTGGGCCGACAACCGCCCGGACACGGCCTGGCCGATCAGCTCGTCGACCTGCTCGGGAAGGCGCCGGAGTCGAGGGAGTTGCAGCATGGCCTCCTCCTGCACGATGTCGCGGAGGTCGCGGACTGACGGCCGCCCAAGCCCACGCTGCTCGGCATGGCGGCGGCCGGCGTCCACGAGCGAGAAGCCCGGTCGGATCGAGGTGAGCGTCCCCTCGAGGGTCACGAGCGTGCGGCTCAGCGTCCCGAACCAGCGGGGCAGGCGCAACCCGTGATGGCCGACGAGTGTCGCCAGGTCCTGGAAGGCCGCACTTCCGATCCCGGCGCCGGCCCGCATGTGTCGGGCCAGCAGCATCTCGATGTCCGCGTCGAGCACGCGGACATCGACGTCGCGGTCGATGATCACGATCTGGCTCAGGGCCTGACGGAGCTGGGACGCTGATCCGGCAGAGGCCGCCGCCATCATCTCCATGACCGCCGTCCGTTGGCCCGGTGCCAGTCGCCCGACCGAACCCAGGTCGATCAGCACGATCCCACCACGCTCGACGAGGATGTTCCCTGGGTGCGGATCGGCGTGGTAGACGCCGATGTCGAAGATCTGGTGCATGAACGACTCGGCGAGGCGATCGGTGAGTGCTTCGAGGTCGAACTCGCCGAGACGGTCGACCTGGCCGATGTTCGGTGCCTGCACGAATTCCTCGACGAGGATCCGTTCGCCGGACAGGTCGGCGTACACCTGCGGCAGCCGGATGCCCGCGGAGTGCTCCACCGCCAGCGCAAGCTCCTTGGCGTTGTCGCGTTCGATCGTGAAGTCGAGTTCCTCGCGGACGCCGTCGAGGAAGTCGCCGGCGAGATCGACCGGGTGCATCGTGACCCCGAGTGGCGTGCGGCGCTCGATGAGTCGCGCGAGCTGCATCACCGCCTCACTGTCGCGGGTCATCACGTCGTCGAGGTTCGGTCGCTGGACTTTCACGACGACCTCATCGCCATTGGTGAGCCGTGCCCGGTACACCTGGGCAATAGAAGCGCTCGCCAAGGGCTTCCAGTCGAACGCAGCGAACACTGCCTCTGGGGATGCACCGAGTTCCTTCGTGACGTGCGGGCGCATCGCCGACTCGGGCTGGGGCTCTGCGCCGCTGCGCAGCTTGCTCAGTTCCTCGCACCACTCCAGAGGAAGGACGTCGGGACGTGTCGAGGCGACCTGGCCGAGCTTGACGAAGATGCCACCCGCCTCCTCGAGTGTGCGGCGAACTCCGACCGGCAGTTCCGGACGCGAGGCGGCACGCGCCGACACCCCGTTGCGGCGGGCGATGGCGATCACCTCCCGGTAACGCCGCAGCGGCTCGATCCTGTTGCGTGCCGCCGTGACGGGGTTCGTGATGATCACCAGCCCGGCCGAGTCACCAGTGGCGAGCGAGCCGACCGGTGCGAAGAGGTCGATGAGGACCGCCACGCTCATGGTGAACAACGTGCCGAGGACGACGGCAATCGCCACCATTGCGAACGTCGAGCCCTCCCAATCCGTGACGAGCCCCGCAACGATGACCCCGCCGGTCCAGCCGATGATCCCCGCCACGAGCAGGGCCACCCAGCCTCGGCGGGCGCCGAGCAGGCGACCAGCTACGAACATGACGAGCAGACCGACGAGCGTGCCGAGGACCAGCCAGGCGAGGAGGACGAGCATGGTGCACAGCTTGCCCCAGCCACCGTGAGCCGAACGATGATTACCCGCCCTCTCGAGGGCTCATCTTGTCCATCGCGACAGCGGTGACGATCGTCCTGGCGTCTCCGCCACGCCGAGAAACCTGGCTCAGGACTCATCGTCTACCCGACCATGGTCGAGGTACGCGGCGAGTGCCTCGCGGTTGCTCGCGTAGATGTGGTCGGGGTCGACCGCGACCGTGATGCCGTAGAGCCCGAGCAGGTCCCGGACTGGTTCGGAGGCGCGCGCGATGCCGATGCGCTTACCGCTGGCGTGGATCATCGTCACGGAGTCGGCGAGTGCCTCGCTCGCAGTGGGATCGATGTCGGTGACCGACTCGAAGTCGAGGAGCACCCAGTCGACGTATGCGGAAGAACGTCCTGAACGTGCGAATGTCGATGACGGACACCACAGCGTTCGCCACGAGCCCCGCCAGGTCCGCCGATGGGATCTCCGCGACGAGATCGGTGAAGAACAATGCGACCAGCATGACGATCATCGCACTCACCAGGCTCGGCATCTGGGAGCGACTTCCTGCCGCCTCGGTGGCCGCGCTGCGCGAGGCGCTCGCTCCGATCGGCATGCCCGAGCTCAACGCTGCTGCGATGTTCGCGAGCCCCCTCGGCTCCGTCTCGGAGCAAGTCTGCGACTCCGTCTCGGCGCAATTCGGCCTTCGCCGATACCTCGACCGTACGATCGAGCAGCCGGGTGCGCCTCCCCCAGATGAGCGGATCTCACTCAGCGCCCGGTCGCGCCACCCGAAGTGTGACCCCCTGGGTCGATATCGACCTCGAGCGCTCACCGTTCGCCGGTGTGTCCCGGTCGTGCGCACGAAGTGTGAGCTGTCAGGTCGATATCGACCACGAGAGCTCACAGTTCTGGCCGGGCGTCGGATCGGCTCGTCGAAGATCGGACCACCGATCTGGTGAGCCTCGCGACGACACCGACGGTGTCGAGGCATCAGTCGTCAGGGAGAGTGGTGTGCGAAGAGGCGAATGCGCCAGCCGTCACGCCGGAGCACGAAGACGACCGGGTCGTCGGCTCCCACCTTCCGACGCCTTGCCGCTCGGGCGGTGCCGCCCGCGATCGCAACGTCGACGAGCTCCTCGTCGAGGAACAGCGAGGAGCTGACCGACCATCCGCCGCTCGTGGCGCGGCGGAACCGTTCGGACGCGACGACGAAGCCTTCCAGATCGGCGACCGCACGGACCGCGTCGGCCACCACCGCATCCTGCGACTGCACCAGCTCGCGATGGCGTCGTGACATCTCATTGCGTGCCTCGGGCGTCGACGCTCGCGGATCAACGATCGCGGCAG
>JANNNB010000084.1:0-15576 GCA_031398325.1 Actinomycetes bacterium
CGCTGTCCGAGCCCGTGACGACGAGTGCCTCCTGGGCGACCATGTCCGAGAACCACGCCAGCACCGTCTGGTCGTTCACGGCTTCGCGGAGCAACGCCATGCCCTGCCACGGTTCGAGGCCGCGGGGCGGCACGAACTCGATGGTGGCCATCTGTGCGAGCTCCCGGTCGGACACCCGGCGGGTCGAGCCGGCGGCGATCGGGGTGGGCGACGCCCTGCCCGGTCGAGGGAGCCCGCCGAACGCAGCGTCGGCGGCACCCCCGGCGCCGCTGACCTCGTTGCTGCCACGTCGACGATTGCGCAGGAACGCACACGCTGCACCGGCGATCCCGATGGGGATCATCAACAGTCCGAGCGGGGCGAACCCGGTCGGCGCCGGGTCGGGCGGCTCGGGAGCCGCCGGCAGTTCGACACCGACGAAGCCGTCGATCCGGCCACCCACCGTGATGTTGTCGTTCGGCTCGAGGGGCTCGATCACGGTCACGTACTGACCGAAGTCGTTCCTGTCCAGCTCGCAGCCCCCGAACGACCCGTAGGCCCCGGTGTCGCACGACGTGGTCGCGAAGTCGAACCCGGTGAGCACGACCTCGAACCGATCGGTCGTGAACGTTTCGTCGTTGCCGATGACGTCGAGGGCGAGCACGCCGGAGCTCAGGTTGGCGTCCGGGAGCACGTACTCGAGCTCGTAGCGGTGACGGCCCGTGAACGTGACGCCCGGGTCGCCGACGCGGATTCGTGTCTCCCCGCCGATGTCGACGACGTTCAGCGTGTCGTTCGCGGCCGTCACGACACTCACCGACTCCGGTGCTCCGAAGTCGTTCGGGATGATGCGCTGGTAGCCGCGACGCTCGTTCAGTCCGAAGTCGATGTCGACGACTTCACGGATTCGTACGCCGTCGTCGCCCTCCGGCCAGATGGTCACCTGCTTGGAGTCGAAGCTCTCGGGCCGGAACAGCGCATCGTCACCGGCGCCGATGACGCGGAACCCGGCGAGCAGCGACATCACGAGAATGAAGATGCCCACGACGACGTGATGCCACGGCCTGATCTTGCTCAACATGTCTGCACCTGATCCATCGCCCACTCTCGCAGGTCGGTCCGCCGAGCCAAGGGAGGCCATCTGTGGTTCCGTGTTCCATCCGTCACGACCCACGTTGAGTTGCCGACTTCCCTCTCCACTGTCCAGCCATTCGAGAGGTGCTCGCATGTCCGAGGTCTTGTCCCCCGCCAACTCCCCCAGTCCATCCGCCAGCACGACCATGCTGACGATCCGCCCCTGGCACGACCCGCTCGTGGACGACGACGGGCACGATCCACGCTCCCGGTACGTCGAGACGTTCTGGTTGGGGGTGCTCGGACCAACGGCGACATGGTTGATCCGGCGGCTCGCAGCCGGGCTCGATCACGACCCCGACGGATACGAGACCGACCTCCAAGCGATGGCGCTCTCGATGGGCCTCGGGTTCACCACCGGCCGATCCTCCCCGTTCAGCAAGGCACTCCAACGATGCGTGATGTTCGGCCTCGCTCATCCGATCCCCGGCGGACTCGCAGTCCGGCGACGGGTACCGCCGGTCGCGTACCGACACCTGCGTCGCATGCCCGCCGAGATGCAGGCGGCCCACCATGCGTGGGCGACGACGTCGATCTCGCTCGACGGTCTCACCAGGGCGCATCGCCTCGCGACCGCCATGTTCGACGTCGGCGACGACCCGGCCATCATCGAACACCAGCTGATCGCACTCGGTGTCAGCGACGCCGTCGCTGCGGCCGCCGCCGACAACATCTCACGGTTGCACGCCGAGCGCCTCGACGCAGCCCCACCGGCTCCAGCGACGTAGCTGTCCCGCACCGGTACTTTCGACATCGTGCGCCCGACAGTGTCCGTCGGTCATGCGGCATGGACCGTGCCATCGAACTCGCCGACCTGGTCAGCGCCGCAGTGCTCGGCGCTCACGCCTCCCCCGCCGACCCCCGCAAGCGCGCCGCCGGCTGACTCGCGTCGAGCATGGCGTGAAGCGCGTCGTCAGCCGCGCGGTACGGCTCGTCGCCGACCTCGGCCTGCAACCGGAGGAGTTCGACATGCAGCTCTCGGGCCACGGTCGCATACTCCGGATCGGCGATCACGTTGCGCATCTCCTTCGGGTCAGCGAGGAGGTCGTACAGCTCCCACTCCGGTGGGTCGATGGGTCCGTGCGCGCCGGGTTGGCCGAGCGGATCGTTGTAGTAGCCGATCAACTTGTGGGAGCGGGTGCGAACCCCGTAGTGCGCCGGCACCTGGTGCGAGTCGTCCCGGTGCATCCAGTACCGGTAGTACATCGAGGTCCGCCAATCCTCGGGCGTGTCTCCCCGCAGGAGCGGCGCGAAGCTCGGCCCCTGCCATCCTCGCGGAACCTCGGCACCTGCGAGATCGAGGAACGTGGCCGCGAAGTCGACGTTGAGCACGATCTCGTCGCACGCCGAGCCCGGTTCGACGCCGTGTTCGGCCATCAGGGCCGGGTATCGCACGAGTAACGGCATGGCGACCGATTCCTCGTACATCATCCGCTTGTCGAACCACCCATGGTCGCCGAGGAAGAACCCCTGATCGGACGTGTAGACGACGATCGTGTCGTCCGTCAGGCCGTTGTCGTCGAGCCAGTCGAGCAGACGGCCCACGTTGTCGTCGATCGACGCGACCACGCGCAGGTACTCCTTGATGTAGCGCTGGTAGCGCCAGCTGATCGCCTCACGCTCGCTGAGCCCCGGCGGCACCTTCGACTTGAGATCGATCCGCGGGTAGAGATCGAGCAGATGCATGTGCATCGCCTTGACCACCTCGGCGCGGCTCTCGTGGTCGTCCCAGATCGTCGACGGCTCCGGTATGTCGACGTCGTCGTACATCGTCGCGTGCTTCTCGTCGGGCTCCCACGACCGGTGCGGCGCCTTGTGGTGGCAGAGCAACGCGAACGGACGGTCCAGGTCGCGCTGACCGAGCCACTCGATGCAGTCGTCGGTGATCAGGTCGGTGACGTACCCCGTCCGTTGGACCACGACGTGTCGGCCGTCCTCGTCGAGCCCGGGATCGAGCATCTTCGGGTCGTGGTAGTAACCCTGACCAGGCAGGACCCGCCACGTGTCGAAACCGGCAGGGCTGTGCGTCGGGCCATGTCCCAGGTGCCACTTGCCGAACAGTGCCGTCTGGTAACCCGCATCGCGAAGACGTTGCGGGAACATGTCGAGGGCATTGTCGAGTTTCGTGTCGAGGGTGGTCACCCCGTTCACGTGGTTGTACGTGCCGGTGAGGATCGATGCCCGGCTCGGCGCGCAGATCGAGTTGGTGCAGAAGCACGAGTCGAAGCGCATCCCTCCGTCAGCGATCCGGTCGATGTTGGGTGTGCGATTGATCACCGATCCGTACGCCGAGATCGAATGAGCGGCGTGATCGTCGCTCATGATGAACACGAGGTTGGGGCGGGGCCGCGCCATTCTGTGGATCCTCGGCCGTGCGATGCGTGAGCGGTTGGCGTTACTTGGACGGCGGCGTGAAGCCGCAGGCGAGATCGATCAGCAGTCGCGTACCGAACCCGGTCGCCCCCTTGGAATAGATGCCGTCGTCGCTGTCGACGTTCATCGGGCCGGCGATGTCGAGGTGCGCCCACGGCACGTCGGCGACGAACTCGCTGAGGAAGATCGAGGCGATGATCGTGCCACCGTACGGACCGCCGATGTTCTTCATGTCGGCCGAGTTCGAGTCGAGCAGCTTGCGATAGCGCTTGGTGGCGAGCGGAAGTTGCCACACCGGTTCGTCGACGTTCTCCGACACGTCCTCGACCTGGTCGATGAACCCCTGATGGTTGCCGAGCAGCCCAGCGATGCCCGTGCCGAGCGCTGTGAGGCACGCACCGGTGAGCGTGGCGATGTCGACGATCGCGTCGGGCTCGAGTTCGGCGGCGAGCGACAAGCCGTCCGCCAGGACGAGTCGACCCTCGGCGTCGGTGTTGAGCACCTCGACGGTCTTGCCGTTGCGCATCGTGAGCACGTCGCCGAGCTTGACGGCGCTGCCGGACGGCATGTTGTCCGTGCACATCAGGTACGCGGTGACCTTGGTCTTGCACCCCAACGCCTTCAGCGCCGACATCGTCGACAACACGGCGGCCGCGCCCGACATGTCCATCTTCATGATCTGGTGGAAGGCGTCGCCACCCTTCAGGGAGATGCCGCCCGAGTCGTACATGATCCCCTTGCCGACCAGTGCGAGGTGGCCGGTTGCGTTCTTCGGCGCGTAGGTGAGCTTGACCATGCGCGGCGGCTCGACCGAGCCGCGGTTGACGCCGAGCATGCCGCCGCATCCGAGCGCGCGCAGCTGATCCTTGTTGAACACCTCGACCGTCAAGCCGGCATCGGCGCCGATGGCCACGGCCCGGTCGGCGATGTCGGTCGCGTTCAGATAGGTCGGTGGAGTGTTCGCCAACTCGCGCGCCAGCGCAGCCGCGGTGGAGATGATGTGGCCACGCTCTGCCCCCTGCCCCACGAGCTTCGATCGCTTGTCGCCAGTGACGAGTGTCAGCGACGTCAGCTTCGACCCCAACGATGCGTCGGTCTTCGTGCCGACGTATCGGTATGACGCAAGCAGCACACCCTCGGTCACCGCCTGCCCGGCAGCCTTCGCATCGACACCGTCCACGTCGGCGAGCGTCGTGGCCAACTCCGAGTGCTTCGCTGCGGCTCGGGCGAACGAGGCCGCCGCCAGCCGCAGCCCGGTCACATCGATCGCGCCCGGCTCACCGAGCCCGACGGCGACCACGATGCCCGTCGGCGTCGGAACCACCATCGTCTGTCCGGCGGCGCCGGTGAAGCCATTCGTCTCCAACGCCGCTCGGCCGAGGCCGATCGCTCGTGGCACGGTTCCCTTCGTGGCGACGCCCACTCCGAGGGCGGTCGCCGACTTCGGCACCGAACGCGCGGTCGAGACGGATACGGACGAGATGGCAGCACTGGCATCGCTCATGACGGGCCAGTCTTGCCGACCCGGCCCGCCTTGACCGAACGTGAGAATCGGGTGAGTGCCGCCACCTTCCCCGGTCAGCTGTGACACGATCCGTTCGTGATCACCGTTCACCAGACGCCCCATCAGACGATCCAGCAGTCCCGAGGATGGCGATGAGCGTCGACGACGCTCCGGAGGGGACGTCGTCGAAGCGCTCCCCGATGCGCATCGTCCTGATCGTGGTCGCGGCGCTCGTCGCTGTGGTCGCCCTCGCGTACGGCGCCATCTTCTTCTACGCGAACGTGATCAACGACTCCCCCGATGAGCTCGACGAGAGCGACCTCGCCGACGCGCTGGAGGAAACCACGACCGTCGCAGACAGCACGGCGTCGGTCGATACGCCCGCCGACACGGCGGCATCGACGACCGACGCTGCCGCACCGGCGGTCGACACAGTGGTCGACACGGTCGCCGACGTCGCAGCGGGCTACGACGGCGACTGGGTACCGACTGGCGCATCCGAGTTCGGGTACCGGGTCGAGGAGGTGCTCGCCGGTGTCAACACGACCGCTGTCGGGCGCAGCAACGAGATCAGTGGGCTCATGACCATTGCAAATACCACAATCCCGGTCGTCGACATCGAGGTGCAGGTCGCGAGCATCACGAGCGACGAGTCACGTCGAGACGGGGCCTTCACCGGCCGCATCATGAGTGCCGACGAGTTCCCGACCGCCACGTTCAGCCTGACCCAGCCGATCGAACTCGGCGCCGTGCCGACCGATGGCGAACAGATCACGGCATCAGCCACCGGGAACCTCACCTTGCGAGGCGTGACGAACGAGGTGACCTTCGAGGTGACCGCTCGGGCCAACGGTCAGCTGATCGGCGTGCTCGGCAGCATCCCGGTGCTGTTCAGCGACTACGGGATCGACAACCCGTCGTTCACCGGTGTCACCACCGAGGACAACGGCCTCGTCGAGTTCGTCCTCGTCTTCGAACCGGCCTGAATCAGACGCTCGGCTGGCTGCGTTGCCAGGCGGACGCGAGCGCGGCGTACCGACCGCCGATCGCGACCAGCTCGTCGTGCGTGCCGAGTTCGACGAGCTCGCCATGGTCGACCACGGCGATCCGATCGGCCCGACGGACGGTCGACAGCCGGTGGGCCACCACGATCGTCGTGCGTCCGGTCATGAGTCGCTCGAGTGCACGCTCGACGATCACCTCGGTACCCGGGTCGAGGTTGCTCGTGGCCTCGTCGAGCACCAGCACGGCCGGGTCGACGAGCGCCGCCCTCGCGAGCGAGACGAGCTGGCGCTCCCCCGCCGACAGGCGCGAACCACGTTCACGCACTTCGGTGTGGATGCCCTGCTCGAATTCGTCGAAGCGGTCGAGTGCTCCGATTGCCGCGAGGGCGTTTCGCACGTCGGCGTCCGACGCTCCGGCACGGGCGATCCGCACGTTGTCGGCGATCGTTCCTGCGAAAAGGAATCCTTCCTGCGGTACGACCACGATCCGCTCGCGCAGCTCGGTGAAGTCGGCATCACGAAGGTCGACGTGCCCGAAACGGATCGTGCCGACCGATGGGTCGTACAGCCGAGCCATCAGCTTGGCAAGGGTCGACTTGCCGGCTCCCGTCGGACCGACGAGCGCCAACCGCTCACCGTCGCCGACCGTCAGTGACACGCCACTGAGCACCGGGGTCTCCGTCCCCGGGTAGGTGAAGCCGATCGAGTCGACGGTGACCGCTCCGGAGGACGGCAACGTCGCCGACCCGCCGATCACGTCGGGCTCGGTGTCGAGGATCCCGAAGAGCTTGTTCAACGCCGCCGTGGACGACTGCAACGTGTTGTACAGCTGCGACAACTGCTGCACCGGCTCGAAGAGCTGCGCCAGCAGCAACACCGCTGCGATCACGGTGCCGATCGAGATGTCGCCGCGGTTCACCAGCCAGCCCCCGATGCCGATGACCAGTGCGGTGGCGAAGATCCCACAGGCCTCGACGAGGCCGAAGTACCAGGTCGACACGCGCACGCTGCGCACGTGGGAGTCGAACAGCCGACGGTTCGACTGAACGAAGCGGCGTGTCTGCTCCGGCTCACGGGCGTAGGCCTGGATGACCCGCACCCCGGCGATGCCCTCCTGCAGGGTCGACAGGTTCTGACCGACGTTCTCGCGCACGTCGAGGTACGCCTCGTTCGAGTCGCGCTGGAACTTGCGCGACGCGACGATGATCACGGGCACGACGAGCAGCCCGACGATCGCGAGCTGCCACGACAGGACGAACAGCAGCACGAGCGAGAACACGATGAGCATCGCAGCGGAAATGAGCTGCAACAGGCCGAACTGCACGAGCTCGCCCATCGACTCGACGTCGGCGGTCATGCGCGAGATGAGCACGCCGGACTTGTTCCGGTCGAAGAACGCGAGCGACTGCCGCTGGATGTGGTCGAACACCCGCACCCGCAGGGATCGCAGGAAACCCTCGCCGGCCCGGTTGATCAGCACGTACTGCTGGCGTGAGGCGAGGTACGCCGCCGCCACGACCACGAGGTACGCGATCACGGCATTGCGCAGCACCGAACTGTCGCCGGCGTCGATGCCGTGGTCGATCCCGTAGCGGACGAGCAAGGGCCCGATCACGAGACCGAGTGTCGACAGGGCGGTGAACGAGACCGCGCCGATCAGCGTGCGGCGGAACGGGACCGCCATGGCGGCCGTACGCCGCAGGACCTGCTTCTTCTCCGCCGAATCGAGCCGGTCGGCCTCGTCGACGCCACCCATCCTGAACATCAGGCATCACCTGCCGAGGCGGGCGACGGAGCGAGCGCCGGGGCCGTCTGCACGGTTTCGACATCGAGGTCGGGTTCGGCGTCGTGCTCCATCGCTGCGAGCACATCTCGATACCGGGGCTCGTCGATCAGCAGGCGCTCGTGCGTTCCCGATGCCACGACCCTGCCCTCGTCGAGCAACACGACCGTGTCGGCGAGCGCGATCGTGCCGGGCCGGTGGGCGATCACGATGGTCGTGCGGCCCTTCATCACGGTCGTCATCGCGGCTCGGATCTCGTGCTCCTTCGACGGGTCGACCGCAGAGGTGGCGTCGTCGAGCACGAGGATGCGCGGGTCTGCCAGGATCGCCCGGGCGATCGCAATGCGCTGGCGCTGACCGCCCGACAGGGAGAATCCGCGCTCACCGAGCACCGAGTCGTACGCGTCGGGAAGGCCCATGATGAAGTCGTGCGCGCCGGCGAGTCGAGCGGCGCGCTCGATCTGGTCCTCCGTGGCCTCGGGTTCGGCGAACGCGATGTTGGCAGCGACAGAATCGTGGAAGAGCAGCGTGTCCTCGAACACGATTCCAACCGCACGCCGCACGTCGTGGACCGTGAGGTCGCGCACGTCGACGCCGTCGATCGACACGCTGCCACCGTCGACGTCGTAGAAGCGGACGAGCAGGCGCGCGACCGTCGACTTCCCCGAGCCGGTCGCGCCGACGATCGCGACCGACTCACCGGCTGCGAGTGAGAGATCGAAACCACTCAACACGGCAAGTTCAGGGTCGTATCCGAACTCGACGCGATCGAAGCGAACCGCACCGACGGCAGGCCCGTGGGGAAGATCGACCGGGTTCGTCGGGTCGACCACCTCGGGACTGATCTCGAGCACCTCGTTCACGCGTTGCAGGGCCACGGCGGCACGTTGGCCCCAGGCGATCGTCATGCCGAGCATTCGCAGGGGGGCGACGAGCAACGCGACGTAGAAGTTGAACTGCACCAGTTGCCCCAGCGTCAGATCTCCGTTGATCACCTGCATACCGCCGAACCCCAGGACCGCGATCAGGCCGAGCTGTGGCAGCAGGTCGATGGCCGGCAGGTACTTGGCGCGAATTCGAGCTGCCTTGACCGATTCTCGCTGGATGTCATCGGCCTCCTTTCGCAGCTTCGCACCCTGCACCGACTCCGCTCCGAATCCCTTGATCACCCGGACGCCGCCGACCGACTCCTCGACGACGGTCGCCAGTTCGGCCTGCTCGGCCTGCACCGCGAGCACGGCCGGGTGGATCGCTTCGGAGAACTTGCGTCCGGCGATGTTCACGAGCGGCAGCGGGGCCAGCGCGACGAGCGCCAACCACGGATCGGTCGCGAACAGGATCACTGCGACCGCCGCGATCATCGCGAGGTTGGAGAGCGTGATCGGAATCATCACGACGAACGCCTGGATCTGCGTGAGATCGCTGGACGAGCGGCTCATCAACTGTCCGGTCTGAGAACGGTCGTGGTAGCCGATGTGCAGCGACATGATGTGGCTGAAGAGTCGCTCCCGCAGCCGAGTTTCGGTCCACCGGGCCTCGCGGAAGGCGTAGAACCGCCGCAGCGCCGTGAACGTGCCGGCGAGGACTCCGGCGACTGCGACGAGGCTGGCCCAGAGCCAGAGCTTGTCGCCCTCCTCGATGCCGCGGTCGATCCCGAAGCGGACGAGGACCGGTACGGAGATCTTGCCGACCATCCACACGAGCCCCACCATCGTGCCGATGATCAGGTTCTTGCGCTGGGCGCGCAGGGTGGAGGCGAGGAGCCCCCACTTGGACCGCGTCGGCGGTGGGGCGGGTTCCGTGCGAGTCGCCGTCGTGGCGGTCACGCCGACGCCGAGAGCAGGGCGGTGACCCGTTCCTTCGGTCGTCCGATGATGGCGGTGTCAGCGGTGACGACGAGTGGACGCTGCAGCAGCTGCTTGTGCTTCACCAGGACACCGACGATCTGGTCGACCGTGGCGACGTCGTCATCGGTGAGTTCCAGCTTCTTCCACAAGCTGTCGCGGCGAACGAGGTCGGTCGGCGGATCCTCGAGTTTCCCGATGATCTCCCGCAACGTCGCCTCGTCGGGCGGTGTCTTGATGTAGTTCACGATCTCGGCCTCGACACCGAGTTCCTCGGCAATGCGCACGGCATTGCTCGACGAGTTTCAATGCGCATTGTGGTAGATCGTCACGTGCGGCATGAGGCCGAGGCTACGCGGTCCGCCCCGCGAATCTCGGCTCGGATCCCCTGTTGATCGACTCTGTCGCACCCCTTGCGTACTGTCGTCGGCACCGACTTCCCCCTCGCCCACCCGTGTCGCCAGCCCGGCACGTTCACAGGTTCAGAGGGTTCACATGTCCAGTCACTGCTCGCTCCACCGACTGCCCCAGGCCGGTGTCGACCCCATCGACTCCGACGTCGTCGCTCGCTGCTTGCTCGACGCACTGGTCTCGACGCCGCTGCGGCACGAGACGATCGTCGTCTTCCTCGATCACCAGCGTCGGGGCATCAGCATTCTCACCGTCGGCGGCACGATCCCGTTCGACTCGTTGTTCGATGTCATCGACGTGATCATCGACGTCGGCATCGAGATCGAACAGCTGGGTGCGGTGGTGCTGTACACGGTCCGACCGCCGACGGTCGGGGTCCCTGATCTCGACGAGCTCGACGTCGATCGCTGGCTCGAAGCGAGCGCGATGCTCGACGACGCCGGCATCGAGCTGGTCGAATGGTTCGTCGTCGGCGCCCTCGTCACGTCGCCGCGTGACCTGCTGGGCGAACCACCGCGCTGGACGGGGGCCACGGCGTGATCGGTTGCACGGTCAGGGCGAGGTGCGGGCACGCCGTTCAGCCGGCGACAGCCGCAGCCCGCCCGCGCGTAGCCGGCGGACCAGTTCGCGACTCTCCACCTCGACGGCGCCGAGTTCGATCAGACCCGCGCGGTACTCCTCTGGCACGTCGTAGTGGTCACCTTGGAACCCGCGCCGCGGAATCTCGGCACGATCGGCGAATGCATGGAGTTCGTCGTAGGACTCGTCGCTCACCAGGTGGCACCATCTGCGTCCGCGCCACCACCAGCGTGCCTCGTCGATCAAGATCGCCATGAGACGTTCCTCACGAAGCAAGCCCGACCTGCAGCCTCACGGGCCTCAGCTTCGCACGAACCCCTGCTGCAGGGCGGTCGTGCGCACCGCGGCGGCTACGGCATCGGCGACACCGGGCTCGAACGCGCCGGGAATGATGCGGCTCGGAGTCGGATCATCGACGAGCCCAGCGAGCGCGGCGGCGGCCGCACGCTTCATCTCGATGGTGCAGCGTGTGGCGTGCACGTCGAGCATGCCGCGGAACACGCCGGGGAACGCCAACACGTTGTTGATCTGGTTCGGATAGTCGCTGCGGCCGGTCGCGATCACGCTCACGTTCGCAGGCATCAACTCCGGCATCACTTCGGGCGTCGGGTTCGCCATGGCGAACACGATCGCGTCGTCGGCCATGTCGACCAGCCAGTCGGCATCGATGATGCCCGGTCCGGAAAGCCCGAGCAGCACGTCGGCGTCGCGCAGGGCATCGTGGACGCCGCCGCGGCGGTCGCCGACGTTGCCGTTGTCGACGAACCACTGCTTGCTCGGCGCGAGGCCCTCGCGGTCACGGTGCAAGATCCCCACGCTGTCCACGCCGATGATGTCGCCATGTCCGTCGCACCCGACGCCCGCGTCATGGAGGAGCTGGGCCACCGCGACGCCGGCGGCACCGGTACCGACCACGACCACGCGCAACGTCTCGAAGCGCTTGCCGACGACGCTGGCAGCGTTGATCAGCGCCGCCAGCGCCACGATGGCGGTGCCGTGCTGGTCGTCGTGGAACACCGGGATGTCCAGCGCTTCCTGCAGCCGGCGCTCGATCTCGAAGCACTCCGGGGCCTTGATGTCCTCGAGGTTGATCCCGCCGAAAGTGGGAGCGAGCGCCGTACCGATCGCGACGACCTCGTCGACGGTGCGTGCATTCACGCAGATCGGGTACGCATCGACATCACCGAACTGCTTGAACAGGATCGCCTTGCCCTCCATCACCGGCATCGCCGCCTCCGGCCCGATGTCACCGAGTCCGAGCACGGCGGTGCCGTTCGACAACACGGCGACCGCATTGGATCGTCCGGTGTACTTCCAGACGCGATCCGGCTCGTCCGCGATCGCCTGCGACACGCGGCCGACGCCAGGCGTGTACGCAAGGGCCAGATCGGCCGCGTTGTCGACGGCGACGCGCGATGCGATCGCCAGCTTGCCGCCCACGTGCAGGTCGAACGCGGGGTCGTCCGCGTACGGGTCGGTCGGTTCAAGGCAGTCGGGAATGCTGTCGGGAATGACGGTCATGGGAACTCCTGGAGGTGGGTCCGGGACCGGCAGCGTCACCCGCTGCCGGATTCCGGCGAGTCGGGCGGGTTCGACGAGCTCAGCGCTGACGCTGTGCTCGGCTTCCCCGCCTGACCCGTACTGGAATCAGTACGGGTGCGGGGACGCGTGCTGCAGCTGCAATGCCGACTGCCGCAATGACTGCGGCGGCTGCGATTGCTGCGATGAGCACGAGGTGATGGTAGCGCGGGTTTCGCGGCGCGTGCGGTTCCGTTCCCAAGTGTCGCCCAACATGGTTCACTTGAGCCATGTCCGATCTCGTGACGATGCCAAAGATCGACCTCGACTCCGAAACCGACGAGGTGACCGAAACCGGCGAGCCGGTCTCGGCGCACATCGTGAAGACCAAGCGCGGCGAGAATGCAGCGGCGGTCGTGCTGGAGGCCCGCGTGATGGGCACTCCGATCGAAGCGTTGTGCGGGTTCGTCTGGGTGCCGTCGCGCGATCCGAAGCAGTTGCCGGTGTGCGAGAAGTGCAAGAGCGTGTACGAGATGTACAAGTCCTTCAACGACGGCTTGCGCGACACACCAGAAGACTGACGGGGCTGCGATGACGGAGTTGCGCATCCGCCAAGCAGTGCGCGCCCTGCTCGTGACCGATGCCGACGAGATCATGCTCGTGCGCTTCGAGTTCACGAAGGGCACCGTGTGGTCGACACCTGGCGGCGGCCTGGAGCCAGGCGAGGACCACCTGACCGCACTGCACCGCGAGCTCGTGGAAGAGGTCGGGCTGTCCGCGCCGACGGTGGCCCATCACGTGTGGAATCGCGAGCACATCACGCCGCACATGGACGGGCGCTACGACGGCCAGCGCGACCGCTACTACCTCGTTCCGACCGAACGGTTCGACGCGACGCCCGTGCTCAGCTGGGAGCAGCTCCGCGCCGAGAACCTGTACGAGATCCGCTGGTGGACCTTCGACGAGGTCGAAGCGGCGACTGCGGCCGGCACGTTGTTCGCACCACGGCGCCTCGGCATGTTGCTCCGATCGTTGTCCGGTCAGCTCGCGTCACACGAACCGATCGACACCGGCATCTGACGGTCAGGTCCGGGCGTGGTGGCTGGTGCGAATGATCGCCGACTGTTGAGCGATCCCCTTCAGTCGTCCGTCCTCACCCCAGATCCGTAGTGATCCGTGACCGATGGATCGGTGATACCCCTCGGCGACGAGTTCGAGCAGCACCCAGTCGGTGGGCTCTGCGTCGATCACCCGCAGGGTGTTGTCGAGGCTCGTCGCGCCGGGCAGCGCGCCGAGCGCCGCGCCGATGGCGAGCGGGATGATGTCGGCGATGAACCCCTGCGACGCCGGCGAGCCGGTGGCGTGGTCGCGGACCCGGCACCAGATCGCCATGAGACCACGTTGCGGGCTGTCGATCGCGGCCGGGCCGATGCGACCGGCAGCGATGCGGCGGTCGAGCGTCCCGAAGAACGATCGGGAGAGATCGATGTCGAACGGTGGTGTCATCGGCGGGCAGTCGTCCGGTCGGGGCACGGTGGGCATCTCGATGAACTGTGCGCCGTCGCCACTCGGCCGCACCGTGTGCGCACAGAGGGACGTGAACATCAGCTCGCCGTCGACCGTCGCCGAGACCTGCGTCTGGGTGGTCGCGCGGCCGCCGGCCACCACGGCCACCTGCAGGTCGACGGTGGAGTCCGGGGGCGGAGACCCGATGAACTGCGTGGTGATCCACTGCAGCGGACGGTCGGTCGTCTGCTCCGCTGCTTCGGCCGACGCAGCGATCCCGCTGCCGCCGTAGAGGAAGCCGAACGGCGTCGCGAGGTCCGGACGTACCTGCAGGCGGTACCGGTCGTCGCCTTGCGGACGGAGATCGAGGAGGTCGAACGTGGGCAGCACGACCGAGACGATCTCAGACCTGTTGCATTCAGTGAAAATCGCGGCTGACGGTCTTCACCGGCATGGGGAGCGGTGCGAGATGCTCGGCGACGACGTTGACCACGCCTTCGCTGCGTTCGAGGCGACCGCGGATGAGCATCGCCTGCGCCTCACGAGCCACCTTGCGGAAGCGGGCCCAACATCCCTTCGACACGACGACGTTGATGAGGCCGGTCTCGTCCTCGAGGTTGAGGAACGTCACCCCCTGCGCCGTCATCGGCCGCTGACGGTGCGTGACGACCCCGGCGACACGAACCATCGATCCGGGCTCGGGCGAGCCGGGCGTGGCGTTGTGGAGTTGGATCGACGTGACCACCCCCATCGCCGCCAACTGGTCGCGCATGAACGTCGTCGGATGGCCGTCGGGCGACACGCCGGTGGCCCACAGGTCGGCGACCGCTTCCTCAACCGGCGACATGCCGGGCAGGCGCGGTGCGTCGGCCCCGGTGACCACACCGGGCAGGCGGCCAGGGCGTGACTGAGCCGTCGCCCCGACGGTCCACAGCGCCATCCGCCGGTCGAGCCCGAAGCACTCGCCGAACAATCCGGCCGTGGCCATCGCCTCGAGCTGCGGCAACGTCAACGACGGCACGCGACGCACCAGGTCCTCGGTGTCGGCGAACAGCCCGTCGGCCTTTCGTACCGCCTCGATCTCGTCGGCCAGGTCGGCCCCGATCCCCCGCACCGACCCGATCCCCAACCGCACCGCCACCTCGCTGCCATCCCCCGCACCACCGTCGACCGGCTCGAGGGTGGCGCCGGCGAGGGAGGCGTTGAGATCAGGGGTGTGGACGACCACGCCGTGGCGGCGGGCGTCGCGCACGAGCGTGTGCGGCGACCAGAACCCCATTGGTTGCGCGTTGAGCAGCGCAGCACAGAACGCCGCCGGCTCGTGGTACTTGATCCATGACGATGCATAGACGAGATAGGCGAAGCTCACCGAGTGCGACTCGGGGAAGCCGTAGTTGGCGAACGCCTTCATCTTCATGAACAGTTCGTCGGCGACATCGCCGGTGATCCCCCGCTCGGCCATCCCGGCGAACAGGCGATCCTTCAGCTGTTCCATGCGCTTCGCCGAGCGCTTCGAGCCCATCGCCTGGCGCAGTTCGTCTGACTCGGCGGGTGAGAACCCGGCGACGTCGATCGCCATCTGCATCAGCTGCTCCTGGAACAACGGCACCCCGAGGGTCTTGCCGAGCGAGTTCTCGAGGAGCGGGTGGAGATAGGTGACCGGTTCGAGGCCGTTGCGGCGCCTGATGTACGGGTGCACCGACCCGCCCTGGATCGGACCCGGCCGGATCAACGCCACTTCGACCACGAGGTCGTAGAACTTGCGTGGCTTGAGCCGCGGCAGCGTGGCCATCTGCGCTCGCGACTCGATCTGGAACACGCCGACGGTGTCGGCCCGGCAGAGCATCGCGTAGACGTCGTCGTCCTGGGGGATGGTGGCCAGGTCGACCTCGTAGCCTCGGTGCTCACGGATGAGGTCGACGGCGTAGTGCAGGGCGGACA
>JANNNB010000089.1:0-9713 GCA_031398325.1 Actinomycetes bacterium
CGAAGCGTTCGCCGCTGCGGCCGATGTCGAGGTCGAGACACGAGACATCTCGCTCGCCGGCCGCATCCTGGCCGCGTTCCCCGATCGTCTCACCGAGGAGCAGCGCGTGAGCGATGCGCTGGCCGAACTCGGCGAGCTGGCACTCACGCCCGAGGCGAACATCATCAAGCTGCCGAACATCAGCGCGTCGGTGCCGCAGCTCAAGGCGGCCATCGTCGAGCTGCAGGAGAAGGGCTACGACGTCCCCGACTACCCGGACGATGGCACGACGCCCGACGCGGCCGATGTGCGCACCCGGTACGGCGCCGTGATGGGGTCAGCGGTCAATCCGGTGCTGCGCCAGGGCAACTCGGATCGTCGGGCGCCCAAGGCCGTCAAGGACTATGCGAAGTCGCATCCGCACTCGATGGGTGCGTGGTCATCCGAGTCCAGGACACATGTGTCGACGATGAGCAGTGGCGACTTCCGGTCGAACGAGAAGTCGCTGACGGTTGCCGCCGACGGCGCCGTGCGCATCGAGCTCGTGGGAAACGCCGGTGACGTGACGGTGCTCAAGGATTCGATCAAGGTCATCGCGGGCGAAGTCATCGATTCCACCGTCATGAGCGTCGCTGCGCTGCGGACGTTCCTCGCCGAGCAGATCGCCGACGCCAAGGCGAAGGACGTGCTCTTCTCGCTGCACATGAAGGCCACGATGATGAAGGTCTCCGACCCGATCATCTTCGGCCATGCCGTCGAGGTGTTCTTCGCCGACCTGTTCGCCAAGCACGGCGATGTGCTCGAAGCCGCGGGAGCGAACACGCACGACGGTCTCGGCCAGGTCATCGACGTCATCGCCACGCTCCCCGCCGACCAGAAGGCAGCGATCGAAGCCGACCTCGCCGCCGGGTTCGCGAACGGGCCTGACCTCGCCATGGTCGACTCGGACCGCGGGATCACCAACCTGCACGTGCCGAGCGACGTCATCGTCGACGCCTCGATGCCGGCGATGATCCGTACGTCGGGCCAGATGTGGAACTCGGCGGGGGAGCAGCAGGACACCAAGGCGGTGATCCCCGACAGCAGCTACGCCGGTGTGTACCAGGTCGTCATCGACGACTGCATCGCGAACGGCGCGTTCGATCCGTCGAAGATGGGCACCGTCCCGAACGTCGGATTGATGGCGCAGAAGGCCGAGGAGTACGGCAGCCACGACAAGACCTTCGAGTTGCCGGCCGCCGGGGTCGTCCGGGTGGTCGACGTCGCTTCCGGCGACGTGCTGATGGAACAGACCGCGGACGCGGGCGACATCTTCCGGATGTGCCAGGTGAAGGACGAACCGATCCGCGACTGGGTGCGGCTCGCCGTGTCACGGGCGCGGGCCACCGGATCGCCAGCGGTGTTCTGGCTCGACGAAACCCGTGCGCACGATGCCGAGCTGATCAAGAAGGTCAACGCGTACCTCGCCGATCACGACACCACCGGCCTGCAGATCGAGATCATGGCGCCGGCCGAGGCGACGAAGTTCTCGATCGATCGCATCCGCCGCGGCCAGGACACGATTTCCGTCACCGGCAACGTGTTGCGCGATTATCTGACCGACCTGTTCCCGATCCTCGAACTCGGAACGAGTGCCAAGATGCTCTCGATCGTCCCGCTCCTCAACGGCGGCGGACTGTTCGAGACCGGGGCGGGCGGTTCCGCTCCGAAGCACGTGCAGCAGCTCGTCAAGGAGAACTATCTGCGTTGGGATTCGCTCGGCGAATTCCTGGCGCTGGCGGTGTCGTTCGAGCATCTCTCCGATGTCACGCTGAACCCGCGGGCCCAGATTCTTGCCGACACGCTCGACCGTGCGACCGGGCAGGTACTGGAGAACGACAAATCACCGGCGCGCCGGCTCGGCCAGATCGACAACCGTGGCAGCCACTTCTACCTCGCGCTCTACTGGGCCCAGCAACTCGCCGCACAGACCGAGGATCCCGACCTCGCAGCCAAGTTCGCTCCGCTGGCGGCCACGCTCGCCGACAACGAATCCGAGATCGTCCAGGAACTCCTCGACGCGCAGGGTTCACCCGCCGACATCGGCGGCTACTACTTCATGGACCCCGAGCTCGCCAGCGCCGTGATGCGCCCGAGCCAGCCGTCCAACCCCACCCTCTACCTGCTCTGACGAGTTGGGGCGGGGGGTCTGCCCCCCGCGCACCAACTCAGCGGAGGGAGATGCCGACGTAGTTGCGCTCGTCCGGGCCGGAGTACCACTGGCGCGGGCGCGAGATCTTCTGGGCGGGGTCTTCGAGAAGTTCCTGCCAATGCGCGAGCCAGCCGGTGATGCGAGGGATCGCGAACAGCACCGTGAACATGTCGACGGGGAAGCCCATCGCCTGGTAGATCAGTCCGGAGTAGAAGTCGACGTTCGGGTAGAGCTTGCGGTCGATGAAGTACGAGTCGGACAACGCCGCTTCTTCGAGCGCGAGGGCGATGTCGAGCAGCGGGTTCTTGCCCGTCACCTCGAACACTTCGTAGGCGGTCTGCTTGATGATCGTGGCCCGCGGGTCGTAGTTCTTGTAGACCCGGTGGCCGAAGCCCATGAGGCGGCCCTTGCCTGCCTTGACCGACTCGATGAACGCAGGCACGTTCTCGAGTGATCCGATCTCGGCCAGCATGCGCACGACCTGCTCGTTGGCTCCGCCATGGAGCGGGCCGTACAGCGCCGCTGCCGCCCCGGCGGCCGACGAATACGGATCGGCCTGGCTCGACCCGATGACGCGCATCGCGGTCGTGCCGCAGTTCTGCTCATGGTCGGCGTGCAGGATGAACAGCACGTCCATCGCCCGTTCCAGGACCGGGTCGACCTCGTAGTCACCGATCTTCCACATCATGTTCAAGAAGTTCGCCGGATACGACAACTCGTTCTGCGGTTGATTGAACGGGAGCCCGACCGAGAACCGGTAGCACATCGCCGCGATGGTCGGGGCCTTCGCGATCATCCGCAGGATCTGCCGGTCGCGAGCACCCTGGTCGTCGACGTCCTTCGCGCCCTCGTAGAAGGTGCCGAGCGCCGCAAGGGCCGACACGAACATGCCCATCGGATGCGCGTCGTAGTGGAAGCCGTCGACGAAGCGCTTGCGCATGTTCTCGTGGATGAACGTGTGATGTGTGACGTCGAAGGTCCACTGCGCGAGCTGGTCGGTCGTCGGGAGCTCACCGTTCAGCAACAGGTACGCGACCTCGAGATAGGTCGACTTGTCGGCGAGCTGCTCGATCGGGTACCCGCGGTAGCGCAGGATGCCCACATCGCCGTCGAGGTAGGTGATGGCCGACTTGCACGAGGCGGTCGAGAGGTACGCCGGGTCGTAGCAGTAGAGCGTCGGGTCGAGCTCACGCAACGCCGACGACGAGAACACCCCACCTTCGATCGGGACGGTGACGGTCTTTCCCGTGCGGTCGTCGGTGATGGTGATGGTGTCGGGCACGTGGCTTCCTTCGGTGGCTCGAGTGGTTGGCGCCGGACGGGGTTCGCCCTGCGTCGCATGTGATCGGAGGGTCACCCCGACCGCGGGTCACGATAGTGCGAACCGCGAGGGTCGCACCCAGCTGGTGGGCAGTTCACGTCGTGTTCGGGCGGACGCCGATCAGTCCGACCAGCCGTCCCGGATGCGCTCGTCGAGGTATCGGGCCACGGGCCAAGCGCCCTCCGAGGTGTTGGCGATCACGGCGTACGTCACGGCGGACGGCCGGTCGTGCACCGTACGACTGGAGACGCCGGCGTCGTAGCCCTCGAGCTTCACCGTCTGTCCCGACTCCCACATCCAGAATCCGAGCCCGTATCCGAAGTACCCGTCCTCGCCGGCCCTGCGATGGATCGCGGCGAGGTCGTCGACCATCGCCGGCGTCACGATCGACCCGGCGAACATCGCCGTCCACAACTGCACGAGATCGTGCGCAGTCGTGTACACCCCGCCATCTCCTGCACCGCGCACCGGGATCTTGAACACGTTCGAACGTCCGGACCCGAGGTAACTCAGCGCTGCACCGGCGGGGAGTTCATCGGAGCGCAGGAACTCGGTGTGGGTCATGCCGGCCGGCTCCGTGACCCGATCGCGGACGAGGTCGTAGAAGCTCCGGCCGGTTGCCGCTTCGGCTGCGATCGACAGCAGGACGAATCCGCTGTTGTTGTACCGGAACACGTCGCCGGGGGTGTCGCGTTGTGGGCGCTTCGCGAGGAGCGGCAGGCACGCCGACGGACTGTCCATGTCGCCGGGCGACATCTCCAACACCGGGTCGTCGATGTCGCCGTCCTCGTCCTCGTCGACGTAGTCGCCGACTCCCGAGGTGTGGCCGAGCAGATGGCGGATCGTGACCGCTTCATCGACGAACGCAGCGACGCGATCACCGAGCAGTGCAACGATCGTGGTGTCGAAGGTCAGTTCGCCCGACTCGATCAGGCTGGCTGTCGTCAACGCCGTGAGCCCCTTCGCGATGCTCGCAACGGCAAACCTCGTGGCGATCGTGTTGGGGATCTCCAATGCCCTGTTGGAGAACCCGCGCTCGAGTTCCAGCAGTGTCCTGCCACCTCGCGAAACGAGCACCACTCCCGAGAATCCGGTCCCGTCGGCGGTGGATGCGAGATCGTCGCCGAGGCCCATGGTTCAGAGTGGGCTGTTGCCGTGCTTACGAGGGGCGAGCACTTCACGCTTGTCGTCGAGCATCTCGAGTGCTGCGGCGATCTCGCGCCGGGTGTCGGCCGGATCGATCACCGCATCGACGTAGCCGCGCTCTGCGGCGATGTACGGATTGAGGAGCCGCTCGGTGTAGTCGGCCTCGAATGCGGCCCGCTCGTCCGGAGTGGCCCGACGTTGCAGGATGGCGGCCGCTTGGCCGGCGCCCATGACGGCCAGCTCGGCGCCAGGCCACGCGAGACACAAGTCGTTGCCCATCGTCTTGGAATCCATGACGATGAATGCGCCGCCGTAGCTCTTGCGCAGGATGACGCAGATCCTCGGCACCGACGCCCGCGCGTATGCGAACACGAGTTGCGCGCCGTGGCGAATCATGCCCCGCCATTCGAGATCCTTGCCGGGGTAGAAGCCGGGTGTATCGACGAGGGTGACGATCGGCAGGTTGAACGCGTCGCAGAACGCCACGAAGCGCGCCGCCTTCTGCGAGCCGGGGATGTCGAGCGTTCCGGCCAATGAGATCGGTTGGTTCGCGACGATGCCGACGGGTCGCCCGGCGATCGTCGCGAATGCGGTGACCGTGTTCGCGGCCCAGCGCTCACGAAGTTCGAGCAGACTGCCGTCGTCGACGATCGCCTCGGCGACCTTGCGCACGTCGTAGCTCCCGGTCGAGGTGGCCGGGAGGAGCTCGCCCGCCTCGGGACACGCTCGGTCCGGCGGGTCGTCGCTGTCCCAACGCTCGGGCTCGACGTCGACGTTGTCGGGCAGGTACGCCAGAAGCGTCTCGACGGTCTCGATCGCTGCGTCGCGATCGGCGACCACAATCGCGGGCACGCCCGTGTAGCGGGCGAGGTTGGCAGCGCCGCCCAACTCGTCGATGTCGATACCGATGCCGGTGAACTGCTCGACCATCACCGGGCCGTTGACGAACGCGTAGCTTGCAGCGGTCATCACGGCGAAGTCGGCGAGGCCGATCAGCAGCGCCGGACCGGAGACGGCGGGGCCATCGACGACGATGATCGTCGGCACACGCCCGGAGCACGCTGCCAGGGCCGAGGCGAGGCGGCCCCAGGCGTGCAGGGCCGGCATTCCCTCCACGATGTCGGCGCCGGCGCTCGAGATCACGAGGACGACCGGGAGCCCGATGTCGTGTGCGGTCCGCAGCCCGCACTCGATCTTCGCCGAGGTCGTCGACGACAGATGGACCATCTCGCCGGGCTGATCGACATCGATCCAGATCACGTCGCGTCCGCCGACCGTGCGCAACATGGGTCGTGCGGCGCCGGGGATCAACCGTGACAAGTGCAGATCGCCGGGAGTATCACCCCACCATCGATCGGCGGGCACGACGGAAGTCATCGACCATGACCGTAATCGACCGGCCGTCGTGTCCAAGGTGCGACCGAGCCGGGCCCGCTCCGGTTGACGTGTACGACCCCGCGGTGAGGGATGGGTCAGCTGGACCGTGTTGTCGTGATCGCAGCGGTGTCGAGGTGAACGCCGTGCTGATGCTCGCCCTGGTCGCTGATGACGTCGCGAAGTGTCTGCAGCGCGGCCATCGTCGGCGCGTTCGCCTGCGGCCGCCGGCGTCGGGCAAACGCCACCACACGACGGGGGAGTTCCGGCACCGTGATCCGCCGGAAGGAGCCTTGGAGCCAGACGGGCACCGCCGTCGCCGGCACGATCGCGGCACCGAAGCCGTCGATGGCGAGCGATGCGAGGAGTCGCACCCCGTCGACCTCGGCTTGGGCGCGCAGTGTGATGTCGACCGATGCTGCGGCTCGATCGAGCACCCGGCGAAGGGCGGCACCGGTCGGGGGAAGGAGCAACGGGACATCGTCGAGGTCCGCCAGGTGAATCAGATCGTGTGCCGCGAGCGGATGCGTCTGGTCTGCGAGCAGGAGCAGGTCTTCGGCGAACAGCGGCTCGATGACCAACTCGGGATCGTCGACGGGTAGGTGGATCACCGCCGCGTTCAACTGGCCGGACAGGACACTCGGAACGAGGGTGGACGTCGCGCCGTCCTGGATGATCGCTCGGACATTCGGATGCTGCTGCTCGAGGAGTCCGAGGAACTGCGGCATCAACCATCGAGCGGTGGTGCCGATGACGCCGATCCGGCTCTGGCCCGACACGGTCGAATCGCGGCTCGCCATGTCGGCGGTGATGTCGTCGATCTCGCGCAGCACCCGACGGGCTCGCTCGACGACGCGGGACCCCTCCTCGGTCAAGCCGCCGTGGGCCCGATCGACGAGGGTGACGCCGAGTTCCTTCTCGAGCCGGGAAATGTGGCTGGACACGTTCGACTGGACCGTGAACATGGCCCGAGCCGCCCCGGAGAACGTTCCGTGATCGGCGATCGCGACCAGTGTGGACAACTGTCTGACATCCATCTCCAAAAAACGATAGCTCGTATCTCAGAGTTCTACTTGCCAGATCACGCGTTCACGTGCATACTTTCACAAGCGAGACGGAAACGTTTCGGACAACAGATCGCAGTGAGAACACCCCCCATGTTCCACTCGAAGGGAACCCACGTACCGATCCCCCATCGGTGGGAATTCCCAGGTTGAGAGACCCGGATCCCCCATCCGGGTCTTTCCCGTTTTTCCGGCCCAGTTCGCGCAATCGCCTGCGCCGCGTAATGTGTCAGCCGTGACAGACACCCGCGGCGCCGCGTTCTTCGACCTCGATCGCACGTTGCTGCGCGGCGCGTCGGGCGAGGTGTTCTCACACGCGATGCAACTCGCAGGGTTGAGCTCGCGGTCGATGCCCGGCGAGAAGTTCATGTTCGGACTCTTCAACGCGATCGGCGAAACCCTGCCGACCATGGCATTGGCGCGCCAGGCCGTCACGCTCGCAAAGGGGCGTTCGCAGGCCGCCGTGCGCTCGGCGGCCGAGGCCGTCGCCGACGAACTGGTCGCGATGGTCCAGCCGTTCGCCGAGTCTGCGTTCGCCACACATCGGGCGGCGGGCCGCCCGATCGTGCTGGCCACCACCTCGCCCTACGACCTCGTCAAGCCGTTCGCCGACCGACTCGGGCTCGACGATGTCGTCGCCACCCGGTACTCGGTCGACAGCGAGGGTCGCTACGACGGGACCCTCGCCAGCCAGTTCGTGTGGTCGGCGGGCAAGCTGGCGGCGGTCGCGGAGTGGGCCGAAGATCACGGAATCGACATGGGCGAGAGCTACGCCTACTCCGACAGCGTGTACGACACGCCGTTGCTGTCCGCCGTGGGTCACCCGGTCGTCGTGAACCCCGACGCCCGAATGGTTCTCGTTGCAGCAGCCCGGCGGTGGCCGACGCTCAACCTCGATGTGTCACCGGGTGTGATGAAGATCCCCGTGATCGGATTGGAGGTGCAACAGCTGGCGATGCGCTTCGCGCGGCCGGCGGCGTATCCCTATGCGCGATTCGACATCGCCGGCGTGGAGAACATCCCGCGACGCGGCGCGGCGATTCTGGTCGGCAATCACCGGAGCTACTTCGATGTTGCTGCATTGTCGCTCGCGATCGCCAAGGGCGGCCGACCGGTTCGCTTCCTCGGAAAGAAGGAAGTGTTCGACGCGCCGATCGTGGGACAGATCGCATCTGCCATGGGCGGGATCCGTGTCGATCGCGGTACCGGATCGAACGAGCCGTTGCAGGCGGCCGCCGACGCGTTGGCCGGAGGCGAGATGGTGGCGATCATGCCCGAGGGGACCATCCCGCGTGGCCCCGCGTTCTTCAAGAAGCCCGTTGGCCGCTGGGGTGCAGCGCGACTCGCCCAGATGACCGGAGCCCCCATCATTCCCGTCGGCTTGTGGGGCACCGAGAAGGTGTGGCCGCGGTCGGCCCGCCTGCCGAACGTGCTGAACGTGACGAATCCGCCAACCGTGCGCGTCCGGGTGGGCGAACCGCTCACGTTGGTCGGCAAGTCCCTCGATGCCGACACGAAGCGCATCATGAAGGCGTTGGTGGCTCTGCTCCCACCGGACGCGTACACCTCGCGCAAGCCGACCGCCGAGGAGCTGGCGCTCACCTATCCGCCCGGATACCGAGGTGATCCGGCAAAGGAAGCGTCACGTCGTCCGGGCACCGACGTCTGATCGACACGTGACGTGGCACCTGCCGCCTGAGTCGGTGTGCGAGTTGTGCGAGGCGACTCCGTTCACCGAGTGGTTCCACAGCGACGAGGTGTGTTGGATCGCCGAGTGCGACGCATGCGCGGTGCCGATGGTCGTCTGGCGTTCCCACGACCCCGACCCGCCCGCCGATGTGCGTCAGGTTCTCCACGAGCGACTCACCGCTGTCGTCGAAGCGCGATCGGTCGATCCTTTCTGGATCGATGAGAACATGCGGTCGATTCCCGACCACTACCACGCACACGCCCGACCCCGAATCGATTGGACCCGCCGCTGATGCCCGACCACGACCCGTTGCCGGCGCCTGCCGACCTGTTGCCTCACCGCGCCCCGTTCCTGCTCGTCGATGAACTCACCTCGCTCGTCCCCGGCGAGTCCGCGTCGGGCGTCTGGCGGCTGACCGGCGACGAGTACTTCTTCGCCGGACACTTTCCGGGCCGGCCGACGTTGCCCGGTGTGCTGATGTGCGAAGCGATCGCCCAGGTCGGCGCCGCCGCGGTGCTCGCCGACCCCCGCTTCGCCGGCAAGCTTCCGCTCTTCGGTGGCCTCGACAAGGCCAGATTCCGCCGTCAGGTCGTGCCGGGCGACGAGTTGGTCATCGTGGTCGAGCTCGGCCGGATGTCGGCCCGCGCCGGCAAGGGATCGGGCCACGCCCTCGTCAACGGCGAGACCGCCTGCGAGTGCGAGCTCCTCTTCGTCATCGTTGACGCCTGAGCGTTTCGCCGGACCTCGTCCGAGGCGATGCCGGGCCCGTGGCTGATCGAACCAGAGGCGCCGAGGGAAGCGCCAGCGACGAGGTGGAGCGAGGCCGACCTCGACGGTCGCGACGAGACGTGACGTGAGGCCGAGCCAATCAGCCTGGAGCGATGACGACGGAGCCGTTGTGGCCGCCGAAGCCGAAGTTGTTCGAGATGACCGGGCCGGGCTCCCATG
>JANNNB010000101.1:0-1958 GCA_031398325.1 Actinomycetes bacterium
GGATGGACGGCTGCTGAGGGATTCGACTCGGTCGGCGCGTCCTCGGCTTCGCTGGGCGACTTCGTTTGGAATGACCAGGATCGCGACGGTCTCCAGGACAATGGAGAGAACGGAATCGCAGGCATCGCCCTCGTTCTCTCCCGCTCGGACGGTGAGCCCATTCTTCTGCAAAGCGGCGCTTCCGCCGAACCGGCAACGCTGCGCACCACCACCAACTTTGTTGGAGCGTATGAGTTCACGGGGTTGGGCGTCCTGCCCAGCGGGGTCCATTACGTGGTGACCCTCGACTCGGAATCCGTGCCCGCAAACCTCAGCCCGACGCTTCAAGGCGCTGGAGGTGACCCGGCCCTCGACTCCTCGACGGGCTCAGCCGAGTCCGAAGACCTGGTTTCGGCGGGGCAGTCCGATTCAACGCTGGACTTCGGGTTCGTGAGTTCCTCGGTGACCGATACTCGCCTGCGACCGCCGACGGCGTTGCTGTCTCGCACTGCGCCCCCTGGGCGTTCATGCGAACTGGCCACAGACCGGGTGCTGGAGTGCTCGGTGCCATCGATGCCTGCAGACGCGTCGTTCACGATCGAGTTCGGCATCTATGGCGCCAAGGTCGGTGTCGCGTCGCTCACGGCAGCGGTGACCAGCACGACCGATGATCCCGACCTGTCGAACAACACTACGTCCGGGACGGTGACGATCACCAAGCCCCAGCGACCGAAGGGTGACGTATCCGGCAGGACTTCCGGCGAGCCCCGCGTGGCTGCCAAGAAGTGCGGTGACGACGACCCGCGATACATCCCGAAAGGGACCTACTGTCGGGTCGACCACGGGGGCGGACCAAAGAACCGATTCCATCCCGACAACCACTGGTCGGCGTTCGTCGGAGCGAACAAGATCAACTATCACGACGTCGACCCCGGGGCTTGTGGGTGCGACGGGATTCGTTCTTCCTATTCTGCCAACGTCTGGGCGGTGCTGTGGGAGAACGACAATTCCTTCGGCAGGATCGACTTCACCGGCTGGTCCGAACTGGTTGGCAGCACAGGGCTGAAAGGCAAGCTCGGGCAGAAGGAAGGATCGAAGAACGTGCTCACCTGCCCGCCGCGTAGGGGGGCCGGACGCCGTTGCGAGATTCATCTGCCGTACCTGTGGACCGGCGCGGGTCAGCTCGGCAGCAGTTACGAGATGAGGGCCTCGGTGAAGTTCCGCAAGTACGGAGGACCGTTCAACGACCCCAAGTACACAGGCTGGCTGAGGCGGTGACGGTCGTCCTGGAGGTTCGGCGACCGTAGGCGTACCGTCTCGAAAGCGGCAGTGTCGTGTCAGCAACCGAGATGGCGTCGAGGAGCAGCACCGGTCCCCACACGGGTAGGTCACCGCCGTGTGCGGAGGCTCGCCAGGTCACCCATCACGGCGACGTACCCCGAGCCACCAGGTCCTGAAACCGGTTCTGAACTGCACCGGAGCGATCCGGAGCGCTGGGCTCTCAGTCCAGGTAGTCGCGCAGGACCTGCGAGCGGCTAGGGTGCCGCAGCTTCGACATCGTCTTGGACTCGATCTGGCGGATCCGCTCGCGGGTCACGCCGTAGACCTTGCCGATCTCGTCGAGGGTCTTGGGCTGGCCGTCGGTGAGGCCGAACCGCATCGAGACCACGCCCGCCTCACGCTCGGAGAGCGTGTCGAGGACGGCGTGGAGCTGCTCCTGGAGCAGCGTGAACGACACGGCGTCGGCCGGGACGATCGCCTCGGAGTCCTCGATCAGGTCGCCGAACTCGGAGTCGCCGTCCTCACCCAGGGGGGTGTGCAGCGAGATGGGCTCGCGGCCGTACTTCTGGACCTCGATGACCTTCTCGGGGGTCATGTCGAGCTCCTTGGCCAGCTCCTCCGGAGTGGGCTCGCGGCCCAGGTCCTGGAGCATCTGGCGCTGGACGCGCGCGAGCTTGTTGATGACCTCGACCATGTGC
>JANNNB010000133.1:0-17381 GCA_031398325.1 Actinomycetes bacterium
TTCCTCCACGGCGAACCCGGCCATCGCGGCGGTCGTCGTGGTGTTGCCACCACCGAGGAAGAGCGCATTGGCCGTGTAGTCACCGGGCAGGATCGGCAGTACGCCGGTCACCGGGATGTTCGAGGCCGTGTAGGTGTCGTAACCCGGGAAGAGGTCGAGGCCCAGCATGACGATCTCGGCACTCTTGCCCGCGAGCTCCTGGGCGCAGGCCTGGGAGGACTCGGGAGCTCCGTCCGCGTTGCAGACCTCCAGCTCGATGGGTCGGCCACCCATGCCGCCGTGCTCGTTGAGGAAGTCGGCCGCTGCTCGCGCGGCTTCGGAGATCTCCGGGAAGTCGAGACCCGGGCTTCCCTCCGTGTTGACCATGCCGACGATGATCGGCTCACCGTCTGGCGGAGCGAGCGAGACGAAACCGGCCCCGCCTTCTGCGGCGTCGGTGTCGGTCGGCTCGGTTTCCGCAGGTGCCGTGTCGGCAGGCTCGGTGTCGGCCGGTGCCGTGTCGGCCGGCTCGGTGTCGGCCGGTGCGGTCGTCTCGTCGACCTCCGCCTCAGTGACGGCCGGTGCTGCGGAGTCGTCGGACGAGTCCGAGTCGCTTCCGCACGATGCTACGACCAGCCCGATGACAGCGAGGCCTGCAAGTGCACGCACGTGTCGGTGCTTGCGGTTCATGGTGTTCCCCCTCATGTGTTGTTCCCCAGTTGTGTATTCGGTGTTCGAATGGTGTTCAGCTCGCCGTCTGATCGGCGACCCACGTGCCGTGGGCGCCGTACGGGACGCGTCGTGGTAGGTGGATCGTGGCCACGGGCGGAGCCGAGAAATTCTGTGCATCGACGATGATCAGTCGTGACTCGTCGGACACGGTGTCGTGGACCAAGGTGACGACCCACCCGGCATCTTCAGCGCCGTCCTCACCGCCGCCCTCGACCGCCCCGGCGAAGACGGGTTCGGCGCCCCGCACTCCGTCGCCCAACTGGTGCTCGACGCAGGCACCGGTCCGCAGGTCGTACTTCCAGAGGGCCGATCCGTAGACCGGCTCCTCGCTGTTGCCTTCGCCGGCCATGGCCATCAGATAGCCGAACTGGGCGTCGAGCCCGATGAAGCGATCGTTGACACGACCGAAATCCCCCGGGCGGTCGTCGATCTGTTCCTCGGTGACGGTGCCGAGATCGAGGTCGATGGTCCATCGCCAGAGTCGGCCGACCTCCGCGTAGTCGTCGTTGCTCGAGCCGAACGCCTCGGGCTGGCGAGACACGTGCAGGACGATGCTGTTGCCCGCCTCGTGCGCGTTGACGGGGTGGAACACGTAGCACGGGTCGATCTCGAACCAGCGCACATCGGCGTTCGTGCCGTTGCGCGGCATCACGCCGAGCCGGGCACCGGCGTCACGGTTGAACATGAACGGCATGCCGGTCTCGAGGGCCCCGAGGTTGAAGCACACCGGGAGATCCATGAACACGACATAGTTCTGCGTGACGTTGAAGTCGTGCATCATCACCATGTTCGGGATCTCGATGCCTTCGAGCTGCTTGACGACGCCATCGGCACCGATGCGGATGTAGTGCAGGTACGGCGGCTCGGGGCTGAGATAGCTGAAGGCGATCAGCTCGCCGGTGACGGGGCACACCTTGGGGTGTGCCGTCATCGAGGTCGTCAATGCGCCACCGAAGTTCTCGTAGCCGATCGTGTTGAGTTCGCCGTCGATCTGCCACGGCCAGTGACCCTCTTCGAGACAGAGCAGCTTGCCGTTGTGTTGGTGCACGCTCGTGTTCGCGGTGCCGCGCGTCAGGTCGCCCATGTTGCTCATCGCGTCGCCCGCAGGGTCGGTGATGTTCGGGGTCTGCACGAACCGATTCCGATACCACTCGGCCTTGCCGCCGGCGATTCGGACGCCGTGCACCATGCCGTCACCGAAGAACCAGTGGTCGGATCTTCCCGAAGCCGGGTTGGGCCCGGTGCGCACGTACGTGCCGGACAGCTCGGCGGGGATCGTGCCGTCGACCCGGAGATCGAAGTCGGTCCGCTCGTCGAGAACCGGGGCCCAGTTGGCGCGTAAGTGCCAAGGAAGATCGGTACGGACCGTCTCGTCGATGCTCATGTTTCGAACGTAACACGTCGCGAACCGACGAATTTACTCCGCGTAGAAAAAGTCGCATTCGGGGGCTCGGGATGCTGTGGCTTGGTACCTTCACCTCATGTCATCGAAGGTGCCACCGAAGGAACTCGGGGCCAAACGGCGCAAGCCGGGACGGCCGCCGGCCGGAACGCTCGTTGCGGACCGTTCCCAGGTCATCGCCGCGGCACTCGAGCTCATCCGGACGAACGGGCCCGATGTCACGATGGACGACGTCGCCAATGCCGCCGGCGTCAGCAAGCCGATCGTCTACCGCAACCTCGGCGACAAGGACGCGCTCGTGGTGGCACTGTCGGAGATCTTCGTGGAGCGGCTCACCGACGTCGTCGATCGCGCGGTGGCGATCACGCCCCACGGTCGCGAGTCGTTCGCGAACGCGTTGCAGGCCACGCTCGAGCTGATCGCAGAGGAGCGCAATCTGTTCTTCTTCGTGACCGCAGGGGGTCCCGGCACCGACACGACGCAACGCCTGGTCGAACAGTCGTCTGCGTCGATGATCGCCCAGTTCAGCGCGATGCGCATCGCCCACGACCTCGACCCCGCACCCGCGCGCATCTGGGCCTACGCCACGGTGGGCGCGATCCAGATCGCCGCGATGATGTGGCTCCGCGACGGCGGTCGGACGTGCGACGAGGTGACCGAGGACCTCACGCAACTCATGTGGCCCGGGATCACCGGGGCCGGACGGCCCGCCGTCGCCCGGAACCGACCGCGGACCGCGTAGACGTCCTCAGCCGACAGGTTTGCTCAGCGCGGGTTACCCAGCGAGGTTGCTCAGCGCGGGATCGAACTCCACGGACCACCGTCGGCGCGCGGCTCGCGGGGCAGCCCGAGCACACGCTCGCCGAGGATGTTGCGCTGCACCTCGTCGGAGCCTCCGGCGATGCGATATCCGGGTGCGCCGAGGAGGTGCTCGGTCCAGCCGTACGTCCCCCACTCTCCCGTGTCGGCGATCAACCGAGGACCGAGGATGTCACCGATCACCTCACTCACCCTGGTCATGCCCTCGGTCCACAGCAGCTTGCCGAGCGAACCCTCCGGACCCGGCGTGCCCGAACGAGCGAGGTCGGCGGCGCGACGGTTCGTGTACGCCTCGATCCTGCTGTGGATGTAGACGCTGGCGAGCTTGTCGCGCATCACCGGATCGTCCGTGAGTCCCGCCATGCGCGCGGTGGCGAGGAGCTGCTTGAACGAGCCCCCCGACGCGCCTCCGCCACCGCCCGACTCGGAGTGGTCACGCTCGAAACTCAGCGTGGTCGTCGCGACCTTCCACCCTTCGCCGACCGCACCGAGACGCAGATCGTCGGACAGCCGGACGTCGTTGAAGAACACTTCACAGAACGACGAACCGCCGCTCATCTGCTTGATCGGGCGGACCTCGACGCCGGGCGCGTCGAGGGGGAGCATGAACGCGGTCAATCCCTGTTGCTTCACGACGTCGGGGTCGGTGCGAGCGATCAGCTCACCCCACTGGCTGAACTGCGCCCCGGAGCTCCACACCTTCTGCCCGTTGACGACCCATTCGTCACCGTCGCGAACCGCTCGGCACGACAGGCCGGCGAGATCGGAACCCGCACCCGGTTCGCTGAAGAGCTGACAGGCCAAGATTTCCGCGCTCAGCAGTGACTTGACGAAGCGTGCCTTCATCTCGTCGCTGCCCATCGCATTGATCGTGTTGGAGATCAGCCCGACGGTGACGCTCACCAATTCGTGGCTGCCCGGCGACACGTACTCACGCTCGACCCGCGCGAGCGCTCGCGAGTGGGCGCGGCTCAGCCCGAGCCCGCCGTACTCGACGGGCCATGCGACGGCGTGGTAGCCGCGCGTCGCCTTCTGCTGGATCCACGCGGCGATCCGACCGATGTGGGCCCGCTCGTCCTCGAACGACATGTCGCTGAACACCGACACGTCGAAGGTTCCTTGGCCCCACCCGAGATCGGCCTCGTCGGCCGGGCGCAGCGTCGCATGCTCGTCGAACCACACCCTGGCCTCGGCGACGAAGTCGTCGACCGAGATGTTCGGGTCGACCAGTTCGGAAGCGGCGGGTCGTTCTCGGGTGTCCGTCATGGTGTGCCTTTCGTGGCTAGGGGGTCGTTCGTGACCGCGAGATCACCGGCGAGCCAGGCGTCGCGAAGTCGTCGCTTGTTGATCTTGCCCATGGTCGTGCGCTGTAGGTCGGGCACGACGTGGTATTCCCGGGGGCACTTGTAATGGCTCAGACGCTCCCGCAGCCAGGCCGACAGCGCCGCCGGATCGGGCGGCGCGGCGTCGTCGGTCGGCATCACGAGCGCGACCAGCAGTTCACCCATGTCGCTGTTCGGCACCCCGATGCACGCGACGTCGGCGACGTCGGGATGATCGATGAGCAGCTGTTCGGCCTCGGCGGGATAGAGGTTCACACCGCCCGAGACCACCATGTCGCTGAAGCGGTCGGTGATGAACACGTACCCGTCGGCGTCCATGTAGCCGATCTCACCGAGCGTGAACAGGCCAGGCTCCGGGTTCGAGGCGGCGGTCTTGGCGGCGTCGTTCGGGTACACGATGCCGCGGCCGGTCGCATCACGGAAGTAGAGCCGCCCCTCCGTGTCGGGGGGCAACTCGGTGAGGTCTTCATCGAGCACGACGGCGCTGAACGGCGGGACCGAGCGACCGACCGAGCCCTTGTGTTCGAGCCACTCCTCACTCGTGATCGTGCACACCGTGCCGACCTCGGTCGCGCCGTACGCGTCGCGGAAGACCGGTCCGAACCACTCGATCATCGCGGCCTTCACGTCGATCGGGCACTTGGCACCGGTGTGGGCGATCAGCTTCATCGAGCTCACGTCGTACTTCTTCTTCACGTCGTCGGGCAGCGCCAGCAACCGGACGAAGTGCGTCGGGACCATCACGCTGCTCTCGGTCCGATACTCGTCGATCGCCGCGAGCACCGCCTCCGCATCGAACTTGGGGATGATCACCGACGAGATACCCGCACACAGCAGACGCATCCCGGACAGCGGGCCGGTGTGATACATCGGGCCGACCACGAGATGCGTGCCGAACAGGGCGAAGCCGCCCGTGGCGAGTGCGTCGAGATGCTCGACCATCGTGTCGCCGCCGGCGAACATCGTCGGCGGGAGCTCGGTGCCTTTCGGCTGGCCGGTCGTGCCCGATGTGTAGAGCAGGTTGGGGCGTGGGCGGGTGTCGTCCGGTGGGTCGTCGGTCGAACCGTCGGCGAGCCACGTGTCCCAATCCGTCACGCCGTCGACGCCCGAGCACCGCCAGCCGATGACCTCGCCGACGCCTGCCGTGCGCGCGGCCTCGACGCCGCGGGCGGCCGTCTCCGGCCCGACGAACAGGATCGCTGTCTGCGAATCGGCGAGGATGTAGGCCGCTTCGTCGGCCGTGAGATGGAAGTTCACCGGCACGGACGACGCGCCCGCGAGCAGCCCGCCGAGATGCGCCAACGCCGTCTCGCCGGCGTTCTCCGCGAACACCGCGATCCGGTGTGCCGGCCCGAGCTCACCGGCCCGGTCGGCCGCCAGCAGCAGGTTCGCGCACCGGTTGAGCGCATCGTCCACCTCGGCCCAACTCATGCTCCGGCTGCCGTCGACGAGCGCGAAGCCGGTCGGATCGAGGGCCACCCGTTCCTTGGCGAAGCGCGGCATCAGGGTCCGATCGGTCGGCGCGACGAGGGGCGGTCGAAGTCGACCTGACGAAACCTGGATGCGTCGATGGCCATCGACTCGGCGACGACTTCGACCGTGTCGGCGTGGTGGACGCACACGCGGTGCGAGATGCGCCACTCGTCGCCACGCCGTTCGTACGTGTCGAGGTACCGGCCGTACCACGTCGACAACCGGCGCTCCTCGGCCTCGAAGAGGTGGCTCACGTTGTAGGCCTCGCCGCGCGCATGGGCCCCATCGGGTTCGATCTCGACGCGATGATTGAAGATCGTGTGCATGGTCCAGGACCATCTGTCGTGGCTCCCCACGACGCGGTCGCAGAACTCCCATGCATTGCCGACGAACACACCGTGATCGTCGGTGCCATCGGGCCAGTACGCCGACCGCATCACGTCGACGTCGAGCCGATCGACCCCGTACGAGTACCGCCGGGCAGCCTCACGGCACGCCTCGATCGCCACCAGTTGTTCGATGGTCGGTGTGATGTTGATGATGTCGCCCATGTGCCGGACCCCCTCCGACGTACGACATTACCGAACGGCCATTCGGATTCTTCCAATCCGACGGGTCAGTCGCCGCGCACCACCGCGACGTTGCCGTCCGTCCACATCATCGTCAGCGTGCGGTGGGCGATTCGCCAACCGAGTTCGGTTCGCACGAATCGGTCGTCGTAACGACCGGCGAAGATGTAGTTCGGGCCGCCCGCGGCGGCACGCCGGACGTGCTGCGCCTGCAGGTAGCAGCGATGGACCGCGGTGTCCCCGTCGACGCTCACCTCGTGGTTGCCGACCAGGTGCTGGCTGACGTCGAGGTGTTCGAGCGCGGCGCTAATCCGGGCGCGGATCGCTTCGATGCCGTCGAGTGGTGCCGGACCAGCGAGATCGGCGGTGGCGTCGACGAGGAACACGTCGTCGAGCAACTGCCAGTCCTTCGTGTCGAGGGCACGGCAGTATCGGAGCGCGACAACGACGATCTCCCGCTCGTCGAGCAGGGTCTGGAGCCCGGCGTTCGTCGAGCTCACACCAGCGTCCATCCGCCGTCGACCACGAGGTTGTGGCCGGTCACGTAGCTCGACGCCTCGCTGACGAGGAACAGCACCGCCCTCGCGATGTCGGTGGGCGTGCCCTTCCGGCCGAGCGGCACGTTGGCCGACCGTTGCGTCGTGATGGGCCCCATCAGGCCGCTCTTGGACGGCTCCTTCGGCCAGAAGTGTTCGATCTCGCCGGCGTGCATGCGATCGAGCGTCGGCACCGGCACGACGCCGGGGCTCACGGCGTTGACGCGGATGCCGTGCGGTGCGAGGTCGACCGCCAGGCTGCGCGAGAAGTGGATCGCGCCCGCTTTGGACGAGTCATATCCCGTGCCGAGGCACGGCAGCAATCCGTCGACGGACGCGATGTTGACGATCGTTCCACCGTCGCCTTGGCGGACCATTCGTTCGGCCACCGGCTTCGAACAGTTGAACAAACCGGCCAGGTTGACATCGACCGAACGTCGCCAGGACTCGACGCTCTGATCGAGGATGCTGCCCGCCTCGTGGTACGTCCCGGCGTTGTTCACGAGGATGTCGATGCGGTCGCCGACCGATCCGAGGATGGCCGCGCAGGCCTCGGGGTCGGTCACGTCGAGCTCGACGGCGTCGCCGCCGATGTCGTCGGCGACCCGTTCCGCTCCCTGCGTGTCGATGTCGGCGACGATCACGTGTGCACCTGCCGCTGACAGCAACCGGGCGATCGCTTCGCCGATCCCGGTCGCCGATCCGGTCACGACGGCGGACCGTCCGTCGAGGTCCAACAGTCCGCTGATTCCGGGGTCCATGTCGCCGACAGTACTGTCGGCGCGTGCTCGCGATTCCCGTCCAGCTCGCGTACGCGGTCGACGACGTGACCGAGGCTGCTCGGCGGTGGACCGCCTCGACTGGCGTCGGGCCGTTCTTCGTTCGTGAACACATCGAGGTGACGAACGCCCGCGTGAACGGGCGGGCCAGCACGTTCGATCACTCCTCGGCGTACGCGCAGTGGGGCACGCTGATGGTCGAACTGATCTGCCAGCACGACGACGGTGCCGAGCGAATCGTCGGATCGAGCGGCATCCATCACGTCGCGTTCTTCGTCGACGACTTCGCCTCGGCGGCCGCCGAACTCGCCTCGTCCGGGCACCCCGAGACGCTGTACGCCGAGACCGGAACCGGGATGTCGTTCGCCCTTCACGACGGGCGCGCCGAGTACGGCCACCTCGTCGAGATCTACGAGCGCACCGCCCCGCTCGGCCGCTTCTACGACATGGTGCGTGACGCTGCGGCCGACTGGGACGGCAGCGACCCGATCCGCATCCTCTGAGTCAGTCGGCCGAATGGCCGAATGGCCGAACGCGTGAACAAACTGCGGCTCTGCGCCGCAGTTTGTTCACGCGTTGCTGGTGGTACGCCGGTGTCAGGTGACGCGGCCGGCTTCGTGGAACTGCCGGGTCGAGCCGATGTTGAACCGTCCCGGTGTCGAACCGGCGGTCGTCTGGCCGGCATCGACCACGAGCGTGTGCCCCGAGATGTACCGGGCCTCGTCGCTCGCCAGGAACACCGCGGCGGCAGCGATGTCGTCGGGCGTACCCGCGTATCCGAGCGGTGACGTCGCGGCGATCTTCGCGGTCGTCCCTTCGATGTCGGCAGGGTCGCCGCTCGTCACCATCGCGGTCATCGCGGTCACCGTGTTCCCGGGGGCGATGGCGTTCACGCGAATGCCGTTCGGTGCGAGCTCGTTGGCGACGGACTTGGTCAGGCCGATCACCCCGTGCTTGGCAGCGGTGTAGGTGTGCGGGCCGAGCCCTCCGAGGATGCCCGCGGTGCTCGCAGTGTTGATGATCACGCCGGAGTTCTGCGGCAGCATGACCCGCGCCGCATGTTTCGTGCCGAGGAACACGCCGCGCAAGAGGATGGAGATCGTGTTGTCCCACGCCTCGACCGGGGTCTCGGAGATCCGACCGACGGCACCGACGATCCCGGCGTTGTTGAACATCACGTCGAGGCGACCGAACTCGCTCACCGCGAGGTCGACCGCGGCGGCGATGTCGGCTTCGCTCGTCACGTCGGTCGACGCGAAGCGCGTCCGATCGCCCAGTTCTTCGACCAGCGCTCGGCCGGCGTCGACCTGCATGTCGGCCACCACGACCATGGCTCCCTCGGCGACGAACATCCGGGCGGTGCCGGCACCGATGCCGCTCGCCGCGCCCGTGATGACTGCGACCTTGCCGTCCAGACGACCACGCGCCAGGCGCCCGGTCATGACCCGAACCCGTGGTCGAGGAGTGCGTTCTGCGTTCGTTCGACGACCGACGTCCAGAGTGTGACCGCACGTTCGCTCGTGAAGTCCAGGCTCCCGACAGCGAGCACCGGGATGATCCAGCCGCAGCTGATCCCAACCGGGTAGTCCGCCACCAGTTGCTCGTACGAATAGTCGGCCACGCCGTTCGCCACCAGCGCGTCGTGGTACGCACGCAGCAACTCCGCCTCGTTCGCCCGACGATCCTCCGTGCTGAGGTTCTGTGACAGGAAGTAGCCCACGTCCGCAGCGCCACCGCCCTGGCTGATCGTCTGCCAGTCGACGACGACGATCGAACCGTCCTCGTCGAAGAAGAGGTTGTCGGCACGGAAGTCGAAGTGCACGAGCGTGTGCGGCATGGCCGCGAGGTCTTCGAGGATCTGTGGCCGCATCTCGCCGTAGCCCGCCACGTAATCACGCAGCTCCGGCAGGATCGCGTCGCCGAACACCTCCATGAACCCGGGGAGCGACGCCGCGTACACCGCGCCGCCGATCTGGTTCAGCGGGCCGTTGATCTGCGGCACGAAGTCCGCGTCGTCGAGGCCGGCGCCGTCCCAGAATCGCGCGTGATGGGCGGCGAGCGCCACGAGCGCCGCTCGCGCCTGCTCCGGACTCACCCCTGCGACCTGGTCGCCGAGCGTGAGCCCACCCAGGTCTTCGATGAGCAGCATGTACTCCTCGTCGCACGACTCCGCTGCCGTGTTGCAGGTGACGTGGAAGACCTGCGGTGTGCGAACCGGCGACCGCGGAGCGAGCTCGAGGTAGAAGCGGTGCTCGCGTTCGTAGATCCGCGCCGGCTGCATCATCGCTCGGACCTCGGGCGACTGCGTCGGGAACTTGGCGATGACGCTCGCCGGGGCACCGTTCGCGTCGCCGTCGTAGGTCAACCCGACCGTGGCGATCTCGCCCATGAACCCGACGCCGACCGCGCCGGCGTCGATGGAGATCTCCGACACGGCGACATCACCGCCGATCACGTTCGACGCTCGCAGCGCTTCGGTCATCCACGCCGCGTTGATCTCGCTCGTGGTGGTTGGCACGTTCATCGAGGTTTCCTCCTGGTGGTCATCGAATGGTTGATCGGAAATGTGTTCATCGAGACGGTGTTCATCGAGACCGCGTCGGGTTTCATCGGCTCTGCAACCGGCTGCCGTCGGCGACAGGCCCGTCGTCGCGAGGGCCACGGCCGCCGAGCACGACGACTGCCACCCCGTCCGTCTCCTCGACGCGGTGGCTCACGACGCCTTCCCATGCCGGCGGGCCGGCGTGGGATCCATCGCGGACGTCGAACGAGGCGCCGTGGAGCGGGCAGGTGATCGCGTAGCCACGAAGGCGGCCTTCGCTCAGGGGCGTGTCGGCGTGCGAGCAGTTGTCGTCGAGCGCGTAGAGCTGACCGCCGACCCGACAGACCACGATGCCGTCGCGGCCGACGTGCTCGAAGCAGCGCAGCTCGCCATCGGCGAGATCGCTCAGGTCGCCGAGTTCGACGTCGGACCCGACGGGGTCAGCCATCGGCAGGCCCCATCGCCAGGTGCCGGTCGATGTTGTCGTGGAAGAAGCGGATCCGGCGCTCCTGCCACGGCATGTACTCGCCGCGGAAACCACGGGACCGCAGGCCCTGCTGTTGCGTGTTCCAGATCGCCACGTCCTGGTCGATGCCGGGGCCGCACGACACCTCCCCGGCGATCCCCGTCTGGTGCTCGACCTGATGGTCGACCGACACCCAGTCGCGCATCGAGTTGGACCTGTACTCCTTCGATCCCTGCGGGAACAGGGTGAGGTACCACATGTCGAAGTAGCACTTCTGCGGGTCGCCGGGGAACGGCGTGGCCCGGAGCCAGATGCAGCCATCGGGCTTCATGCTGAACGAGATGTTGGGAAAGACGGTGTAGTGGTAGTTGTCGGTCAGCTGCTCGTCGGAGTAGTTGGAGAAGTCGTATCCCTTCGACGCTCCCAGCTCGCGCTTTCGCTCCTGCAACGCGACGCGCAGCCCACTCAGGTCGTCGAGGTAGGGCGCCGGATCGAGTTCCCAGAACTCGAGGTCGGGACCGAGGCTCTTGAGGGTCCGCTCAGGTTTGCCGCTGTACTGCGGACCTGGCCCGCCACCCGGCATGAGCATCCGCGCGTGTCCCGATTCGTACAGGTCGAACTGGCAGCCGGTGTGATGCTCGTTCATCGCCGCCAACGTCTGCGGGTGCACGTACGGCAGGTGGTAGCTCTCGTTGAAGTTGTCCTGGACGCACTTCCAGTTGAAGTCACCGACGACGGTGACCCAGTGCGTGCGCCGCATGTCCTCCATCCGGTACGCGTCGAGGTGCTCGGCGACCGGATCGAGCCACTCGCGCAGCGGCGCCGCATCGGGATCCATGTTGAACCAGATGAAACCGGCCCACGTGTCGGACGGGACCTCGACGAGGTTGCGCACACCGCACGGGCTGCCGTCGACGAAGTCGTCTTCGTCGGGCACCCAGTTGAGTCGGCCATCGACGCCGAACCGCCAGCCGTGGTATGCGCACTGGAACTCACCGCCGAGCAACGTGCCGACCTCGGCCGTGACCAGCCGGTTGCCCCGGTGCTGGCAGACGTTGAAGAAGACCCGCACCGCGTGGTCCATTCCGCGGACCGCGATCACCGAGTCGCGCCCGATCTCGTAGGTGACGTAGTCGCCCGGCTCGGGCACCTGGTCGACCCGCCCTGCGACCTGCCACACGCGCGACCACAGCGCCTCTTCCTCGAGTCGCGCGAACTCGGGCGACCAGTACCGCTCGCCGCGGATCGAGTTCGTGCTCAGCGCCGGCTCCGGAGCCTTGTCCCTCGACGTCCCACGAACGGCGACCGGTTGTTCGATGATGTCGGTCACGACATCCCCCTTCTGTCCAGACGAAGCACCGGCACCCGGGCTCCACTACGAGCTTCGCACCCCCGCCGACTAACCTAACAACCGTTCGGCAAGTCGGGGGACTCGCGTCGGCCGATCCAACGTGCCACGTCGAGCACCGCCGGGACGCCAGAGAGAACGCGACAGGGAACGGGAGAGGGAAGGGGACCAACGCACCATGATCCGAGGGGTACATCACGTGGCGATCTCGACACCCGATCTCGACCGGCTCGCCGCGTTCTACGTCGACGTCGTCGGGTTCGCGCCCGTGATGTCGACGAGCTGGCGCGACCGTCCGATCATCGACCGCATCATCGGGCTCCCCGGGTCAGCCGCACGGCAGCTCATGCTGCAGGCCGGCAACGCCTACCTCGAACTGTTCGAGTACGAGTCTCCGCAGGGCACACCGGCCGACCCGAACCGGAATCCGTCGAACCACGGCTACACGCACTTCTGCCTCGACGTCACCGACATCGACGCCGAGTACGCCCGTCTCTCGGCCGCAGGTATGACGTTCCACAGCCCACCGCCCACCCGTGCCGAACTCGGCGACGGCCCCCTCCGCGCGATCTATGGACGCGATCCCGACGGCAACATCGTCGAGCTCCAGGAGATCCTCGACACCGCCGCCGTTCCGTTCACCCTCGAGCACACGACGATGATCGGGAGTTCCACCTCATGACGCCCAGCACCACCACCGGCACCCCCGTTTCCGTGCGACCGGGCGAGGCACGCTGCCCTGGGCCGAGCACCCGCGACCTGATCCTCGGCGACTCGACGCAGCCGCCGGCTGCGCTGCTGGAGCAGTCGTACGAGTTCGAAGGCGACGGCGACGTCTCCTACGACGAGTTCACTTCGGCGACCTACGCCGCGGCCGAACACGACCACATGTGGTCGCGCACGTGGCAATGGGCGTGCCGTGACGAGCACATCCCCGAGGCCGGCGACTACTACGTCTACGACATCGGCGACCGATCGGCCGTCATCGTGCGCGGACCCGACGGTTCGGTCAGGGCGTTCCACAACGCCTGCCTCCACCGTGGCACCCAACTCAAGCCGCCGGCCACGTCGGGCTACAGCCCCAAGCTGCGTTGCCCGTTCCACGGCTGGACCTGGAATCTCGACGGCGAACTGATCGACCTGCCGTGCGAGTGGGACTTCCCCCACGTCGACGCCGGCCAGTACACCCTGCCGCAGATCCGCACCGGCCGCTGGGGCGGGTTCATCTTCGTCAACTTCGACGACTGCGAGCCGGAGTTGCAGGCGCCGCCGCTCGAGGAGTACCTCGGGGTGCTCCCGGAACACTTCGCCAACTGGAACCTCGAAGACCGCTACGTCGAAGTGCACATCCGAAAGCGACTGCCGGCCAACTGGAAGGCGTCGGCCGAGGCATTCCTCGAGGCGTACCACATCCTCGAAACGCATTCGCAGTCGATCTACACCGCCGGCGACGCCAATGCGCAGTACGACGTGTTCGGCGACAACGTGTCGCGCTTCATCCACACGGTGGGCACGACCAGCCCGCACGTTCCGGAGGCCAAGCGCCCCGACGAACAGGGCATCCTCGACATGCTGATGGCGCGCAAGAACCCCGGCCAGGAGGTGCCCCCGATCCCGGACGGCGAGCGTGCCCGCGACGTTTACGCGCGCTACATGCAAGAGGTGCTCGGCGAGCAGTACGACAACGACTTCAGCCATCTGTCGGTCACGGAGACGATCGACTCGATCGAGTACTTCCTCTTCCCCAACGCGTTCTTCTTCCCGGGTCTGCAGATTCCCCTCTGCTACCGGTTCCGTCCGGACGGACCCGATCCCGACCGCTGCATCTACGAGGTGCTGTACCTGCGACCCAAACCCCGATCCGGGAAGGTGCCGCTGCCCGCCGAACCCGTCGACCTCGACGTCGACGACAGCTACACGACCGTTCCCGGACTCCCCAAGTCGCTCGGTGCGGTGCTCGATCAGGACACCGCCAACCTCGCCGCGCAGACGCGCGGTTTCAAGGCCAGCAAGAAGCGTGGCCAGACCCTCGGCAACTATCAGGAAGTCCGTGCGCGGCACTTCCAGTCGATGGTCCGCCGATACATCACCGAAGGAGCAGACCACACGTGAGCAGAGATGCGATCAACGACCTGTTGCACCGCTACGCCGACGCCGTCGTGCGCCGGGACCCCGACCAGTGGATCTCGACGTGGGCATCGAACGCCATGTGGGAGCTCGGGAAGGGGCGACGAGTCGAGGGCAGCGAGGCGATCCTCGCGCTGTGGAACTCGGCGATGGACGGGTTCAAGGCGGTGATCCAGAACGTCGTCAACGGCACCGCCGAACTCGACGACGCAGCCGGAACGGGAACGGGCCGCTGGTACATCATCGAGCACTGGGCGCGCGGCGACGACTCCCGTGGGATCATGCTCGGCCACTACGACGACCACTACGTGCGCGTCGACGATCGGTGGGTGTTCGCCAGCCGCGAGCTGACGATCCACTACAGCGGTCCAGCCGACCTGTCGGCGCCGTTCCAGAACGCCTGGGCCTGACCGATGGCTGTCCTCACGGCGCCCTTCGCATCCTCGCGCCCCGACGACCTCGCCCTCGCCGACGACGCCGGCACACTGACGTGGCGTGAACTCGACGCACGCGTCAACCGTCTCATCCACCGCTTCCGCGACGTCGGCATCGACAGCGGCGACACCATCGCGGTCGTCGCAGGCAACTGCAACGAGTGGTTCGAGATCGCGTTCGCCTGCTCGAACGCCGGCATCACCTTCATCCCGGTCAACTGGCACCTGGTCGCCGCCGAGATCGCCTACCTGCTCGGCGACTCGGGGTCCAAGGCCCTCATCTGCGGGCACCAGTTCATCGGCGAGGGCGCCAAGGCGCTGAACGACGAACGCGCTAGCGGCATCGAGATCGCGCTGGTCATCGGGGCACCGTCGACGGGACGGTTCCAGAACTACGACGAGTTCGTGCAGGCCGGTTCCCCTGAGGAGCCTGCCGATCAGAGCTTCGGTGGGCCGATGTTCTACACGAGCGGCACGACCGGCCATCCGAAGGGTGTGCGCGGCACCCTCGCGAGCATGCCGGCCGGGTCCGACCCGGCCATCTGGCAGTTGATCGGCGGCGCGTTCTCCAGTCTCGTCGAGGGTGACGGCCGCACGGTGCTGTGCGGGCCGTTCTACCACTCGGCGCAATGGGCGTACTCGTTCCTGCCGATGATCACGGGGTCGGCGACGATCATGCAGCACAAGTACGACAGCGCCGGGGTACTCCGCCTGATCGACGAGTACGGGGCGACGAACATCCATCTCGTGCCGACGCAGATGAAGCGCCTCGTCGACCTCCCGGCGGAGGTCAAGTCGAGTTTCGACGGATCGTCGCTCCAACTCGTGTTGCACGGTGCCGCGCCGTGCCCGCCGCTCGTCAAGCAGGCCATGATCGAGTGGTGGGGGCCCGTGATCACCGAGTACTACGGCTCGACCGAGGGGTCGGTCATCACGATGATCGACTCCGAACAGTGGCTGGCCAAGGGTGGAAGCGTCGGCCAACCCCTGCCGGGGATGGAGATCATCGTCGTCGGCGAGGACGGCCGCCGCCTCGGACCGAACGAACACGGCACGCTCTACTTCCGCAACGCGATGGGAACGGACTTCGAGTACCACAACGCCCCGGAGAAGACAGCGGACGTCCACCTCGAGCCGGGGGTGTTCACCACCGGAGATGTGGGCTACCTCGATGACGACGGCTACCTGTGGTTGAGCGATCGCAAGATCGACATGATCATCTCGGGTGGCGTGAACATCTACCCGGCCGAGATCGAGGGCGTCCTCGGCGGCCACGATGCGGTGGCCGAGGTCGCCGTGATCGGGGTGCCCAACGACGACTTCGGCGAAGAGGTCAAGGCGATCGTCGCCGTCACCGATGGTGTGGTGGCCGACGCGGCGCTCGCTGCGTCACTGCAGGCGTACTGCCGAGAACTCCTCGCCGGCTACAAAGAGCCCCGTTCGATCGACTTCCTCGACGACCTGCCGACCACCGGCACCGGCAAGGTGCAGAAAGCCAAGTTGCGTGAGCCCTACTGGGCCGGCCAGGAGCGCCGCATCTGAGGGGTGCTGGATGCACCCCTCCTCGTTGCCCGAATGCGTCAGGTCGAGTCGGGCCCTGAGGCTCGAATCCTTTCGACGTCGAGAAGTGCGTTGCGAAGATCCTCCAGCCATGGCTCGGTGTTCTTCCCCACGAGGCGTACACACCATGCCAGCGCGTCGGCTCGCGAGCGGGCAACGTTGGCGTCGATGAGGGTGTCGAGCACCATGCGTTCCTGTTGGCGAAGTCGGGTCATGACGGGGGCCGCGAGATGGGTGAACAGTTCGGTTCGGTTGCCGCAGGTGACCGCCCACGCCACTTTGCGATCGAAGCGGTGTTCGGCGTTGCGGGCGATGTCGATCCGGCGAGACCTCGTGTCGTCGCGGAACGCGGCGATCCGTCCGGCAAGCGCTTCCATTGCGTCGGTGTCCGATGCCGTGTCAGGCAACGGCGGAGGATCGATCGACAGCGACACCGTGATCTCTTCCCGATCGACCGTGACCGCGGGCGGACCGGCGTTGGTCCATTCGCTGGGCAGGGCGCCGGTGAACCAGGCGGTGATCGAAGAAATGGTGGTGGCATCGTTGGAGCTCATGACACGATGCTAGCTGTATGATTACAAGATTACAGACGGACCTTTTCTGCCCTCTCCTCGACTCGGAGTACATCCAGATGCCAACACCGCTTCCTCGAACGGCCGACACCGATCTTGAACCGCCTGATCTCGACGAGGTCCAGATCATCGCACGAGGACTCGCATCAGCGACGAGCGGCGACGCAGGTCTGACCGAGCTCCAGGAATCGGTCCTGGGCGCACTCACCAAGGCGATGACCGGCTTCGAGGTCGACGTCGCCAACTGCGAGCCGATCACGGCGACCGACTTCGCCGAAGCGTTGGCACGGCGCGACGAACGCTTCCGCACGCGACTGGTCCAGATGATGGAGTTGGGGCACATGATTCTCCCGGAGCCGTCGATCGAGGTCGCCAACCGGGTCATCGACTTCGCCCGAGAACTCGGCGTCGACAACGACTGCATCCACACGGCCCGACAGGTCGCCGAAGGTTCGCGGCAGCTGGTGGCCGCTGACTTCGATCGAACGAGGTACCTGGCCGATCTCGACCTGTCCGGCTTCACTCCGCTCCGGACCGCTGACGACAAGTTGTGGGCCTGGACGAACACCGCTGACGGGGTCGACCTCGCACAGCGATGGCGCAACCTGGGTGAGCTACCCGATCGCACGCTCGGTCGCAGCGTGCACGACTTCTATCTCGCACGCGGGTTCAGGTTCCCCGGCGAACCGGGCTCGGCGCC
>JANNNB010000160.1:0-1527 GCA_031398325.1 Actinomycetes bacterium
CGGCTTGATCTTGGAAGAGAATTTCAAAGACAAGGCCGTGGGCGGCGAGGCCCCCTTGGGGACTTGGGTTCATGTCGCTTCGGTCATATCGACGCGGAATCGCTCGCAACAGATCGCATCCCCACACATGAACTTCACCTCCACTCAGCGCAATCGGACGGTCGTCTCCCTGGCCGCACTGGCGCTCACAGCGCTCGCTGCCAGCGGTTGCACGACCGAACAGACACCTCTCGCCGCGGCCCAGGGGCCCGACACGATCGCCCTGTCACCGGTCGTGGCCGGCTCGGTCGCGGCGTCCGTCACAGCGCCCGCGCCGACGGACGCACCGACGACAGCGACTGAGGCACCGACCACGGTGACGGACGCGACCACGACCGAGGCACCGACCACCACGGCGGCACCGACCACGACCGAGGCTCCAACCACGACGACCGAGGTGCCGACCACCACGACCGAACCGCTGCCGCCCAACATCGAGATCGTCGGAGCGTTCCCGCAGCCCATCGTGGCCGTCGGGTCGAGCAGCGGTGCCGACACCCAGGTCATGCAATTGCGACTCCTGCAACTCGGCTTCTGGCACGGCGGTGCCGACGGCAAATACGGCCTCACGACCAAGCAGGCCGTGATGGCGTTCCAGAAGTACCTGCACCTGCCCGCCACGGGCGCGGTCGACGCCGACACCGCCACGTGGATGACGGCGATCGACACCAAAGCCCACGGACTCACCGACTCCGGCACCTTGATCGAGGTCGACAAGGGTCGCCAGCTGATCTTCTTCGTCGTCGACGGCAAGACGCAGTGGGTGTTCAACACCTCCACCGGCAACGGCGAGTCGTACACGGAAGAGGACAAGAACACGCCGGGCGAGTTCGTCACCGGGGTCTCGCTGACACCCGATGGCCTCTGGAACGTGAACCGCGAGCGGCCGGAAGGCTGGTGGGAGGGTGACCTCGGCCAGATCTACCGTCCGAAGTACTTCCGTGGTGGCGTCGCAATCCACGGCTCGAACAGCGTGCCCAACTACCCGGCGTCGCACGGCTGCGTCCGTGTCACCGTGCAGGCGATGGACTTCATCTGGGACAACGACATGATGCCGATGGGCAAGACGGTCTGGGTCCACCCCTGAGCTGACACAATCTGTGCTCGTGCTTGCTGACATCGGACCGCTGCGTCCCTGGGCCGACCCGGCCACGATTGCGATCAACCGCCTGCCGATGCGCGTCCCGACGACACCCGTCGGAGGATCGCGCTGGCGACGCAATCTGGGCGGCCAGTGGGACTTCCGACTGTTCGAGACACCGGAGTCGGTGCCGCAGACCGCAATCGCGTCAGCGGTGTCAAACCGTGGATGGCAGCGTGTCGCGGTGCCCGGCAACTGGACGATGCAGGACACCGGCGACGTGCCGCACTACACGAACGTGCAGATGCCGTTCCACGGTCCGCCGCCGGCGCTGCCCGAGCGGAATCCGACCGGCGTGTACCGGCGCTCAGTGACCATCCCGGCCGGATGGTCGACATCGCGACGAG
>JANNNB010000232.1:0-21840 GCA_031398325.1 Actinomycetes bacterium
AACGGTCGAAGTCGTAGGAGATCCGGTCGGCTGACACGCCCCGGACACTAGAACCCCGATCCCCACGCCCTCCCGAGATTGCCCGTCGACGTTGCGTGAAGCGCAACGCCCGGTCGCAATCTCGGGAAGCAGGCCGGCGCGGATGGCGCATATCATCCGGGCCATGTCCGGCACGCTCGTCATCCTCCGTCATGGTCAGTCGGAATGGAACCTCGCCAATCTGTTCACCGGATGGCACGATGTCGCGCTCACCGAGCTCGGAATGTCCGAAGCGGCCGCTGCCGGTGAGACGATGCGCGACGCAGGCCTCGTGTTCGACACGTCACACACATCACTGCAGACGCGGGCTGTGGTCACCCAGAACCTCGCCCTGGCGGCAATGGACCAGTCGTGGCTGCCCGTCGAGCGGAACTGGCGCCTCAACGAGCGGCACTACGGATCGCTCCAGGGCCTCGACAAGAAGGAGACCACTCGGCTCCACGGCGCCGACCAGGTGTACGCCTGGCGTCGCAGCTACGACGTCCCGCCTCCTCCGGTTGCGCTCGACAGCCCCGAGCATCCGATGAACGACCCCCGCTATCGCCAGCTCCCGCCCGACGTGTTGCCGGCGAGCGAGTGCCTGAAGGACGTGGTCGTACGTGTCCTGCCCTACTGGTACGACCGGATCGCACCACAGCTGCTCGCCGGCGCAACGGTGCTCGTCACCGCCCACGGGAACTCGTTGCGGGCACTGGTGAAGCATCTCGAAGATGTGAGTGACGACGACATCGCCGAAGTGAACATCCCGACGGGAGCACCCAAGCGATATCGCTTCGACGACCGCTTGCGGGTGCTGTCGGCGGAGTACCTCGGCGACACCGAGGCCGTGGCCGCTGCGGCCGCCGCAGTTGCGGCACAGGCCGGCACGACCTGAACGATCCGCGCCCGCGCCAGATGCGGCCTCGGTGCACAACGCCCCTGCTCAGCGCGCGTACAGTACGCACATGGCGAGCAACAAACAGCACCTGGAAACCCTTCGAAGCGTGGCGCTGTTCAGCGCGTGCAGCAACAAGGAACTCGAGAAGGTCGCGAAGGCGGCCGACGAGATCACGATGACGGCGGGCACGCTGATCGTCGACCAAGGGCAGACCGGACGGGAGGCATTCATCATCGTGTCCGGCGAGGTGACCGTGAAGCGGAACAACCGCAAGATCGCCACCCTCGGGCCCGGTGCGGTCGTCGGCGAGCTGTCCCTGCTCGACCACGGCCCCCGCACCGCGACGGCTGTCTGCGAAACCGACTGCACGTTGCTCGTCATCGACCAGCGCCGCTTCCTCGGCGTGATCGACGACGTGCCGGCCATCTCGCACAAGCTGTTGGCGAGCCTCGCGAGCAAGATCCGCGAACTCGACCGCCAGTACTACGGCTGAGCCGTCGCTCGCTCTCACGCGGCGGACCGTGAACTTCGCCCCGTTGCCCGACGACTGGCCTGACCAGCGCGACACGCTGCGGTTCCTTGCAACACACCTGCTCGCCCAGGCACGTCACCGCCACGACGGCCTGTTCGACCTCGTCCCATCGGCCGGCGGATTCGCAACCCCACCTGTCGGCCCGCACCGGGAACGAGTGCGCCTCGTCGGGGGCTCGCTGTTCATCGAGCGCGTCAGTGGCGATCACATCTCTCGTTTGACCGCGACGACCGAGGTCGTCACCGTCGCGGCGAATTCGTTGGGGGAGCTCTGCGCCCGCGTCGGGTTCACGCCCGATCCCGACTTCTGGGTCGGCGACGACACACCCGCAGCCCGCGACCCGGACCAGCCGATCATGCTCGACGGGAGCGCGACCGCAGCGCTCGGCGAGTGGTACCTGCTCGGACAGCGGGCGATCGACGAGGTCGTCGCGTCACTGCCCGATCCCGATGCAACGGTCGGTCGACTCTGGCCCGAACACTTCGACTTCGGCATCGACCTGGCCGCGGCCCCGGGTCGGCGGTGCAACCTGGGGGCAGCGGCCGGCGACGCGTTCGACGCCGAGCCATACCTCTACGTGGGGCCGTGGGGAGCAGAACGTCCAGGACAGGCAGACTTCTGGAACGCACCGTTCGGAGCGACGCTCTCCTACGGCGCGCTCGACGGCGCCGACGACCCGCTGCGCCTCGCCATCGAGTTCTTCATGACCGGAATCGCCGCCCTGCGCGCTCCAGCATGACCGTGACGCGACGGCGACATGCGTTCCGACGTGACTTCGCGTCGGAAATGAAGGCGACAACACCGAGGCAGTAGCGTGAAGCACGCCATGAGCGCACACGCCGACACCCGTAATCATCAAGCGGCCGACGACTCGACTCCGCCAGCCCCCAAGCGCTTCAAGCCACACCAGATCGCGATCGCCCTGGGTATCGGCGTCGGCCTCTTCGCCGTCGTGTCCGGCGTGCTCCCGCAGATCACCGGCTGGGAGAGCGACAACGACGTCCACCGTGTCGTTTTCGTGAACATCCCCGGGCCGCTGCAGATCGTCTTCTACACCGTCATCCCCGTGATGATCGTCTGGGGCGGCTTCATGTTCGCCAACCGGATGAAGAACTGGGAGCGCGGCGCACCATCGAAGCGCCGCACCACCCCGAAGAACGCCAGCCGCCGTCTTCGCGACTTCCGCGCCGGCGCCTACATGCAGACCCTGCTTCGTGACTCTGGTGCCGGGCTCATGCACTCGATGATCTACTTCGGCTTCCTCGTGCTCCTCGGCGTCACGACGGTGCTCGAAGTCGACCACCAGATGCCACCGGACCTCAAGTTCCTCCACGGCGACGTGTATCGCGCCTATGCGTTCGTCGGTGACGCTGCCGGCCTCGTGTTCCTCGGCGGTGTCGTTTTCGCCATCGTCCGGCGCTACATCCAGCGGCCGTATCGGATCCGTATCAAGTCCAAGCCCGAGCACGTCGCCATCCTCGCCACCTTCTTCCTGATCGGCGTGTCGGGGTACCTCGCCGAGATGTTCCGGATCGCGGTCGAAGGTCGTCCCGGCTACGAGCAGTGGAGCTTCGTCGGGTACCCGCTCTCGCGTCTCGTCGACGGTTGGTCGATGTCGGATCTGCAGACGTGGCACCAATGGATGTGGATCTTCCACGTCGCCACCTTCGTCGCGTTCCTGGCCCTGCTCCCGATCACCATGCTGCGCCACATGTTCACGTCGCCGTTGAACATGTACCTGAAGGACAAGGACCGACCGAAGGGTGCGATGCGCCCGATGCCGAACCTGACCGAGACCGAGCTCGAGAGCTTCGGCGCGTCGGTGGTCGAGGACTTCACCTGGAAGCAGTTGCTCGACCTCGATGCCTGCACCATGTGCGGCCGCTGCACGAGTGTCTGCCCCGCCCACGCGACCGGCAAGTCGCTCGATCCACGCGAGATCGTCCTCAAGGCGGGCGAGGTGATGGCGGCCACGGGCAACCCGGTCGTCAGCCCGCCGCTCGGCACCGTTCCGGAGATCACGGTCAGTGCCAACTCGCTGTTCGAGCGCATCACCGCCGAGGAACTGTGGGCGTGCACCACCTGCAAGGCGTGCGACGAGGTCTGCCCGGTCAACATCGAGATCACCGACAAGATCTTCGACATGCGTCGCTACCTGTCGCTGATGGAGTCGAACTTCCCCGCTGAGCTCGGCAACGCCTACCGCGCCATGGAGAACCAGGGGAACCCGTGGGGGATGAACCAGGGTGAGCGCGGCGACTGGGCGAATGGTCTCGACGGCGTCACCGTGATCGATCCGGGCGACCCGTTCCAGTCCGAGTACCTCTACTGGGTCGGTTGCGCCGGTTCGTTCGACGACAAGAACAAGAAGGTCACCCAGGCAATGGCGCAGCTGCTGCGCCGAGCCGGCATCGATGTGGCCATCCTCGGCCCCTCCGAGATGTGCACCGGAGACTCCGCCCGCCGTTCCGGCAACGAGTACCTCTTCCAGATGCTCGCCCAGCCGAACGTCGAGATGCTCAACGGGATGGGCGTCAAGAAGATCATCACGCAGTGCCCGCACTGCTTCAACACCCTGCTCAACGAGTACCCACAGATCGGTGGGAACTACGAGGTGATCCACCACACCCAGCTGCTCGAGCAGTTGATCGACAGCGGCCAGCTCGACGTGAGCCAGGCGACCCTCGAAGAACGGATCACTTACCACGACTCCTGCTACCTCGGCCGCCACAACGACGTCTACCTCGCACCGCGCAAGGTCGTCGGGTCGATCAAGGGCATCGAGGACGTCGAGATGCCACGCAACGGAACGAAGGGCATGTGCTGCGGTGCCGGTGGTGCTCGCATGTGGATGGAAGAGACCGTCGGCACGAAGGTCAACGACGAGCGTGCAGCCGAGGCGATCTCGACCGGTGCGAGCCGGGTCGCCACCGCCTGCCCGTTCTGCTACATCATGCTCGACGACGGCGTGAAGGGTGCCGGCTACGAAGAGGACCAGGTCCGCGTCGCCGACATCTCGATCCACCTGCTCGAAGCGATCCAGGCCGGCGAGGCAAAGTTCCAGCACCCCGACGCCCCGCTCGCCACCGACGGGCCACTCACCCCCGTCGCCGGCGACTGACCGCCCGATTCCGACCGAGATCCGCACCACATGCGATCTCGGTAGGTTCTGGGCCGGTTTCCGGACCGATTCCGACCGAGATCGGAGCTGCCACGCATTGGGCGTCGGCCGGGTCAGCCGGTGTTGCCGCGGGCGATGGCGCGCAGGTCGAGGGCGCGGTCGAGAACGTCGTTCGCGACGCCGTGCTCGACGGCCACCTCGCGCAGCGTGCGGCCGCTCGCCGCTGCCTCCGTCACGATCGCCGCTGCAGCGTCGTAGCCGATCACCGGGTTGAGCGCGGTCGCGGTCGCCAGCGTCAGCTCGGCGAGGGTCAGACATCGCTCGACGTTCGCCTCGATGCCGACGACGCACCGCTCGGCCAGCACCTCGGCCGCGGCGGTCAGAAGTTCGATCGACCCGATCAGGTTGCGCGCCATCACCGGAATCATCACGTTCAACTCGAAGTTGCCTTGCATGCCGGCGACCGTGATCGTCGTGTCGTTACCGATCACCTGTGCACACACCTGCAGGACCGCCTCGGGGATCACGGGGTTGACCTTGCCCGGCATGATCGACGATCCCTTCTGCATCTCGGGCAGGACGATCTCCCCGAGGCCCGCACGCGGACCGCTCGACATCCAGCGGAGGTCGTTGCAGATCTTGGTCAGCGCGACGGCGACGATCTTCAGCGATCCGGACGTGGCGACGAGCGCATCGCGCGACGCCTGGGCGGCGAAATGGTCGAGCGGCGCCCCGATCAGCGCGGCCACACCGGGCGTCGTCTTCGTCCCGAGCCGGCGGCGGACGAGGACGGCGAAGTCGGGGTGCGTGTTCAGCCCGTTGCCGACCGCCGTCCCCCCGAGCGGGATGCGGCCCAGTTCCGGCAACGACGCCGCGACCTGGTTGCCGGCCGACGCGACCTGGGCCGCGTGGCCGGCGAACTCCTGGCCAAGGGTCACCGGCACGGCGTCCATCAGATGGGTGCGACCGGCCTTCACGACGTCGACGAACTCGAGCGCCTTCTCGGCGAGGACGTCGCTCAGCCGGTCGAGGGCGGGAACGAGATCGTCGTGAGCCGCCTGGAGAGCAGCCAGGTGGACCGCCGACGGGAACACGTCATTCGAGCTCTGGCCGAGGTTGACGTGGTCGTTCGGATGGGCCCGAGCATTGGTCAGGGCGCTGATCACCTCGTTGGCGTTCATGTTCGACGACGTGCCCGAGCCGGTCTGGAACACGTCGATCGGGAACTCGCCATCGTGTTCACCAGCGGCGATCGCATCGCCGGCGACCTCGATCTCCTTGGCGAGGGCCGGGTCGAGCAGCCCCAATTCGGCGTTGACCTCAGCGGCTGCGGACTTGATCCGACCGAGCCAGTGCACGACCCGCGCCGGGATCGGCTCTCCGGAGATGCCGAAGTTCTCGACCGCCTTGGATGTCTCGGTACCCCACAGCATCCCGCCACTCTTCCACGACACCTCCCGAGCCGATGCGCGCGGGCAGCGCACGGTCAGGCCACGGCGTTCGTATCGTGGAAGGCTTCCCCGATGAAAGCACGACCATGAGCGACACGTACGACCAACTGCCCCAGCCGACTTCCGCGCCGGAAGCGACCTCGCTTCCCGACCCCACGGTGCCCGTCGAATCACCCGAGTGGGTTCCGACCGATGCGACCGACGCGGCCGAGTTGGTCGAGCACGATGAGGCTGACGACACCGAGGTCGTCGCCCAGGTCGTCGCGACAGCACGGGATGAGGAAGCGGACGCCGAACCGGAGGCCGACGACGAGCCCGATGCCGGCTTCGCCTCCCTCGGCCTGCGCCCCGAGTTGCTCAAGGCGATCGCCGACCTCGGCTACGAGGAGCCCACGCCGATCCAGCGCGAGACGATTCCCCACCTCATCGCCGGCCACGACCTGCTCGGCCAGGCCGCCACCGGTACCGGCAAGACCGCCGCATTCGCGTTGCCGGCACTCAACGGCATCGACACCTCCAAGCGCGCCGAACCGTCGGTGCTCGTGCTCGTCCCCACCCGTGAGCTCGCCGTCCAGGTCAGCGAAGCGATGTTCAAATACGGCAAGGAACTCGGCGTCAAGGTCGTCCCCGTGTTCGGCGGCCAGCCGATTCAACGCCAACTGCAGATGCTCGACCGGGGCGTCCACGTCGTCGTGGCCACGCCTGGCCGAGCGATCGACCACATCGGTCGGGGTTCTCTCAAGCTCGACGGAATCCGGACCGTCATCCTCGACGAGGCCGACGAGATGCTCGACATGGGCTTCACCGACGACATCGAGTCGATCCTGCAGAGCACGCCCGATGATCGCCAGACCGTGTTGTTCTCGGCGACGCTTCCACATCGCATCAACGCCATCGCCAAGCGCTACCAAACCGATCCGGTGAAGATCAAGATCGGCCGCACCGAGGCTGAATCCGGCGAGAAGGCCCTGGTCCGCCAGACCGTCTACTGGGTGCAGCGTGCCCACAAGGCGAGTGCGCTCGGGCGCATCCTCGACGTGGAAGCGCCGCAATCGGCGCTCGTGTTCTGTCGCACCCGCACCGAGGTCGACCAACTCACGGAGACCATGAACGGGCGCGGCTATCGCGCCGAGGCGCTGCATGGCGGCATGGACCAGAGTCAACGCGACCGTGTGATGGCCCGTCTCCGCGACGGCACTGCGGAGCTGCTCGTCGCCACCGACGTCGCCGCGCGCGGCCTGGACGTCGACACGCTGACTCACGTCGTCAACTACGACGTGCCGTCAGCGGCGGAGAGCTACGTCCACCGGATCGGTCGCGTCGGGCGTGCGGGGCGGGAAGGCACGGCGATCACGCTGGCCGAACCGCGCGAACGCCGGCAGCTCGAGAACATCGAACGGCTCACCAAGCAGACCATCACGGTCGCACGGGTGCCGTCGGTTGCCGACCTGCGCTCACGCCAGATCGAACTGACCGTCGCCCAGGTCCGCGACTCGCTCGCCTCTGCCGACCTCGAGGACTACAACTCGATCCTCCACGCCCTCGCAGGCGAGGACAGCGAACGCAACATCGCGTTGGCCGCGATCAAGATCGTCCACGCCGAACGTGGCGCGATGATGGACGAGCGAGAGATACCCGACGCCTCCGAACGGTTCCGCAACGACGGCAAGAAGGGCGACCGCAAGAACTACGAGGGCAAGTCGTACGACGGCAAGAGCTACGACGGCAAGAAGAAGTTCGACAAGGGCGGCAAGTTCGACAAGGCCGGCAAGCACACGAAGGGTCGTGATGGCGAGCGGGGCGAGCGCGGGGCGAAGCCGCAGTCGAACGGCGATACCGAGTTCGTCTACGTCAGCCTCGGCCGCAACGGCGGCATCCGCCCCGGCGACCTCGTGGGTGCCATCGCCAACGAGACCGGCTTGTCAGGGCGCGAGATCGGTCCCATCCGCATCACCGACAACTTCTCCGTCGTCGGTGTGCCGGCCGGTTCGGTCGACAACGTGGTCTCCACGATGGGCACCACCACCATGCGTGGCAAGAAGGCCAAGGTCCGCCGCTACACCGAGTAACCCTGCGATGAGCGAACCCCCCGGATACGGGGATCTGGCTCATCGCGGCGATGGTCTCGCCCGCTGCGATGAGCGAACCCCCCGGATACGGGGATCTGGCTCATCGCGGCGATGGTCTCGCCCGCTGCGATGAGCGAACCCCCCGGATACGGGGATTTGGCTCATCGCAGGCGGGACTGGTCGGTGCCTTCGAGGATGAGCGTCGCGCCGAGGGCTCGGCATGCGGCCGCGTCGGCGGAATCGATGGACGACACCACGACGCCGAAGGCCATCATCGCGGCGCGGCAGGCGGCCGCGATCCGTTCGACGGCCGCGTCCACCCGCTCGTCGTCGCCACCTCGGGCACCGAGCGCGACGGCCAGGTCGGCGCGGCCGATCAACACGGCGGCGACCCCGTCCACCTCGACGATCTCGTCGATCAGGTCGAGCGCGGACGGGTCCTCGATCTGGACGACGACCGTCGTGGTCGACGCGGCAGCGTCGAGGATGTCGGCCATCACGCGGGTACCCCAACCGGCCGAGCGGGTCGACGGGGAGAACCCACGGCCACCGTCGCCGTAGTGAGCGAGACGAACGGCCTGGCGAGCTGCTGCCACCGAGTCGACGTGCGGCACGACAATGCCCGTGGCACCGAGATCGAGCGACTGCTGGATGGTGTGGCGTTCGAGCGAGGGCACGCGGACCAGCACGGGCAGATCGAGGGCGAGCGCGACCGCCAGCGTCGAATCCAGCGCGGCCAGGTCGAACGGTGCGTGCTCGGTGTCGAGCATGACGACGCCGACTCGCTCGTCCGGGCCGACAGCGGCCAGCACCTCGACCACGTGGTGAGACGGCGTCCTCACGATCATCCCGGTCACCGGTGACCGGTCCGCCAAGCGCTGGCGAAAGCCCGAAGTGATGCTCACTGACGCGTCATCATGACGTGGCGTCGAACGTGACGACGAGCTTGCCGAAGAACGACCCGTTGGCCATTCGGTCCTGGGCCTCGACGAGTTGCTCGAACGGCCAGACCGAGTCGACGACCGGGCGAAGGTCGGCAGCGCTGATGGCGGCGAGCATCGCGACGAAGTCGGCCGGCCGGTACCCGCCCGCACCGATCAGCGTGCGGCCCCAGTGATAGAGCGACGGGAGGTCGATCTCGACCTTCGTGCCCGTCGTGGTGCCACAGAAGACCATCCGGCCGTCGAGCGACAGCGACCGGATCGAGGCATCGAAGAGTGCGGGTCCCACGTGGTCGACCACGAGGTCGACCCCCCGGCCATCGGTCACGTCGAGGACGGCTTCGGCGACGTCGCGACCGCCGTAATGATCGATGGCGTGGGCGCAACCGAGTTCGAGGGCCTTCGCCACCTTCTCGGCACCACCGGCCGTCCCGATCACGGTCGCGCCGGCCGCAACGGCGAACTGCACGATCGCCGTCGACACCCCTGCCCCGGCGGCATTGACCAAGACGGTCTCGCCCGGCTGCACGCGACCCGCTGTGACCAGCGCGTGCCACGCCGTCATGTAGGCGACGGGGATGCACGCCGCCTCGACGAAGCTCATCGATCCCGGGATGGGATGGCAGCTGGCCGCCGGAGCGGCGACGTACTCGGCGAACCCGCCGTGGCGGGTCGAACCGATGGTGCGCAGGTTCTCGCAGTAGGGCTCGAGTCCGGCCGTGCATCGGTCGCAGACACCGCACGTCCGAACGGGATCGACGAGCACTGACTCCCCGATCGCCACCGCGTCGCTGGCGACACCAGCACCGTGCGCGACGACGATGCCGGAGACGTCCATTCCGGCGACATGCGGCAACGAGAAACCGCGCACCAGCGCGGCCTCCCGTTGCAGCAGGTCGAGTCGGTTCAAGCCACAGGCACGAACCTCGATCAGTACTTCGCCGTCACCGGGCACAGGTTCAGCGAGATCCTCGACGGCCACGACGTCGGGGCCTCCGAAACCTCGCTGAACCTGAGCTCGCACGTGACGACTCTCTTCTGGGTTGGGTTATCCGGGTTGGTACTGGTTCGGGATCTGGATCGATCAGGCCGGATCAGGCGGGCCAGATCACCTTGCCGTCGGCGTCGTACAGGCCAGCGGCGAGGGCGGCGTCAAACGGCATCGAGTCGGCCGGTGCTTCACCCTCTGGCCACACTCCGGCCTCGACGTAGGCCGCGTACTCGGCGGCGAACAGCGCAGGGTCGATCAGCCCGACGGGCTCGCCGGCCGGCGTTCCCCGGACGACTTCCGCCAGCTCCGCCTCCCAGCGGAACAGCTCACCTTCCTGCGTGAGGAAGTTCTGGTTGCCGGCCGCCTCGATCATCTCGACCGACATGGCCACGGCAGCCGCCGGATCGGCGATCGCATCCTCCATACCCTTCAGCGACGCCCGAGCGAAGTCTTCGGCGGCTGTCGGATGATCGGCGAAGAACGATGCCGATGTGTAGAGGATGCCGAACGAACCAGGGATCCCGGCGTCGGTGGGATCGAACAGCGTGTACCCCACGCCAGCGGCGTCGAGTTGGCCCGGCTCGTTCGACTTGTACACCGGCAACGCGTCGATGTCGGTCGCGAGATGGGCTTGCGGATCGAAGCCGTCGAGCAACACTTCGCTGTACGACGTGCCACGAGCCAAGCCCGCGTCGGCCAGCATCGCGACGATCGACGGTGGGATGTCACCCTTCACACCGATCGTGCCACCTTCGAGCTCGGCGAGTTCGGTCGCACCGCCTTCGGGGGCGATGAGGGCCTCGATCGGCGACTTGCCGTAGTTGATGAAGGCCACGAACTCGGCACCCTCGCCGGTGTTGTTGAGGATCTCCGTGTAGCTGCCCGCTGACGAGAACTGCGCCTCGTTGCTGGCCACGAGCGGGTAGTTCGCCGTCGAGAAGCTCGGGAGGAGCTCCACGTCGAGGCACATGTCGTCGAAGTAACCGGACGCCTCGGCGACGACGACGTCGACGATCGACGCGGCGGCCGCGAAGTCGAAGCTCGAGAGGTACGTGATGGTGCCCGCGTCCTGGTTCAGGGCGCAGCGATCGGGATCGACGGTCGCGAGCAACGGCTCCCCGCTCTCCGCTCCGCCATCGGTGCCCGTCGGTGCCTCGGTTCCCATCGGCGCTTCGGTACCGGCGGGTGCGTCGGTCCCCGCCGGGGCCTCGGTGCCTGCCGTGGTGTCCTCGGTGGCGCCGGTGGTATCGCTGCCTTCGTCATCGCTGCTGCACGCAGCGGCCACGAGGCCGAGTGCGATGACCGCAGCCGACAGTCGGACGGCCCGTCGTCGAGACGAATGCTGAGTGTTCACGCTTCGCATGTTGCTCTCCCCTTGTTGCTTGTTTGGGTGGTGGTTGGATGGTGGTTGGGCGGTGAGTGGTGGGTGGTTGGGCGGTGAGTGGTGGGCGGTGGTGGTTGGGTGGTGGTTTGGATGGTGGGTCGGTGGAATCGGACGTCAGAGACGCTGGGAACTGTGCCAATGGAGCAGGACCCGCTCGAGCGCTCCGATGAGCAAGGTGGCGACCCCGCCCATGAGGCCGAGTACGAAGATGCTCCCCCACAGCTGGTCGATGAGCTGGATCGGGCGGGCCTGCGCGGTCTTGATCGCGTACCCGAGACCCTCGCGTGAACCGAAGAACTCGCCGAGCACCGCTCCGATCAGGGCCAACCCGACGGCGATGCGGGCTGCGGAGAAGAGGAACGGCAACGACGACGGCAGGCGGAGCCGCCAGAAGATCACCCGCTTGCGGGCGTCGACCGAGCGGGCCAGTTCGAGCAGGTTCGGGTCGACCGAACGCAGGCCGGCGACCGAGTTCACGAGGAACGGCACGAAGCAGACGAGCGAGGTGATCACCAGGATCGACTTGAGACCGAACCCGAACCAGATCACGATCGCGGGCGCATAGGCGATGATCGGCGTCACCTGGATCAACACCGCGAGGGGGAGCGACGCGCGTTCGATGAACGGCGAGTGCGCCATCAGCGTGCCGCCGATGAGGGCCAGCACGAGCGCAACCGAGAACCCGAGGAACGCCTCCCACGCGGTCACTCGGCCGTTTCGGATGTAGAACCCTGGATCGCCGGCGATGTGCTTCACGATGTCCCATGGCGCCGGCAGCTGATACCGAGGGATGTCGAAGATGACGATGGCCAGTTGCCATGCGGCGAAGAATGCGACGACGCCGATCACCGGAGCGCCGAACCGGAGCAGCGCCTGTTGCCGCGCTCGTCGATTGTCGGCGGCCAACAGTTCGGCGATGTCGACGCCCTGTACGGCAAGATGCTCGAGGCCGCCTTCGGTCGACACGGTTCGATCCGTGACCGCGTCGGCGGACATGTCCGTCACCGGGTCCATCACGGGCTCGCGACTCACGCGTGGTGGTCCTGCAACTGACTGCGAAGCACACGGACGTGCTCGTGGAACTCGGGCGAGTCCTCCATCGTCGGCACCCGTGGTCGACCGAGTGCGATCGATTCGACCGCCGCGATGCGGCCCGGACGGGCGGCCATCACGACGACTCGATCCGACAGGATCACCGCTTCGGTGATGGAGTGTGTCACGAATACGACGGTCGTTCCCGTGCGCTGCCACAGTTCGAGCAGGAGGTAGCGCATGTCGGCGCGGGTGATCTCGTCGAGCGCTGCGAACGGCTCGTCCATGAGCAGGATCGGTGCACCGAGGGCGAAACCGCGCACCAGCGACACACGCTGCTGCATGCCTCCGGACAATTCGTGCGGGTACGACTTGCGGAACTTGCCGAGGCCGACGGTCTCGATCAGGTCGTCGATCTCGGCGTCGCTCAGCGGTGCGTGACCGCCCTCGCGCCGTTGGTCGAGCGTGGACAGGAAGCGCACGTTGCGCTCGACCGTGGCCCAGGGAACGAGTGCCGGCGTCTGTGGGACCAGTCCGAACTGCTTCGACTTGCGGGCGTCGGTCGGGCTCTCGCCACCGATGTCGACCGTGCCGGCGTCGGGTCCGGTCAGTCCGCCGATCACGCGGAGCAGCGTCGACTTGCCACACCCAGAGGGGCCAAGCAGGCTGATGAACTCGCCGCGCCGAATGTCGAGGTTGACACTGCGGAGCGCTTCGACGGTCTGGCCGCGGCGACGGAAGACCTTGTGCACGTCGCAAATCGAGACGTGGACGCTCGCGCTGGTGGCGCCGCCCCGTCCGTCGTCGACCTGGCTGGCTCGATGCGCAGTGTCGTCCATGGTGGTGGACATCATCCTGTCACTCTCGGCCGGTCGTTCGCGCGCCGGATGGTGCTCGTCACACGCCGGATCCCGACCGATCGTCCGTCCTGCCGGCCGTCCTGCCGCCCGTCGCGCTCCATCGATCGACGACGGTAGATCACCGACGAGTCGATCTGATTCGACGACGATGAACAGAACGTGAAATCGTCTGATGGTCTGACCATCAGACGATGGTAGTTCCTCCGAGCAGCATCGTCGAGAGACGGCGCCGCCACTCAACCGAGGGTCGATCGGACTGGACGCTGACGGTCGCTTGCTGGTCGAGTGGCAGGACGCCAGGCACGTTCTCGAGCATCGACTTGTCCTCCGCACCGATCGCGCGATCGAACGCGATCACGTCCTCTGCCGGCACGGAATGGTCGTCGTTGCGCCAGATCACGAAGGTGAACAACGACGTCACGTCGTCGACGGGCGTCGAACACAACAGGATCAGGTGATCGAGACCCGTGTGGTAGTGGATGGTGCTGCGCACGGTGAACGGCAGGTTGAACCCGGTGGTCATCCGGCGCGTGACCACCTCGGCGTCGATGCCCGAAGCGACCGAGCCGGCCTCGTTGCCGACGTCCACCGTGTAGTCGTAGCCGTAGAAATCGTCGTCGAGCTGTTCGAGTTCGATCTTCGGTACGACGGTGTTCGACGGGATGCCGAACGTGCCGACGTGGACGTACGGGAAGTGGGAGATGTCGAGAAAGTTGTCGGTCATGCGCCCCGCCGACACCCGCCACGTATCGACGCCGGTGTTGATCCGCCGGTACGCGGGGTCGGTGTCGGCGTCGATGACCGGGAGACGGGCCGCCGGCTCGCCGGGGCAGACCCACACCAGGCCGTATCGCTCAGCGACATGCATCGTCGGGAGGTGAGCGGCCGGCGGGACCGGACGACCTTCGCCCGATGACGGGACCAGCACGCAACGGCCCTCCGCCCCGAACGTCCAACCGTGATACGGACACGCCAGACAGCCGTCGTGCACCGTGCCGAGCGACAGCGGAGCCTCGCGATGGGGGCAGCGATCGGGCGCTGCCACGATCTCGTCGCCCGGGCCGCGCCAGAGCACGATGTCGCGTCCGAGCAGTCGAACCGCGAACGGGTCACCCCCGACGTCGGTGCTCTCCGCGACCACGTGCCAGTAGTTCTCCAGCGCCCGGTGCTCGACCAGCATCACGATTCCTTCCGTTGCAGCGACGATGCCGCTCGATCCGAACCGGCGAAGAGCGCCTCCGAGCGACGTACGTCTCACGTTCCGGGACCTTTGCGGTCTGACTGTCGTACCGTACCGAGAATGGACGTGGCTGACTCGACCGACGACAACGCGGACGACCGGGCCGTCCGTACTCGGGTCGATCTGCTCGTGGAAGGCGACTGGGTCATCACGATGGACCCGACGCGCCGCATGATCCGCCACGGCGCCGTCGCGGTGAGCGACGGACGGATCATGGATGTCGGCTCGGCCGACGTGATGCGCCGGCGGTACGAGCCGCAGGATCATCTCGGCGGCCCGAACCGGATCGTGCTGCCAGGCTTGGTCAACGCCCATCAGCACCTCACGGGCGACCGACTCGTCCGTTCGGCGATCCCCGACGACCTCGCTGCCGGGGCAGCCATCTTCTCGTGGGCGGTCCCGATCCATGCCGCGCACACGCCCGACGACGACGAACTCTCGGCGACCGCGAGCCTCGCCGAGGCGGTCGGCAACGGAATCACGTTCACGGTCGAGGCCGGCACCGTCGCCCATCCGGATCGCGTGCTGGCCGGCTTCGACCGGGTCGGCGTCGGTGGCACACTCGGCTCGTGGGGGTGGGATGTCGACGGACAGCCGTGGGCGGGGTCGGTCGACGATGTGCTCGAACGCCAGCGCGCCGTCACAGCGATGACGATCGGCCATCCACGTGTCAGTGGCTGGGTCACCCTGGTCGGTCACGACCTGATGTCGGACGAACTGGTCGTCGCGGCGAGCGAGCTGGCACGAGCGAACGGAACGGGCATCACGTTCCACCTCTCGCCGACCGACTCCGACCCGACGTCGTACCTCGCCCGGACCGGTCAACGGCCGATCGTCCACATCGACCGGCTGGGCGCGCTCGGCGACCATGTCCTGATCGCGCACGGCGTGCACCTCGACGAATCGGAACTCGACATCCTGGTCGCCTCCGGCACTGCGGTGGCCTATTGCCCGTGGGCGTACCTCCGGCTCGGTCAAGGCGTGACGGGTTCGGGGCGCCACGCCGACATCGTCGAGCGTGGTGGCCGGGTGGCGCTCGGGTGCGACTCGGAGAACGCGGCGGACGCGATCGACATCCTCCGTGCGGCGACACTCGCCGCTGGACTCGCCAAGGACTCCCGCGTCGACCCCACCCGGTTCGGTGCTCACCGGGCACTCGAACTGGCCACAATCGCTGGGGCCGAGGCCCTTGGGATGGGCCACGAGATCGGGTCACTCGAAGTCGGCAAGCGCGCCGACATCGTGCTCCTCGACACCGACCGAGCCGAGTTCACACCACCGTCTCCCGATCCGGTCCTACCGATCGTGTGGGCGACCGACGGACGCGCCGTCGCCGAGGTCGTCGCGAGCGGCCGCATCGTCGTGCGTGACGGCGCCTGCATCACGGTCGACCACGACGAGTTGCGCGCCGCGACCCTCCAGGCCCGCGACCGTCTCCTGCGCGTCGCGAACCTCGACCCCCGCCCGCGCTGGCCCCACTGACCGGTCCCTCCGCCATCGCGTGAACAAACTGCGGCCCTGCGCCGCAGTTTGTTCACGAGTTCGGCGCACTTGGTCGTCGTTCGCGGTTTGAACGAACCACGCGATCCCTAGCATCGACGCAGTGAATCTCGACGCTCTCCGCTCCGCCATCGAGGCGTCGTGGGCGCGCGACACGAGCGACGATCCGGACAATTGGACGGCCGATGTCGCCTGTTTCGGTCAGTGCGCGGTGACCTCGCTCGTCGTGCGCGACTACATCGGTGGTGAGGTCCGCATCGCCCGCGTCCTGCGCGATGGCGAGGCGGTCGACATGCACTGCTGGCTCGAGTTGCCGGACGGTGGCACGATCGACTGGACCACGGAGCAGTTCGACTTCGACTACGAGTTGGGCGAGCCGCTCGACCTCACGCCGATCGTCACCGACACCGGCGTCGACCGTCACCGCCTGCTCGCCCGTCGGGTGACACGGGCACTGGCCGCCACCCTGCCCGAACGGTCATCCGGCGAGCTCGTCGGCGCGAACTGACCATCCGTCAGGTCGACGTGTCGTAGAGGTCGAGGAGCGCTCGTGCGATGTGCACCAGGTGATCGCGGACCTCGGGAGGATCGAGCACTTCGATCGCTCCACCCCAGCCGGCGAGGTGTTCGGCGACCCGCTCGGCTGACGGACCGCCGATGATGGCGTCGACACGCCCGTCGGGTCCGTCGTGATCCCCGGCGAGTTCGATGAGTGACAGGTCGTCACCGAACTGTCCCCGCAGCGGCCAGACATCTCGGCGCTCGAGGCGCACCGACACACGCACCTGCGTGCGGAGTTCAGCGACGGTCGAGACGACCGACTGCCAGGCATCGGCCAGGTCGAAGTCGTCTGGACGAATCGCCGGCAGTTCGGTGACCACTGCGGACTGCACCCGACCGATACGGAATGTTCGGGGGCCGGCGTCGGTGTGGGCGAGCAGATACCACACGGTTCCTTTCGACACGAGCCCGAGCGGATGCACGGTACGTTCGGTCAGCTTCTCCTTGCGATCGCGGTAGCCGAGGACGACCTGTCGGCGTTCGATCACAGCACGCTCCAGATCGGGCAACAGATCCGGACGTGCGGCCACCCGCGACGAGCCCCAGGCCGTCGGATCGATGACCACTGCATTCGCGGCCGCCTCCGCCTGGTCGCGGAACGTTTCCGGGAGCGCCCGGACGAGTTTGCGCAATGCGGCTCGCACGTCGGGGGTCACCGATGCCGACGCGCCCGCCACGACGAACAGCGCCCGGGCCTCGTCGGCGGTCAGACCGGACAGGTCGGTGCGGGCGTCGCCCAGCAGCCGCCACCCACCGCCCCGGCCCGCTTGTGAGTAGACGGGAAACCCGGCCGCGCTCAGCGCTTCGAGATCTCGGCGCGCCGTCTTCTCCGACACCTCCAGTTCGGACGCGAGTTCGCGAGCGGTCACCTGCCCGTTGCGCTGCAACATCAGCAGGGCGGTGACGAGGCGGCTGGCACTCATGTCTCCAGTGTCGCATTCAAACTGGTCGCTACATGACCAGTTTCGGATGTCAAGGTGTGAACGATGAACTCCCCCACCACCCCGACACAAGAACGCACGGTGCACGAACGTCCCGTACACCAGCGTCCCGCACACGATTCGCCGGCGATCGAGGCGATCGGCCTGACGAAGCATTACGGCGATGTCCGCGCCCTCGACGGGCTCGACCTCGTCGCACCAGCCGGAAAGGTCACCGCCGTGCTCGGGCCGAATGGCGCCGGCAAGACCACCTTCATCCGAGCCGTCGCCACACTCCTCGAGCCCGACTCGGGGTCATTGCTGGTTGCCGGTGTCGATGCGGTGGCCCACCCTCGACAGGTCCGCCGCATGATCGGGCTCGCCGGGCAGAGCGCGGCGGTCGAGCCGGCGTTGACCGGCCGCGAGAACCTGATCATGATCGCTCGACTCTTCGGACACGATCGGTCGGGAGCAAACACCGCCGCTGACGCCGTGCTCGCCGAGATCTCGCTGACCGACGACGCCGACCGGCCGGTGAAGGACTACTCCGGCGGGATGCGCCGACGGCTCGACCTCGGTGCGAGCCTCGTCGGCGCACCTCACGTACTGCTCCTCGACGAACCAACGACGGGGCTCGATCCGCGCACACGCCTCGAACTCTGGGACTCGATCCGGTCCCTGGTGGCGGGCGGCACCGACGTGCTGCTCACGACGCAGTACCTGGAGGAAGCCGATCAGCTCGCTGATCATGTCGTGATCATCGACCACGGCCGGTCGATCGCGGTCGGCACGCCGACCGGACTGAAGGCGCAGGCAGGGCTCGACATGGTCGAAGTTCGAGTCACCCACGGTGCCGACCTCACCTCCGTGGCGGCGATGCTCGCCCCGCTCGGGACCGAGCCACCTCGCCTCGACGAACCGGGCCGCCGGGTCTCGGTTCCGGTGGAAGAAGGCACCAGCCGTCTCGCCGACGCCGTGCGCGCCCTGAGCGAGACGGGCATCGAACTCGACGACATCGGCTTGCGCCGACCGACCCTCGACGAGGTCTTCCTCGCACTGACAGGAGCACCCTCATGACCCTCACGTTCGCACCTCCCACCAACCCACCGACCGCGTTCGCGACGGCCAACACCTACGCCGGACGCACGATCAAGCAGTTCATCCGGACGCCCCAGTTGTTGGTCGTCAACGCGTTGACGTCGATCATGTTCCTGCTGATCTTCCGCTTCGTGTTCGGCGGTGCCATCCAGACCGGCGGCATCGACTACGTCGACTTCCTCATTCCAGCGCTCGCGGCCGTCAACGGGCTGTTCGCCGGCGGTGCGGTCGGCGTCGCAGAAGACACCGAGAGCGGTCTGTTCGATCGGTTGCGATCGTTGCCCGTACCGCGGTGGGCACTGCTGTTCGGTCGGTCGATGGCCGACACCGGCCTCATCATGTGGGGCACGGTCGTCACCCTCGTGGTCGGCGTGATCGTCGGATTCCGTCCGAGCGGTGGGGTGCTCGGAGCGTTGGCCGCGCTCTCGTTGTGCGTGCTGTTCGCCGCGGCGTTCAGTTGGCTGCAGATCTTCCTCGGCCTCGTGTCGGGCAGCGCGCAGGCGGCACAAGGCATGTCGTTCGCCGTGTTCCCGTTGATCTTCGTGTCGAGTGCCTACGTGCCCGTCGAGTCGATGCCGGGTTGGCTGCAGCCGTTCGCCGAACACCAACCCGTGACCGCAATGGTCGGTTCGGTGCGGGCGCTGGTGCTCGGCGGCGACACCGAGATGCTGCTCGGCCACACGACCACGTGGTTCGTCACCCGGGCGATCGTGTGGTCGCTCGCCATCCTGGCGCTGTTCGTCGGCCTGTCGTCACGACGCTTCGCCCGCCTCTGATCAACCGGGTGCGTTCGTGCCAGCCACGAGCGCACCCGGCTGGAGACACGGTCGGAGCCGGCACAGGAGTTGGAGGGCGGCTGGGCGGTCTGGCGCAACGACGAGGACCATCGCCGCGTCGGGCCCGACCGGGAGCCAGGCACCGTGGGCGCCACCCCCCGATTGATCACTCCGCCCGACGACCGTGAGCGGGTCGCCGGCATCTGGACCGACGACGACTCCCGAGATCACGTGGCGGGCGGCACCCACTCCGACGGCGCTGCCTGCCCCCGGTTCGAACGGTCCGAATCGCTCGGTGTGGTGCACGATCGGTCGACCGTCGCGCTCGACGCGGATCTCCAGTTCGAGCGTCCCCGGTGCCTGGCCCGATCGCCCGAGGGACACCTCCTCGACGATCGTGCAGTGAGCGCCGTCCTCGAGCGAGACCTGCGTCGAGGATCGGTGATTCGAGTCGACGATCGAGACGACCGGCTCCGGCCACCACGTCAGCCGCGCTCCGGCCCCGACGGACATCGTGGTGCGGATCGATGAACGATCACCGTGGGGGCCCGGCCAGACCGACGTGGCCGCGACCGTGCCGATCATCGCACTCGCTCCGGCTCTGATCGCGACGTCGATCTCGAGTTCATCGCCCCCGACGGGCGCTGCAGCACTGCCGACGAAGAGGATCCGGTCGCCAGCCCGCCGAACGGCGAAGGGCGGCTCTGAGCGCGCATCGACCAGCACATTTCGTCCGTCGCGTCGGACGACCTCCAGACGTGCCGATGCCCTCATCGGTGTGCGTCGCCCATGACGCCCGAGCCGATCACACCGTCACGGTGGCCGACACACCCGATCGCCATGCGACCAGCTCATCGCGTATCCAGTCCGCAAGGACATCAGCACCCGAGGGGTCGACGAGCGATGTCGGTACGACGGGACGGCCGGGGCGGCGTTCGGCCGCGTCGGAGAGCATGCGCTCGACGTCGGCGCCGACGTAGGGCGCCAGGTCGACCTTGTTGATGACGAGCACGTCGGCCATCGCGACGCCGGGACCGCCCTTGCGGGGGACATCGTCGCCGCCGGCGGTGTCGAGCACGAAGATCTGCGCGTCGACGAGACCCGTGCTGAAGACGGCGGTGAGGTTGTCACCGCCGGACTCGACGAGGGTCACGTCGACCGCGGTTCCGGCGGCGTCGAGCCGCGCCTCGAGCTCCTCGATGGCGTCGAGGTTCGCGGCGATGTCGTCTCGGATCGCCGTGTGCGGGCAGCACCCCGTCTCGACCGCGACGATGCGGTCCTCCGGCAGCACGCCCGCCCGCCGCAACGCCTGCGCATCCTCGGTGGTGAAGATGTCGTTCGTCACGACGGCGAGCGACAGTTCGTCGCGGAGCAGCTGGCACAACGCGCCGACGAGGGTCGTCTTGCCGCTGCCGACCGGCCCACCGATGCCGATCCGCAGCGGCCGTTCCCCGATGCCGGGCTGGGGTGGGTGCACGTGGCTGCCGTGAGAATGCGAATGGTCGTGTTCGTGGGGATGTTCGTGGGGATGGTCGTGGTCGTGGTCGGTTCCCATGGTGCTCCTTGATGATCGAAATGGTTGATCGAGACAGTCGGCGTGAACGCTCAGGCGACGAACAGTCGTGCGTCCCAGCTGGCGTGATCCTGGGCCAGGATCTCGGTCAAAGCCCCGCCGACCGCGGGCAGGGCGGCAGGCTCGGCGTCGGCCCACACTGGCGCCTCGACGACGATCGCGTCGATCATCGGCAGCGTGCGGACCTGCAGCGCGAGCACGGCGATCGGGTCGAGCGCCAGCAATCGGATCGCAGCCGAAGTGACCGCAGCCGAGAGGTGATGCAGCACGAGCGTCGCTGCGTCGAGCGGGCTGCCCCCGGCCCCACCGACCATGACCCCGAGCACGATCGGCTGATGTGACCCTCCGACGGATCGAGCCAGATGATCGAGTCGGTCCGACGGCCACGCGGCCCGCGCGGCGCGCATCGTCTGGCGGCCGAGACGGCGGCTGATCTCGCGAGCTCGCGGCGACACGAGCCGAGCCTCCAGCTCTGCACCGAGCACGTCGAGGCGTACATCGTCGGCGCCCGACGACGCCGCGGCGAAGGCGGCCTCGACGACGCCGGTCGTCGACAACCGTCCGTGCAGGTAGCGCTCCAGCGTGGCCAGATCGCTGACATCACCGAACCGCACGGCAGACTCGACCCCTGCCGACTGGGCATGTCCGCCGGCCGGAAATCGCCCATCGGCGAGCAGGAACGTCGCTGCACTCGTCACGCTGGCCACCGTCGCCCCGTCACAGTCATCGCGTCACAGTCATGGCGTCACATCCATCGGGTCAGAAGAGGAAGTAGCGCTGGGCCATCGGGAGCTCGACGGCAGGGGCCTCGGTGACCAACTCGCCGTCGATCGTGACGGCGAACGTGTCCGGCGCGACGGCGATGTCGGGCATCG
>JANNNB010000243.1:0-9624 GCA_031398325.1 Actinomycetes bacterium
GGGACCTGGCCCTCGTCCGCCCATCATCATGTTGGCCGTCAGGATGCGGGGGGCGGCCTCGACGGTCTTTCCGAATCGTTCGAAGAAGCCCGCCACGTCGGTCGCGTCGAAGGTGAGCTGCGCGAAGGCGACGTCACCCACGGGGTCGGCGATCAGCTCGAAGGCCGTGACGATCCCGAATGCCGACCCGGCGCCCCGCATGGCCCAGAACAGGTCCGGGTCATGATCGGCGTCGACGCGCACCACGTTGCCATCGGCGAGCACGATCTCGACGGCGACGACGTGATCGATGGTCAACCCGTGCTCGCGAGCGAACCAACCGATGCCACCGGCGGTGGCGAGACCGCCGACGCCGACGCCGCCGTAGTCGCCACTGGACAGCGCCCAGCCGAAGGGGCCGAGCGCGGTCGCGACGTCGCCCCACCGAGCGCCCGGGCCGATGCGCACGAGACGTCGTTCGACGTCGACCACGTCGATCGAGTCGAGTCGACGAAGGTCGATCACGATGCCGCCGTCGTTCGTGCTGCGGCCACTGAACCCGTGGCCCCCGCTCCGGAGCGCGAGCGGCACATCGGGGTGGCGCCGGGCGAATGCGAGAGCGTCCCTCACCTGGTCGACATCGGACGGCTGCAGCACGATCCCCGGCGAGCCGCCACGCATGTACGTCGATCTCACCGAGGGGTAGGCGGCATCGCCGGGCTCGACCGCGGCCAGGCCGGCAGGCACCTCGTCGTAGCTGAGCCCATGGCGACGCTGAGCGAGAGCGGCGACGTCACGCACGGCCGTCGTCGTCATCGGTCACCGCGTTCGGCCCCAACGAGTTCGGCCGCAACGAGTTCGGCCGCAACGAGTTCGGCCGCGACGAGTTCGCGAACCCTGGGGGCCACCTCGTCGGCGAAGGCCTGCAAGACGCGTGCATCGTCGCTGCCGAGGATGAACAGGCTGATGCGCTCCTCGGACACCAGTGCTGCGAGCTCATGCGCCCAGTCGTCGGGGTCGCGCCCAGCGACGGGGAGGAGGTTGAGGAGTCGGCGAACATCTCGCGGGTCGCGCCCGGCCGCCACCGCCGCATCGTCGATGATCGTGTTGGCCTCGGTCAGCGTGGGCGACGTGAGGAAGGGTTGACTGGGGAGCCAGCCGTCGGCGAGGCGTCCGGTGAGCTCGAGCATTCGCGGCTTGTAGGAGCCGACCAGGATCGGGATCGGATGCGCCGGTCGGGGTCCCCGCTGAGCACCGTCGATGCGGTACTGGCTCCCGCCCGCGTGCACGGGTCCAGGAGCGTCGGTGTCCCAGATCGCGCGGATGATGTCGATGGCCTCGCCGAGTGCCGTCACCGCTTGGAGCCGGGTGAGACGGCGGCCGCCCATCGACTCGATGGCGTCCCAGAAGGCTCCCGCACCGAGAGCGAGCTCGAACCGGCCGTCCGAGAGGAGGTCCAGGGTCGCGGCGGCGCGAGCCAAGACCGCCGGTGGGCGAAGTGGAGTGTTGAGCACGTTGGGCACGATTCGGATCCGCTCGGTCTGGGCCGCCACGAAGGACATGAGGGTCCAGGTGTCGAGCAACGACGGCTGGGCCGGGTGGTCCTGAAAGGTCACCAGGTCGAAGCCGACTCGCTCGACCAGCCGAGCCAGCTCGACGGTCGCGTGAGGTGCGCTGCTCCTCGGCGTGATGAACGCTCCGAACTCGAGGGGGTGGTCGTGGGTCATCGTGGTCTCCTCTTCTCTTGGCGACGGACGACGCCTGTCAGGTGTGACCCGCGAGGGCCGTCCCGGTCTGCTTGGCGGCGGCGAGGGCCGTGCCGGCCTGCTTGGCAGCGGTGAGCGCGTCGCGGTGCATGGTCGCTGCGACGTCGGTGAAGTCGTCCAGGGCGGGGTTGACGCCGACCAGCGTGAACTCCCGCTCGACGACGGTCAGATCGGCACCCCACACGTCGGCGATGATCCGCCGTAGGTAGCTGGTCGAGTGGTCCCAGCCCTCCCGGGGCGTACCGGCGCCGTAGGTGCCACCGCGCACGGTGCAGAGCACCACGGGCTTGCCGGCCAACGGTGGCGGCGCGCCGGGTCCGGCGCGGGGATCGGTGATGATCAGGTCGATCCAGGTCTTCACGTGCTGAGAGACCCCCCAGTTGTAGAGCGGGATGGCCAACACGATGGCGTCGGCGGCCAGCAGCTCGTCGAGCAGGGCTGCGGCCAAAGCCACCGCCGAGATCTGCTCGGGGCTGCGCTCGGACGCGGGCAGGGACATGGCACTGACCGCCCGCGGCCACGCGTCGGCCGGGAGCACGTCGACGCCGATGTGCCGACGCTCGATCTTGTCGCCGGGGTGCACGGCCAGCCACTCGTCGACGACGATGTCGGCGATCTCTCGGCTCGCCGAGCCTTCCACACGGATGCTGGCATCCAACCGGAACAACGTCATCCGAGGTCCGCTGTCATCGCTCGTCGCGCGTTCACGAAGGTGCGCAGGGCAGCGTTGACCTCGTCTGCGTGGGTCCACAACAGCCCGTGGGGGGCGCCTTCGATCTCTACGTAGTGGGCGTCTGGCAGCAACGTGCGAAAGCGGCGGGCCGTGGCGTCGATGGGGAGGATGTTGTCGGCGGTGCCGTGCAGGATCAGCACAGGTTTGCCGCTCGCATGGACTGCGGCCACGTCGGCGCGGAAGTCTTCGATCCACGATGACACCACGGCGTGGGCTGCAACGGGTGCACTGGAGATGGCAACGTTCCAGCTGGCCGTGACCGCCTCTTGGCTGATGCGGTCGCCGAGATTCTCGTCGAGGTTGTAGAAGTCGTTGAAGAACTGCGTGTACCAGGCGTAGCGGTCGCCCTTCGCTGCGGCCTCGATTCCGTCGAAGACCTCTTGTGGCACTCCGTCCGGGTTGTCGTCGCGGGCGACGAGGAACGGCTCGAGCGAGGCGAGGAACGCGAGTTTCGCGACTCGCTGGTGGCCGTAGCGGGACACGTAGCGGGCGAGCTCACCGGTTCCCATCGAGAATCCGACGAGTATCGCGTCGTGTAGGTCGAGCGTCTCGAGCACGACGTTCAGGTCGGCGGCGAAGGTGTCATAGTCGTAGCCGACGCCGACCTTTGACGATTGGCCGAAACCGCGTCGGTCGTACGTGACGACGCGGTAGCCGGCGGCGAGCAACTCTGGGGTTTGGCGTTCCCAGCTGTGACCGTTCAGCGGGTAGCCGTGGATCAGGACGACGGGCTGACCGGCTCCGTGGTCCTCGTAGTAGAGCTCTATCGGCGTGGAGTTCTCGTTGCCGACGTTGATGTATCCCATGATTCTCTTCTTTCCTGTGAGTGGTTCGTTGTTCTGGATTGGTTGCAGACAGCCCGTGAGGCCTTCGCTGGGTCGTGGTGGATGGGGAATGACTGCTCAGTCACCGGCGATGGCGTCGAGGACGTCGAGCCGTCCGGCGCGTCGCGCAGGGAGGATTCCCGCTGCGAGGCCGGCGATGATGCCGACGACAGCGATCACGATCAGGGAGGTGACGGGGATCGCGAAGTCGGGGAAGGTGTCCTGTGCGGCGCGGCTGGCCACCCATCCGAAGAACAGGCCGAGGGCGAGGCCGACGATGGTGCCGATGAGGGCGATGATCGTGGACTCGTAGCGGATGGTGCGACGCAGCTGTCGCGAGCTCATGCCGACGGCGCGCAGCAATCCGAGTTCTCTGGTTCGTTCGTGGATGGACAGGGCCATGGTGTTGACGATGCCGATGAGGGCAACCAAGACCGACATGGCGAGCAGGCCGTAGAGCAGGATCAACAGCTGGTCGATCTGGCCGACCTCGCCGTCGATGAACGAAGCGGTCGTCTCGATGTCTGCGGTCGGGTTCGACGCCAGCACGGCGGTCACCGCGGTCGCGACCGAGTCACCGCTGCCGTCGCTGCTGCGGATCAGGACTTCGGTGTCGAGGCTGCGGCTGGTGTTGGCTTCCATGACCGAGTTGTCGACGAGCCAGGATCCGACGAACTCGTCCCGTTCGTAGACCCCGGCGACCTGCAACGTCACTGCTTGCTGCTGGAACCTGACCTCGACGTCGTCGCCGACGGTGAGGTTCTCCTCATCGGCCCGGGCTTCGGAGACCGCGACCTGATCATCGGCGAGTCCGGTCACGCTGCCGTCGATGACGTCGAGGTCGAGGACGTCGTCGAGTTGGGCGGTGTCAGACCCGGTCAGCTGGTCGAAGCCGTCGAGGATTTCGACGGAGGCCTGGCGGAACGGAACGGCGGCGTCGACGTCGGCCAGTTCGCCGATCGACGATGTGATGGTCGGGTCGAGACCACCGCCGAGCAGTGATACTTCAGGTCCGACCGTGACGACCTGGTCGGCGGTGATCTGTTGTTCGAGTTGGCCCTTGGTCGAGGTGCTCATCGTCGCAGCGAACACGCTCGCAGTGACCACGAGGGCGACACCGATGACGAGAGTGAGCGACGTGGTGGCGGTGCGCTTGGGGTTGCGGGCAGCGTTCTCGCGGGCGAGTTCGCCGGTGATCGATCCGTTGCGGACCATCGGGATGGCGATGAGCGTGCTCATCGGTCGGATGATCGCCGGGCCGAGCAGCACCATCGCGAGGATGGTGGCGGGTAGGCCGACGGCGAGCGCGGTCAGGTCGGCGCCGGTCACGGCACTGATCGACATGGTGACTCCGACGACGAGCAGCACGACACCGGTCACGGTGCGCCACTTCGACTTGGCGGGTTGTTCGATGGCGGACTCGCGTAGCGCCTCGATCGGTGCGATGCTCGCTCCTCGTCGGGCCGGGACGTAGGCGGCGAAGAAGGTGATGATCGTGCCGATCGCGATACCGGTGACGATGGAGGCGGGCGGGACGGTGAGTGCGATGTCGAAGCCGGCGCCGAGTGCCCCGAGCCCCTGGAGGAGCAGCCAGCCGAGTCCGACACCGACGAGCGCGCCGACCGCCGAGGCGAGTGCTCCGATGAGGAGCGATTCGACGATGACGCTGCGTGTCACCTGCTTGGTGGACGCACCGATCGCACGCAGCAGTGCCATCTCGCGGCGACGTTGGGCGACGGTGATCGAGAAGGTGTTGTAGATCACGAACGCACCCACGACCAGCGAGATGGATGCAAAGACCTGGAGCGCCGTGTTGATGATGGCGGTGACCTGACCGATCGTGTCTTCGTACTCGCCGACGAGTTCGTCGCCGGTGATCGCTTCGAGAGCGTCTGCCCCGCTCGCGCCGAGTGCCTCGTTGATGGTCGCGGCGAGTTCGCTTTGGCTGAGCCCGCCGTCGCCCTGCACGAAGATCTGGTCGACATCGGTGGAGCCGAACGCCTGCGCAGCGCCGTCGAGACTGAACGCAACGGTCTGGCCGCCGAGGCCGTCGCCCTCACCGTTCGGGCCCACGACGCCCACGACCGTGAACCCCTGGTCGGCCGGGAGCGGGAGGACGCGAACCCGGTCGCCGATCGAGAAGTCGCCATCGACGAAGGTGTCCTCGTCGAGTGCGATTTCGTCAGCGGCGACGGGCGCCGCGCCGTCGACGATCGCATACGGGCTGAGTTCGGTGTCGTCGAGCCACGCGAAACCTTGCGGCGGCTGGCCCGCCGAGTCGATGACGTCGCCATCAGCGGTAACGGCCTGGGCGTATCCGGACAGGAACGCTCCGGCGCGTTCGACACCGTCGATCGCAGCGACCTGTTCGCCGGTCTCGTAGGGGATCTTCTGGCGGATCTCGGAGAAGCCGGTTTCGATGACTTCGGTCGAGCGCACGGCGCCTTCGACATCGTCGAGCGCTTCGGCGATCGACCCGTTGAGGGTGTCCTCGAAGCTGGTGGTCATCACCGAGGTGGCGACGAAGAACGCGACACCCAACACGATGGCGATGGCGGTGGCGAAATAGCGGAACGGGTTCTGCTTGAGCCCGCGGATGGCGATCTGGAACATTCGAGGTACTTCCTGACTTGTCGAGGCGGCTGGACGGCGAAGGGATCGAACGGCTCAGTGGCCGATGGTCTTCATGTGGTCGAGAACAGCGTCGGCGGTGGGGTTGTGCATCTCGCTGACGATCTTTCCGTCCGCGAGGAACACGACGCGGTCGGCGTACCGGGCGGCGTAGGGGTCGTGGGTGACCATCACGATGGTCTGACCGAGGTCGTCGACGGCTCGGCGCATGAAGCTGAGGATCTCGTCGCCGGTGGCGGAGTCGAGGTTGCCGGTCGGTTCGTCGGCGAACACGATCTTGGGTTGGCTCGCGAGTGCCCGTGACACGGCGACGCGCTGTTGCTGGCCGCCCGACAGTTCGCTCGGACGATGGTCGAGACGGTCCGTCAGGCCGACCGTTCCGACGACGGTGTCGAACCACTCCTTGTTCGGCTTCTTGCCGGCGAGGCGCTGCGGGAGTGTGATGTTCTCGCGAGCCGACAGTGTCGGCACGAGGTTGAACGCCTGGAAGACGAAGCCGAGCTTGTCGCGGCGAAGTCTCGTGCGTTGCTTCTCGTTCATCGCAGTGACATCCTCGCCATCGATGAACACCTGGCCTGAGGTCAGCGTGTCGAGGCCAGCCATGGTGTGCATCAGCGTCGACTTTCCCGAGCCGGACGGGCCCATGATCGCGGTGAACTGGCCGTCGACGAATCCGACGTCGACGCCGTCGAGCGCACGGACTTCGTTGTCGCCGTTTCCGTAGTGCTTGTGCGCGCCGACGGCTCGGGCGGCGAGCGGGACGCCGTCGGGAACCGAGGCTTCCGGTCCGAGAATTCGAGGCGTTGCGGAACGAAGAACGGCAAGTTCGGTCATGACGATGAGCCTGCGGGACGGACCTCTAAACACGCTCAAAGTGCGCTCGAAGTTCGAGCAAACCTCGTTTTGCGGGGTTCCGTCGACCTGCTCCAGACGGAAGTGGGGGGCCGGCCCGGACGGTTTCGACGTGATTTTCAGCTTGCTTTAAGGTCAGCGTGGTTGGATCGAGGGCATGGATCAGCCCAACACCGACGCAAAGCACCGGATCCTCGTTGTCGACGACGAGGAGTTCATCACCGACCTGCTCTCGACGTCGCTGCGGTTCCTGGACTTCGAGGTCGAGACGGCCAGTTCGGGATTCGGGGCGCTGGACGCTGCCGCATCGTTTCGCCCGCACCTCGTCCTCCTCGACGTGACGATGCCCGACATCGACGGCTTCGAAGTGTGCCGCCGACTCCGTGCCGACGGTGAGCAGGTCCCGGTGATCTTCCTCACCGCGCGCGACACCAAGAACGACATGCTGTCGGGATTCACCAAGGGCGGCGACGACTACGTCACCAAACCGTTCAGTCTCGAAGAGGTCGTGGCACGCATGCACGCCGTGCTGCGGCGCACCGGCACCACGTCGAACGAATCCCACCTCCACAGCTACGCGGATCTCGTGATGAACGACGAGACCCACCGCGCGACCCGCGGCGGCGAACCGGTCGACTTGTCGCCCACGGAATGGAAGCTGCTGCGGTACCTGTTGATGAACGCCGACCGGGTCCTGTCGAAACGGCAGATCCTCGACCACGTCTGGCAGTACGACTTCGACGGTGACGCCAGCTCCGTCGAGACGTACATCAGCTTCCTCCGCAAGAAGATCGACCAGGTCGAACCGAAGCTGATCCAGACCGTGCGCGGTGTCGGCTACACGATCCGCACCGAGACGGCCTCGTGACCCGCCGCCGCACGTTCACCCTCGTGCTCCTGGCGCTCGTGCTGGTGTTCGTTCTCGGAGCGATCGTGACGATCCTCAACACCCGGCGCCAACTGATCGACGACATCGACCTCGAGTTGACCAACCTGCTCGACGTCAGCGGTCAGATCTACAGCGACCTTGCGATCGGCACCGACGGAGAGATCGAGCTGTTCGAGAACGTCGACATCGCATACAACCCGATCGCCGAGATCATCGTCGACGGCTCCGGTCCACCCGTCGTCGTCGACAGGGCCGGGCCCGGCAACGATCCGTTCCCGGCGCCGGACCTCTCCGCCAGCACCATGATCGACCGCGTCGACGACCACTTCACCGTCGACGGCACGGACGGTGGACCGAGCTACCGGGTCTCGGTCCAGCGAATCGACGACGGCCGATACCTCGCGTTCGCGACGCCCCTCGACGGAGTCGATCACACGATCAACGGACTCTCACGGACACTGTTCAACACACTGCTCGCCATGGTCACACTGCTGGGCATCATCATCTTCGTCTTGCAGCGTGCCAGCTTCCGACCATACGACGACCTGGTCGACACCGCAGAAGCAATCGCCGACGGCGACATGGATCGACGCGCCGTCACGGTGGCAGCCGACCCCGAGATCCGTCGCCTCGCCAACTCCTTGAACGCCATGCTCGACCGACTCCAACTGTCGCTCGAACAACGTCAACACGCCGAAGACCGCGTGAAACGGTTCGCTGCCGACGCATCCCACGAACTACGGACCCCGCTCACGACGATCGCCGGATACTCCGAGTCCTATCTGCTCGGAGCGGCAACCGACCCTGAGTCGGTACGAAAGCAGATGACCCGCATCAACAGCGAAGCCCACCGCATGGGACGCCTCGTCAACGATCTGCTCACGCTCGCTCGACTCGACCAGGGTCACGGGTTCGAGGCGCAGCCGGTCGATCTGAATTCACTCGTGGCGGATGCGGTGTCCGATGCGCACGTGACCGATCCCTCACACCGCATCGAGCTCACGAAGAGCACCGGACGGATCTGCGTCGAAGGTGACTGCGACGCCCTCCAGCAGGTCTTCGCCAACCTGATCGCCAACACCCGGATCCACGCCAGCGCCGCCAGCGTCGAGATCACCGTCGACAGACTCGACGACGCACACGCTGTCGTCACCGTCGTCGACGACGGCCCGGGGATGAGCCAAGACATCGCCGACAACGTCTTCGACCGCTTCTTCCGGGCAGGCCAGTCACCCACGTCGGACGTCCGCAGCTCCGGACTCGGACTCTCGATCGTTGCGGCCATCGTCGACACCCACGGTGGAAGCGTCGATCTCGACACATCCCCCGGCGAAGGGTCGACCTTCACCGTCACACTCCCGACGGTGCAGCGCCGACCGCGAACACGCTCGGAACGCCCAGGCTGAACAGACCGCTGGTTGAACTCGGTCGAGACCGTGGCTGATGTCAGTTGACAAGCGTGTCGAGCAGACCCGCCGATGTCAGAACCGCACGCGTGCCGTCGCCGTCACGGATACCGGCATCAGAAGCACCGAGGCTGTCGGCTTCGGTCGAGAAGGTTTCCGGTCCCACCATTCGCAGGTTTCCCTTGGCGGACACGATCTCCAGGACTCGGACGATCGGAAGCTCGCCTTCGCCTGGAAAGGCGCGGTGGTACAAGCCGTCCATCAACTGACTCGCATCACGAGCCTCGATCCAGCCGTCCGATGCCTGCACGCTCCAGAGATGCTCCGCAGGTATCGACTCGAGAAGTGCGAGGTCGAGGCCGCCCTTGAAGAAGTGCCAGACATCGATCATCAGGCCAGCGTGGGGCCGATCCGATTCACGAACGATGTCCCAGGCACTCGCGAGGTTCGGTACGCCAAGCATCGGTGCGAACTCGAGTTGCACGGCGGCGCCGATGTCGGCCGCTCGGTCGACAAGGCGCCCGAATCCGTCCGCAAGAATGTC
>JANNNB010000250.1:0-2460 GCA_031398325.1 Actinomycetes bacterium
TCGTTCCTCGTCGATGGCGACCGGGTGACGCTGCAGGGCTGGGCCGGCTCCGACCCGGTGACCCGCATCGGCCTCGGTTCGGTGACCGGCACGATCGTGCCGGTCGGGACAACAGGAGGGCATTGACATGCCGTACTACCGATCGGTCGGGAACGTCCCGGCGAAGCGTCACACGCACCACCTCGACGAGTCGGGCCACCGCTACGCCGAGGAGCTGATGGGCCAGGAGGGCTTCTCGTCGAACTCGTCGCTGCTCTACCACCGCAACTCGCCCTCGGCACTGACCGCCATCGAAGCCGTGGAGGATGGCGGTGCCGGAGCCACGCCGGACGTGCCGCTCACGCCGCGTCACATCCGCACGTTGGAACTCGGCGCGTCGCTCGATGCCGACCTCGTGCTCGGGCGCACGGTGGTGCTGGCCAACGACGACCTCGAGGTGGCGTGGGTGGAAGCCCGCCACGACAGCGGTCTGTACCGGAACGCCGTGGGTGACGAGTTGGTTTTCGTGCAGCACGGCCACGGTCGGCTCGACTCGGTGTTCGGCGCGCTCGACGTCGGCCCCGGCGACTACGTGGTGATCCCGGCATCGACGACGCACCGCTGGCTCGTGGCGGGTGACGAGCCGCTCGGCGCGCTGATCGTCGCCAGCCGGGGCCATATCGCTCCACCTGCGAAGTACCTGTCGCGCTTCGGCCAGTTCCTCGAGCACGCGCCGTACTGCGAACGCGACCTCCGGGCGCCGACGGAACTCGTGGTCGTCGACAGCGAGGTGAGCGACGAGCCGGTCCCCGTGCTCGTGCGCAACCGGGCCGGACTGTCGCACCTCGTCCACCGGCATCACCCGTTCGACGTGATCGGTTGGGACGGGTGCGTGTACCCGTACGCGTTGAACATCGCCGATTTCGAACCGATCGTCGGCCGCCTGCATCAACCACCGCCGGTCCACCAGACCTTCGAGATGCCCGGGGCGGTGATCTGCTCCTTCGTGCCGAGACTGTTCGATTTCCACCCTGACGCCGTCAAGGTGCCGTACCACCACGCCAACACCGACTCCGACGAAGTGCTGTTCTACTCGGCCGGCAACTTCATGAGCCGCGCCGGTTCGGGCATCGGTGTCGGCTCGATCTCGTATCACCCTGCCGGTTTCGTACACGGTCCGCAGCCGGGCAGCGTCGAGGCCAGCCTCGATCAGACGGCGACGGAAGAGGTGGCGGTCATGCTCGACACGTTCGCCCCGCTCCGCGTCACGAACGCCGCTCGCGCCGCTTCCGACACCGACTACCCCTTCACCTGGTCGCGCTGACCCGATCCCGACCGAGTTCCAGCGCCCCGCCGATCTCGGTCGGCTCCGGTCCGCCTTCCGGCCCGAAAGCGACCGAGATCGCAGTGTGTGTCGCGGTGAGGGGGCGTCAGGATGGGTCGAGGAGGGCGGCGATCGAGTCGTCGGTCGCGGTGGTGAGGAATCCGCCGACGACGTCGAGCACGTGCTGGAGCGAGTCACCGGCGAACAGGATCGGTTGGTAGTGAGCGATGTCGTACGCCGTCGTGGCCATGGCGACGAGGTCGAGGGGACGGATGTCGGCATGGTCGGCGAACCACTCGAGCTCGCCGGGTGAACTCAGCAGCCCGGTTCCGTAGGCCTTCCAGACGCCGTGCTCTCGAACGACGCCGAACTCGACACTGAACCAGAACACGTCGGCCACAGCCTGAAGGGCGCGCTCGCCCTCGACCCGTCCGATCGCCTCGCCAGCGAGCCGGTGCAACTCGGCGATCTCGGGGCAGGCGAGGCAGTTGCCGTGGCCCATGACCTCGTGGATCACGTCGGGCTCCGGCGTGTAGAGCGGCGAGCCCTCCCAGCGCACGTATTGCGTCGACGCGAAGATTCGGTCGGCGAGGGCGGCGAAGAATTCCGCCGCCGGAACGGTGCCGGCGACCGCTCGATAGCCGAACCCGGTGAGCGGCCGCAGCCAGGTGTCGACTTCGGCCAGTTGCGGAACGCGGTCGGTCGGCAGCGACAGCCGGTCGCGCGCCGCGAGCACACCACTCGCTGCGTGACGGTCCCAGAGCGGGCCGAGCGTCGAGGCGACGGTCGACCACACGCGGTGTTCGACGTCGGTGTACTCGATGGTCGCGGGCGGGCTGTTCACGCCGGCGGCCTGTGCGGCGATCGCATTGCGTCGTTCCCAGTACGACGCCGGTGGTTGGTCCGCTCGGTTCGTCCGGGGTCTGTCCCCGCGCGAGCCGGGTTGGTCGTTCCGAGTGGTGGAGCCGGCGACCGTGGCCATGCCGCACGATGTCACGATTCGGCCGATCGATGGGCGCAGAGTCGTATTCGAGCGACGAACGTCCGCCAGACGTCACGGTGGTGATACGTTCGTCCCGATGATCGACCTCGACGATGTCGACCGCCAGATGATCGACGCGCTCCGAAAAGACGGTCGTCGGACGGCTCCGATGCTC
>JANNNB010000273.1:0-3106 GCA_031398325.1 Actinomycetes bacterium
CCACGAACACGGCCCTCGACGTTGCACCTAATACCCCCCTGGGGTATAATTCGATCATGATTGGTTCTGCAACGCCCTTCGATCGGGCAGGCAGCCTCTCCGCCGACGTCGGCCACGGCCCCGGACGTCACGAGCACGATCACGACGGGCACGCCGGCGCCGTTCACACCGGTGACGATCACTCCCACCAAGGCCACGACAAGCACGCCGGCCATGACCCGGAAGTGTTTCGCCGCCGGTTCTGGCTGACGCTGCTCCTCTCGATCCCGGTGATCTTCACCAGCGAGATGATCATGGACTGGTTCGGCTACAGGATCGACGGCTTCGCGTGGGTGGGGCCCACCCTCGGCAGCGTCGTGTTCCTGTGGGGCGGCTGGCCGTTCCTCACCGGAGCCGTCGCCGAGATCCGGGACCGGGCACCCGGGATGATGCTGCTCATCGCGATGGCAATCATCGTCGCGTGGGGCTCCTCGATGGCGTCGAGTCTCGGATGGTTCGACCTCGAGTTCTGGTGGGAGCTCGCCGCACTCGTGACCATCATGCTTCTCGGCCACTGGCAGGAGATGAAGGCACTCGGTCAAGCAAGTTCCGCACTCGACGCCCTGGCTGCGCTGCTTCCCGATACGGCCGACCACGTCATGGCCGACGGCACGGTCAGGGCTGTGCCGGTCGGCGACCTTCGCGCCGGCGACATCGTGCTCGTCCGGTCGGGATCCCGGGTGCCAGCCGATGGTGTCATCGTCGATGGGAAAGCGGAAATCGACCAGTCGATGGTGACCGGAGAGTCTCGTCCGATCGCCAAGACCGCAGGGGACTCGGTGGTCGCTGGGACGGTCTCGACGGACTCAGCGATCCGCGTCCGTGTCGACAAGGTGGGACAGGACACTGCGTTGGCTGGCATCCAACGTCTCGTCGCTGAGGCGCAGGCCTCCAAGAGTCGGGCTCAAGCCCTGGCCGACCGCTTCGCTGCCTTGCTGTTCTACGTTGCGGCCGCCGCAGGTGTCCTCACGTACGTCGTGTGGTCGCTGCTCGGCGACCCGGACGATGCCGTGGTGCGGACCGTGACGGTGCTGGTGATCGCCTGTCCACACGCCCTCGGCCTCGCCATCCCGCTGGTCGTTTCTCTGTCGAGCGCGATCGCGGCGAGCAACGGTGTGCTGGTCAAGGATCGGCTGGCACTGGAGCGGATGCGGAACGTCGACGCTGTGTTGTTCGACAAGACCGGAACCTTGACGACTGGCCGACCGTCGGTGGCCGGCGTCATGGGGACGGACGGGTTCGATGAGGCCGAGGTGTTGCGGATCGCAGGTGCCGTCGAGGCCGACAGCGAGCACCCGGTGGCGAAGGCGATCGTTGCTGCCGCGACCGTGCGGGGACCGGTTCCGAACGCGTCGGGTTTCCGGTCGATGACGGGCAGAGGCGTCGAGGCGACGGTGGAGGGCGTGACCTATGCGATGGGTGGACCGGCGCTGCTTCGTGAGCGCGATTTGGACACCCCTGAGTCGGTCGCTGATTGGGTGCAGCGGGGCGCGGCCGTGCTGCACCTCGTTCGGATCGGATCCGACCAGACGGCGGAGATCGTTGGGTCCCTGGCGCTGGAGGACTCGGTGCGCCCCGAGGCCAAGGCTGCCGTCAAGGAGTTGCAGCGCCGCGGCATCAAGGTCGTGATGATCACCGGTGACGCACGTCAGGTCGCGGAGTCGGTCGGTGCCGATCTCGGCATCGACGAGGTGATGGCCGAGGTCCTCCCGGAGGACAAGGAGGCCAAGGTCGCCGAGCTCCAGCGTCGTGGGCTCGTCGTGGCGATGGTGGGCGACGGCGTGAACGACGCGCCGGCGCTCGCCCGAGCCGATGTCGGTATTGCCATCGGTGCGGGCACCGATGTGGCCATCGAGTCCGCCGGGGTCGTGCTGGCTGCCGATGACCCGCGCGGCGTGATCGGCATCATCCGGTTGTCGGTCGCGAGCTACCGCAAAATGGTCCAGAACCTGGCATGGGCGGCGGGCTACAACATCGTGGCCATTCCGCTCGCCGCGGGCGTGCTCGCTGGCGTCGGTGTGACGCTGTCGCCGGCGGTCGGTGCCATTCTGATGAGTGTGTCCACGATCGTGGTGGCGTTGAACGCCCAGCTACTGCGGCGGCTCGACCTCCGGCCGAGCTCGCACAGCACACACTGATCGAACTCGGGTTCCTACGGCGTACCGCGGAGGAGTTCGTCGGCGAGGGCTGCGAGTGTCGGCACGCCGCTGCTGGGTGTCGGCGTCGCAGCTTCGGCGACGAGGCTGTCGAACATTGCGCTTTCGTCGGCGCGGCGAGGCAGATGTCGTGCAGCCCGTTCGGACTCGACCACCACTGTGAGCCGCGACGCGAGTGGCGTGTCGCCGAGGGCGACGGCGACCGCAGCAAGTCCATCGAGTGCCTCGATCGTGCCTGCAGCGTGTCCGATTCCGACGGCGATCCCCAGTGCTCGGAGGTGACGTTCGCGTGCCGCGATCGGATGACCGTCGGCGAGCTCGGCGCGGCCCAACAGGTGCAGGCTGGCGAGGATCCCTTCGGAGTAGCTGATGGCTTCGTGTCCGGCGAGCGATTCCTCGACAAGTGCCACTGCCGCGCCTGGATCGCCGTCGTGGAGTGCAACGCGGGCGCACTGTTCGAGCGCAATACCGATGATGTGGACATCTCCGGTACGGCGAGCCGCCTCAACGGCATGTCTCGTCATTTCCGAGGCGCGCCGGTCGTCGGCATCGACCGCGGTGCGCGCGCGTAGCACCGTGCAGACCCCGACACCCCACACATCGCCGGCAGCTGCGGAATGTCGGAGGGCGTCTTCGTGGAGCGCCGCGGATTGATCGAGCTGCCCCAATCCCCACAGTGCGACGGCCTCGGCATTGAGCCCGAGGCCGATGATGGCGTCGTCGCCGACCGTCCGGCCCAGGTCGGCGGCCATGGCACCCAAGTTCCGGCACCGTTGCAGGTCGCCGAGCGAGCCGGCGGCGAGCGCCAGTGTCCACGACACCTTCGCTCGTACCCGGTCCGACAGTCCAGGGAGGTCGACGACCTGTCCGAGGTGGTGGTGAGCGTCGGCAAGCATGCCGTCGACCACCCA
>JANNNB010000305.1:0-7711 GCA_031398325.1 Actinomycetes bacterium
AGGGCACCGGGGGGCGGGTGTCGCTGACGGGTCGGGCCATGATCACCGACCTGACGGACCGCATCACCGACCGCCTGCCGGTGTTCATCGCCGGCGTCGTGGCGATGTCGTTCCTGTTGCTGATGATCGTGTTCCGCTCGGTCCTCGTGCCGCTCAAGGCCGCCATCTTGAACCTGCTGTCGATCGCTGCCGCCTACGGCGTGCTCGTCGCTGTGTTCCAGTGGGGGTGGGGCAAGGGGTTGATCGGCCTCCACGACACGATGCCGATCAACCCGTTCCTTCCGCTCATCATGTTCGCCATCCTCTTCGGGCTCTCGATGGACTACGAGGTGTTCCTGCTGTCCCGTGTCCGCGAGGAGTACGTGAAGACCGGTGACAATCACGACGCAGTGGTGCGTGGGCTGTCCGGCACCGCCCGGGAGATCACGTCGGCAGCGCTGATCATGGTCTGCGTGTTCGGCGCCTTCGTCCTCAGCGACGACCCGAACGGAAAGCTGTTCGGTGTCGGCCTCGCCGTTGCAGTGCTCATCGATGCCACGCTCGTGCGCATGATTCTGGTGCCGGCGACGATGAGCCTGCTCGGTAACGCCAACTGGTGGCTGCCCGGCTGGCTCGACCGAATCCTTCCCCACCTCGACCTCGAAGGCGCACGCGGCGCATCGAGCACACCGGACGCTCCCCAGTCCGACACCGCTGAGCCCAGACGAGACCGCGAACTCACGACGGTCTGATCACGATCGCCTCTTGCAGGACTTCAGTCAGGCCCGGTCCAAGCGACCGGGCCTGACCCACGTCGTAGTGCCGACATCCTCCGACGTCGGCTGTCGGCGTCGATGCCAGTGACCACGTCGGCCTCTCGTCGCCAGCGGCCCCGATGACAAAGGCCTCTACATCCTCAAATACACGCCCTGACCGCAGGTTGTCCTGCCGGCAGCTGCCCGGTGGGACTGCACGACTGGTGATCGCGGCGCGTGTCGACGGCGTTGTGATCACCAGTCGTGACCGGCCGGACAACCAGTGGCTCGGGGGCCCGGACGTTCGATCGGCTAGCAGACCACCTTGAGGCATCGGCGCAATTCGTCGAGGTCGATGCCGGCTCGCTCGGCGGCTTGTTCGAGGGACGGTCCGGACAGGACGCACGTGAGGAGCCCGCACACGTCGAGCCCGGAATCGGCAGCAGGGTCGGAGGTGGCGGGTCGGTCGTCGCCTCCGTTCCACACCGCAAGCGTCCTGAGTTCTTCTCGGGTGAATTGCTCGGCCCGCAGCGTGGATCCAGCGGCACGAACGAGCACACGGTAGACGCCGGCCTTTGAGCTTGTCAGGGTTGCGCTGTACTGGCCGGGATCGGCCTCGGTCATCGGAATCGTGAACGCTGGCCCCGATGGCGGCTGAATCTGGGCAGTCACCGATGCAGAAGACGCGAGCGGGATCCCGAAGTCGGTGAGAGTGGCGTGGATGGTTGCCGACCCTCCAGGGCGCCGTGACGTCTGTGAGGTGGTGACGTCGAGGCGCACATTGCTGCGAGCCTGCACGGTGACGGTGAACGCGATCCCATGGGTGCGAACCCGATCGAGAGCTGCGGTGTCCTCGGTCTTCTTGAGTTGGTTCAGGTATTTCGTCAGGCGTCGCTTGTCGACGCTGAGGCGCACGAGCCACTGTCCGCCGGTTCCGGTCGTGTGCGGTGACGGCAGCGCTACGCGGAGCACCTGGTCGTTCGGGGTGCGGGTTGAGATCACGCCGGTGGTCTCATCGAGTCGGGTTCCGTCGGGGGCGATCAGCACGACGTCGAGGACTTCGGCGGCCGGGCTGAGAACGATTGCGTCGCAACGCGTGTCGCCTTCTGTGAGGTCGAACGGGACCTCGGCTTGGCCACCGATCGGCACGAAGCCGTCGGGATCGACAACGATCTGGTTGTTGCTCACCCCGGCGATGATCTGGGCGAAGTACTTCTGCAACAGAAGGAGATCGTCAGGACCGCTGTTTCCGGTCAACAGCAGGTAGCCGCCGGTGTCGTTGACGAGATCGTCGAGGGCGACCGGGTCGAGCTGGTCGGCCGTGCCGAGCCCGATGGCGAACACGCGAGAAGTGACGAGGTCGGCGACATCGCTGATGTACTTGGATTCGGTCTCGTGTCCGTCGGTGAACACGATCGTGGCCGAATCGGTGAATCCGGTTGCCAAGGCCAGCTGGGTGGCGGCCGCCTCGACGCCGTCTCCGATCGCGGTCATGCCGGCGGGATTGGTGACGTGGTTGTTGATCGCCGTGAACGCGTCAGATCTCCCAGCGCCACCGATCTCAGGTCCAGCGACCTGTACCGGCTCCGCTTCTGTCGCGTCGGTGTCGAAACGGACGACACCGACGCCGTCGGCGTTGTCGAGCAGCTGCACGAACAGCGGCGCCGCGTTGCGGAGCACCTCGATTCGCTTGAGCGACCCGACCCCGGATGCGGCATCCATGCTGCCGGACCGGTCGAGTACGAGTGAGGTGGCGACGGTCGGCTTGGCGATCACCGTGGATTCGATCGGCACGACGAACGTCGATCCGGTTTCCGGTTCGGTGACTGTCAGTGTTGCCGTCGGATTGGAACCCACTGCGCCTGCCGTGAACAGAACCCAAACCAGCAGGTCGTTGGTCTCGAAGCCCTCGGGATCGGGTGACGGGACCGTTGCCGCCAGGAGGGTGAATGCCGGATCTCCGGCCAACGTCGCCGTCGCGGCCACATGGTGACAGCCACGAACGCGAAGCCGGAGCGCGCGGGCGGTGCCCTCGCCGGTTGGGACATCGACGAATCGGATCGGGATGCCAGGATCGGGCGCGACCTGGGTGACGGTCAGGGGCAGCGTGTCGTAACACGGCGGACGCACGACCGACTCGTGACGGCAGTTCTTGACGACGATGTCGCTCGACCCGCCAGTCCACGGTGGGATCGGAGCACCGAACTCGACGCTGCCGTCCCACGGCTGGAGTGAATGCAGGATGCCGCGCGAGTCATTGGTGTCCTTCTGGTCGCCGTAGACCTGATCAGGATCGAGCCGCCAGTCCTGTCCCGCGACGGTCTGCCACATCGCGAACAGACGGTCGACGTTGGAATGCAGGAGGAACACGAACGGGTCCTCGAACGCAGTGTGCGGGTCAAAGATGTTGCCCGACCCGAAGAAGCCGTGTGCGGAGCCGTGCCAGGCCTCGACCTCCTGACTGAACGCCGTCCACTGCTGCGCCTGGGCGCTGCCGTCCGACGCCGCCAGGATGGTCGCATCCGACGCGATGCCGGGTGCGCCGGGTGCGCAATCCCTGGTGATGATCACCGGTGGTGACGTGAACGGGCCACCGAACGACGGGCGAGCACCCATCGCGTTGCCGTTGTTGTGCAACGGGCCGAGCGTGCCCGCGACCGTTCCGTTCGCGGCGCCGAAGGCTGCGTTCGTGCAGAGGTTCACCGTGCCCCCGTTGCCGTCGTCGGCCGCCCGGGGATCCTGGGTCCAATCCCAGTAGTGCAGCGCCATGTCGGGGTTGACCTGCTGGATCAACTTCTCGAAGCGGTTGCACAATTCGCGATGCCACGGCACGAACGAATTCCCGTTGTGGTTGTGCGTGCCCTCGTGGATCTGATCCTGCTTGTCCCAAAAGGACACGCCGTCTGCGTAGGTCTGCAGATCGACATCACGTAGCGCCTGTGCATAGGCGGCACGCTCGGGATCGGTCAGATGGGCAACGTTGCGTCGAACTGGACCAGACATGATCGGCCTCCATCAAAGATGACGCTCGGTCGACGATCCCGAGAGGACCGGACAGCGATCGGACGCCACCCCCAATAGAGACCGATGCGGGCCCAGAAATACGCGAATCGTCGTTCGGACACCGAAGCCGGCCACGCGCACAGCGGCTCGATCGAACCGAGTTGGGCTGACCCGTTGTCGACTGCCGCGACTGGGTCCGGCGGGTCGGCCACACTGGCGCGATGAGCGGCTCGCATCACCATGGGGCGGTTCATCACTCCGAGCTGGACCGGCACGTGTCGCTGCAGGCTCGACGTGCGGTGTGGGGAGCGGTCGTCGCGTGTGGACTCGTCGTCCTGATCGGCCTGACCGTGCTGTGGCCGTCGGGGGCTGCAGAGTTTGCCGACCCGCTCGGGCTCAGCGGCGATCCCATCAGAGCAAAGGTCACGGCGGTCGAACGCGTGCCGTGCTCGTACGACCCCCTGTTGGAATGCAAGCTCATCGAGTTGACCATCGGCGACGGTGACCTTCGAGGCGAGATCCGCTCGCTCGAGACGCCGACGACGAGCACGATCAGTGACGGCGACACGATCCTCGTCGACATCTACGAACTCGACAACGGCACCGAGTCGATCTCGTTCTACGACTTCGAACGCAGCACTCCGATGCTGCTGTTGACGATTCTGTTCGTCGCGGCCATCATCGTGCTCGGACGATGGCGCGGTGTCGGGGCGCTCGCCGGCCTTGCGATGAGCATCGTCATGATCGTCGTGTTCTGCCTGCCCGCGCTGCTCGAGGGCACCAACCCCGTTGCCGTCGCCCTCGTGACCGCTGGCGCGATCGCATTCATCGCCATCTTCCTCGCACACGGCGTCACCCTGGCATCCGCGTCCGCCCTCCTGTCAACCTTCGCCAGCCTCGCCGTCACCGGTTTGCTGGCCTGGCTGTTCGTCACAGCCTCCAATTTCACCGGCCTCGGCGACGACTCGATCGGCTTCCTCGACGCACTCGGTACACCCATCGACCCGCGAGGCCTGCTGCTCGCCGGCATCCTCATCGGCTCGCTCGGCGTCCTCGACGACGTCACGGTCACACAGGTGTCCGCCGTCTGGGAACTCAAACGCGCGGCACCACACGTCGCCTTCGGCGACCTGTACAGCCGGGCCGTCAACATCGGCCGGGACCACATCTCCTCCACCGTGAACACGCTGTTCCTCGCCTACGCGGGAGCCGCCCTCCCACTGCTGCTGCTGTTCAGCGTCGCCGGCGAAGGTGTCACCTCGGTGATCACACGCGAGATCGTCGCCATCGAAATCGTCCGCGCGCTGGTCGGATCAATCGGACTGGTCGCGTCCGTGCCAATCAGCACCGCGCTCGCCGCTGGCATCCTCGGCTCCGTCACCCACGACAGCCATCCCGATGACGACGAAGCAATCGGCGATGGTCGGGCGATCGACGACGGAGATCCGGCCGGGCCACCATCGGGACAGAGGTAGTCGAAGCCCATCGCGAGGTCGGCGCATCGGCGGCGCCTGCTCCACCATGTGCACGTCGATGCCCGCCACCCCGCGCATCTGGCGCACCACTCTGCGCATTGACCGATCCGCGATACAGGCGCATGATGGCAAAGCTGACCGCACACCCTGGGAGGGACTTTGGGCTGGAACGCTGCGCTCGTCGACTCGCAAATCCTCGCGGTGCACGCCGCGTTGGTGCCTACCGGAGACCAAGGCGAGGTGGTGCTGTTCGGCGGGGACGAGCACTGGTCCGCCCAGCAGGAGTCCGCGGGCGGCGATCTTTGGAAGAAGACTCGCGTCTACGACGTAGGCACCCACGCGGTGGTCGCGGCGTCGGTGCCGTCGCCCGACAGCGACGTCTTCTGTGCGCATCACGCGTTCGCCGCTGACGGTCGCCTGCTGATCGCGGGTGGCACCTCGAAGTGGCCGGAGAGCGATGCGCATGGTCACGGCCTGGACTTCCTCGGTCACAACCGGTCGTGGTTGTACAACCCGCACACCCGCGACTGGGTGGAGGTTGCGATGCTCCGCCGCAACCCTGACCAGCCCGACGAGGCAGAGAGCGGCGGCCGCTGGTACCCCGGGTGCGTCACGCTGGCCAACGGCGATGTGATCGCAACGTTCGGCCACGTGATGCAGCAGGACTACCGCCACCGAAACACCTTGCCCGAGCGCTACAACCAGGCTGCGAACACGTGGATCCTCGCCCCCAAGGCGATGGCCGATCCCCTCGCCCCCGGCAGCGGAGTGCGCTACCTGTTCTATGCGCGAGCGTTCACCCTGCCCGACGGGAGCGTCTTCTTCGCCACACCGATGCCCACCGACTTCGCCACCGCGGCGTCGGGAGACGGCACCTATTCGAGCACCCGCTACGACCCGTTGACCGGCGACTACGAGGGCTTCGAGATCCCCGAACCCGGCTCGGGGGCGTACCACGACTGGAGCCGGCCTGCGGTGCTGCTGCCCCTCCTACCGGGTGAGGACTGGCGCCCGCGCGTCCTGTTCTGCGGCGACACGACCGCCATCAAGATCGATCTCGGCGTCGCCAGCCCGAACTGGCAGAACACGGCCCCACGCGCCGGCGCGGTCAGCGCGAGGACGCGGACCTACAGCAATGCCGTGCTGCTGCCGAACGGACAGGTCTGCCTCGTCGGTGGCGTCCACGTGGTCGATCCTGAGGACCCCGTGCTCCAGGCTGAGATCTACGACCCCGGCATCGACTGGGCAACCGACGACTACGGCGGGACCGACTCGTGGGCCGTGAAGGAATCGGCCCAGCTCACGCGCAACTACCACTCGGTCGCCCTCCTGCTGCCGAACGGCAAGGTGTGGACCGCCGGCGGCAATGACAACGCCAACTCGGGAAATCCCGACAACGTGGGTGTGAAGCAGATCGAGCTCTACGAGCCCGACTATGTCGCCGTCGCGAACCGCATCCAGATCAGCGACGCCCCACGGTTCGTCCCATACGGACAGCCGTTCGAAATCATGCTCGACCGTGCCGCGACGAACGTCCAGCGCGTCGCGCTGATCCGCAACGGGTCGGCAACCCACTCAACCAACAACGACCAGCGATACGTCGGACTCCAGATCACCAGCCGGAACGGCAACACCCTCACGGCGACTGCGCCTCCGAACTCGGCGATCGCTCCACCCGGCTACTACATGCTCTGGGTGATCGACAACGCGGGGAACCCGTGCCAGCTAGCCCGGTTCGTGCGGATGGCCCACGTGGGATGCCGCGTCGTGACCGACCGGAGCACCTTCTCGATGGAGGAGATCGAGTCGCTGGGTGGCGGCGGCCAGGTGACCATCACCAACGCGATCTACGTGTACTTCGACGGCCTCATCGACGGCGAACTCTCCGGCACGCCGACGTTCACGCTCACGTGGACCGACACCAACGGCGCGGTCGCGTCGTCCGAGCTCACCCTGGTGGGTGCGGGACGGCTCCTCGAATCGTCGCCGCCTCATCCCGACGTCCCCCAGCGGGTGACGTTCGCCTACCACGTCCGCTTCCCCAACCTCAGCGCCTTCGCCGGCGTGGTCGACGAGCGGAACGTGCGGCTCACCTTCACGTTGGGGCCGTTCTCGTGCAGCGAGACAATCGACCTCACGAAGTCGCCGAACCCCTACATGCTCGACGTCGATCCGGCGAGCAACAACCCCCATTGGCTCAGCACCGACGTGCGCGTGTTCCTGGCCGTCGGGGGTTCGACCTACTTCGGCAACGTCAACCATGGCACCACTGACGCCTCGGCGATCACGTTCATCCGTGACGTCATCGACAAGTTCAACGCCGCACCCGAGGGTCCGGCCCACCCATTCAACTCGATCCCCACCGGCCAGTCGGCGGCACCGCTCGCGCTCGCGTCGCAGATCTTGGGGATGCGCCTGTTCAACTACGCCGTCGCCAAGGTCCGCTACCGAGCCACCGCCACCACGGCACAGGACGTGAAGGTGTTCTTCCGTCTCTTC
>JANNNB010000335.1:0-8015 GCA_031398325.1 Actinomycetes bacterium
ATCCCCGACGACATCGACAACAACCTCGCAATGATCGACGAACTGGGCGGACCCAAGACGTACAACCATTATCCGAACGGTTGGGCGATGGCGTTCAACACACCGTTCAAGATGTGGAAGCGCTATGAGTTCGAAGGGGGCACGGCCGACCCGTGCATCATCTCGTGGCCGGCCGGGATGGAGGCGCGCGGCGAGATCCGCACGCAGTACCACCACGCCATCGACCTGGTACCGACGGTGCTCGACGTGCTCGGCGTCGAGGCTCCTGACGTGATCAAGGGACACACACAGAGCCATTTCGACGGTGTGAGCATGCGATACAGCTTCGACGACGCAGCGGCCTCCGGTCACCGTGTCACGCAGTTCTATTCGATGCTCGGGTCCCGGGCGATCTGGCACGACGGCTGGAAAGCCGTGACGACCCACCCGACGCTCAGCGGTTGGAGCCACTTCAACGACGACGAGTGGGAGCTGTACCACACCGATGTCGATCGGTCGGAGCTCCACAACCTGGCCGCGGAGCACCCGGAGAAGGTGCGCGAACTCGTCGGCCTGTGGTTCGCCGAAGCCGGCGCGAACAATGGGTTCCCGCTCGACGACCGGAGCGCGATCGAGATCTTCCTCGGCGAGCGACCGGTGCTCACCCCGCCGCGAGACCGCTACGTCTACTTCCCCGACTGCGCCGAAGTCCCCGAGGCACAGGCGGTCAGCATCAAGAACCGTTCGTTCTCGATCGGGGCACTGGTCGACATCCCGGACGGGGGAGCGAACGGCGTGTTGATCGCGCAGGGCTCACGCTTCGGCGGTTACTCGCTGTACATCAAGGACAACCGGCTCCACTACGTCAACAACTTCGTCGGCTTGTTCGAGCAGATGGTCGTAGCGAACGCTGACGTGCCGACGGGAGAGAACCTGATCCTGTCAGCGTCCTTCGACAAGGAGGGTGAAGACCCGCCAGGCGTTGCGAGCGGAACGCTGTCGCTCTACTACGGCGATGTCAAGGTCGGCGAAGGTCCGCTCAAGCTGCAGCCCGGCGGCTACATGATCGCCGGCGAAGGACTCTGCGTCGGCCGTGACAGCGGCCACCCGGTCACCGACGACTACGAGGGTGATCGCCCGTGGCCGTTCACCGGTGGCACCATCCGCCGCATCGCCGTCGACGTCAGCGGCGAGCCATATCTCGACCTCGAACGCGAAGCACAAGCCCGCTTCAACCACCAATAGCTCGTACACGGCCCGAGGGCCGGTGCACGAGGGCCGGTGCGGTCAGGCCACACCATGCTCGATGTTCGGCCACCAGACGCGAAAGAATCCCTTGCAATGCAAGGGATTCATCGTGCGCGAGGGGGGACTTGAACCCCCACGCCCTTTCGGACACCAGCACCTGAAGCTGGCGCGTCTGCCATTCCGCCACTCGCGCAAGTGGAGCCCAGAACGCTAGCGCAGCCCAGCGTTGATCCCCACTCGATTCCCACGCACGTCATCCAGCGTTCTCGTGTAAAAAAATGGGTCCTGCGCCGCAGTTTGTTCACCAGAAAGCACCAGCGGGCCGCCGTCCAGCGTGGCGGATCGGCCACTAGCCTCGCGATCCACCATGGGATTGCAATCAATCGAGCGTCGTCTGGAGCGTATGGTCGATGGTGTGTTCACGCGCCGCTCCCAGGGGTCGATCCGACCGATCGAACTCGGTCGCCGTCTCGTACGTGAGATGGACGACAACCGTTCCGTCGACGTGAAGGGTCGCCGGATCGTCCCGAACGACTTTACGATCGCGCTCAGTGCCGGTGACCGCGAAGCATTCGGCGACATCGAGACCACGCTGACCACCGAACTCGGCGAGGCAGCGAAGGAGTACGCCCGCGAGGAGGGCTACAACTTCATGGGCCCGGTCGTCGTCCGCCTCAGCACCGACGGCAACGTGAAGAACGGCCGATTCACCGTCATCTCGCAGCTGAAGCAGGGCGCTGGCGGTTCGTCGATGGCCTCGATCGTGCTCCCGTCCGGACAACGCATCAGCCTCAACCAAGGCACGGTCTCCGTCGGGCGACTGCCCGAGTGCACCATCTCGGTGAACGACAGCAACATCAGCCGTCAGCACGCAGAAATGCGCCAGGGGAACGGCGGGTATGTGGTCGTCGATCTCAATTCGACCAACGGCACGCTCGTCAACGGCGTCCGGATCAGCGGCGAGCAACGTCTCGCCGACGGCGACATCATCAGTTTCGGCTCCACACACGTGCGCTTCGAGGCGTCCTGACCGACCCGGAGCGTCGTTTCGCTCGCTCCAGCCGATCAACATGACCGACCAAGTCCTCAACATCCTCAAGTTCGTTCTCCTCGGACTGCTCTACCTCTTCTTCGCCCGCGTCCTCTGGGCGGTGTGGAGCGAAGTGCGCACGCCCATCAGGCGTGCACCGGCCGCACCGGGTCGGAGTGCCAAGCAGAAGAGCGGGCACCCGGGTGTGGTCGTCCCCGCCGGGGCCGCCACCACGCCGATGGTCCGGCCGGTCCAAGCCGGCGCACCGACCAAGGCCGACACCAAACGCGCCAAGAAAGCGGCCAAGGGCAGGCAGGGCCGGGCCGGCCGATTGGTCGTGCTGGAGCCGGCAGAGCGACGCGGCCTCACCGTGGCGATCGCCGGAGAGATCACCCTCGGACGCGAGCCCGGGTGCACGATCGTGATCGACGACGACGCGTTCGTGTCACAGATACACCTGCGCATCTTCGACTACGACGGCCAACCGATGGTCGAGGATCTCGGCTCGACCAACGGCACGTACCACAACGGCGTGAAACTGATCGGCGCGAAGCTGCTCCATCAGGGCGACCGTCTGCAGGTCGGCACCACATTGATCGAGGCGCAGTGACGACTCCAAAGGTCACCACGCCGATCGGGCGCGACCATGGCTGAGCTCCGCGTCGGCGTGGCGACCGACACCGGCCGCATCCGCGCTCAGAACGAGGACAACTTCCTCGTCACCCCGACGGCGTTCGTCGTAGCCGACGGGATGGGCGGTCACGAAGCCGGGGAAGTGGCCAGCCAGATCGCGGTCGACGGGATCCGCCAACGCCTCGACGAGATCGCTGCCGAGGCCGATGACGACACGGCTGCCGACGACGAGGTCGTGGCGACACTGCCGACCGCGTCGGAGTTCGTCGACTCGATCACGATCGCCAACAGCGACATCTTCCGTGCCGCGATCCTGAACCCCGCCCAGCGCGGCATGGGTACGACCGTCACGGCGATCGCCGTCATCGCCGACCCGCACGGCGGACGTTCGGCCCCGAACGTCAACGAGAACACCGACGACGACGAGAGCGACGCTCCCGGCGACACCGAAGCGCCGACACCCGGCGATTTCACACCGGTCACGCCGGTCGTTCCGTCCGAGGCACTCGTCCTCGCGAACGTCGGGGACTCGCGCACCTATCTGTTCCGGCACGGGCGGCTGCGTCGCGTCACCATCGATCACAGCTACGTGCAGGAACTCGTCGCCACCGGCCACATCACGGAGGACGAGGCCCGCACTCACCCACGACGCAACATCATCACCCGAGCGCTCGGCATCGAGCCCGAGGTGCGCGTCGACTGGTGGACGCTGCCGCTCATCCGTGGTGACCGGTTCGTGCTGTGCAGCGACGGGTTGGTCGACGAGGTGCCCGACACCGACATCACCGCCGTACTCCTCGACAACGACGACCCGCAGGCCGCTGCCGAACGGCTCGTCGACGCCGCCAATGCGGCTGGCGGTCGCGACAACATCACGGTGATCGTCGTCGATGTGCTCGAGGGCGACGAACCACCTGACCCGACACTCGAGATCGACGTCGTGCCCACATGGGCCGACGACGCCAACGGACCCACCGCGGCCGGGACGCTGTCGCTCGACGCGGACGCTCGCTCGGGGACCACCGGGGAACCCGAAGACCCGACCGGGCCGCTCGACCGCAGGAAACTCGCCGAGTCGTCCGAAGACGGCGAGGGTCGACGTCGATCCGGGCTCGTCAAATTCGCCATCGCTTTCGGCGCCGCCGCGGCGATCGTCATCGGCTTCGTGGTGTTCTCGGTATGGGCGAGCAGCGGGTACTTCATCGCGTTCAACGAGGACGATCAGGCCATCGTCTACAAGGGACGTGAAGGCGGCATCCTGTGGATCGACCCGACGGCCCAGAACGACGCCGGCCCGACGCGTGACCAGCTCGATACCGATCGGGCCGAGATGATCGACGAGGGCGTCACCTTCGACTCCCAACAAGAGGCCGCCGAGTTCATCCGTAGCAGCGCGACCACCACCACGACGACGACAACGACCACCACCACGACCACAACGACCACGACCACGGTCCCGGCGACCGACGCGCTCGGTGGCGTCGTTGTGACCACCTCGACCGGCGACGACAGCGCCCCGACCGGGGCCACGACGATCGCTGCCCCATGAACGAGCGCAACAACCCCGTTGCCTCGGTTCCGGAGGACCACGCCTTCACCATCACGTCGCCCCTCGCTCGTCAGCGGCGCTCGACGGAGCTGACGCTGCTCGTCATGGCCGCGCTCATCACCGGGTCGGCGTACACCATCACCGCACTCGGCACGAACGCCGAGATCCCCCCCGGGATCATCTTCTTCGTCGGGATCCTGCTCGGCCTGTTGATGTGTGCTCACATCGTCGTCCGCCTGGTCGCCCGGGGCGCCGACGGGGTGATGCTCCCGCTGGCCGCGCTCCTGCACGGCATCGGGTTCGTGATGATCACACGACTCGACGACCGTCTCGCCGGTCTCCAGGCGACGTGGAGCCTCGTCGCGATCGGAGCGTTCATCGCGACCCTGCTGCTCGTCCAGCGGGCGACCGACCTCGCCCGCTACAGCTGGCTGCTGTTCTTCATCGGCGCCGGGATGCTGATGTTGCCGCTGGTGCCAGGCATCGGCCGGAACATCAACGGCGCCCGCATCTGGGTCAGCATCGGCCCGATCAATTTCCAGCCCGGCGAGTTCGCCAAGATCGCCCTCGCCATCTTCTTCGCCGCGTATCTCGCCGAGCGCCGTGAGCTGATCGCCGCGTCGACCTGGAAGGTCGGCCCGTTCCACCTGCCCGAGCCACGGTACATCGCTCCGATCGTGCTGGCCTGGGGCTTCGCGGTCGTCGTCATGGTCGCCCAGAAGGACCTGGGGTCGTCCCTGCTGTTCTTCACGCTCTTCGTCGTGATGCTCTGGGTCGCCACCGAACGCGTCGCCTACCTGCTGATCGGTCTCGTGATGTTCGCCGCCGCGGCGTACTTCGCGTGGACACAGTTCGGGCACGTCCAGACCCGGGTCGACATCTGGCTCGACCCGTGGGCCGACCCGCTCGACAAGGGTTACCAGATCATCCAGTCGCTCTACGGCCTCGCCGACGGCGGCCTGACCGGCACCGGACTCGGCAGGGGCAACCCGAACCAGGTCCCCGAGGCTCAGAACGACTTCATCTTCTCCTCGATCGGCGAAGAACTCGGACTGGTCGGCGCATCGAGCGTCCTGATGGCCTATCTGCTCCTCGTCGGTGCCGGCCTGCGAACGGCACTGCGCACCGACCGGACCTTCGAGAAGCTGCTCGCGGTGGGTCTCACCACGATCGTCGGAATGCAGGCGTTCATCATCGTCGCCGGCGTGATCAAGGTCGTGCCGCTGACGGGTATCACGTTGCCGTTCGTCAGCTACGGGGGGTCGTCACTCGTCGCCAACTACATCCTGCTCGCACTGCTCATCCGCCTGTCCGATTCGTCAGCACGCCGCCTCGGTGAGCTTCCCGACGAACCGACCCCGAACGAACGGTGGAAGGCGTGGCGTCTCACCCGTGCCGCCCGAAGGGCCGCACGCAAGGGTCAGCCGGTACCCGTCGTGTCCGGGGCCGCGTCGTGAAGGTCACGTCATGACCCGATCGGCCGAGGTCGAACCGGTTGGTGCGCGGTGCCTGACCCCGCGCACCAACTTGACGGGTCTGTTGTGAACCGGCAGATCCGCCAACTCGCCGTCGGACTCATGGCGTGCTACGTCGTGCTGTTCGTCGCGCTCAACTACTGGCAGGTGGGGCGGAAGGAGGAGCTCGACGCGCAGTTCGACAACACGCGTCAGGTGCTCCGTGAATTCAACAAACCGCGCGGCCCGATCGTGACCGCCGACGGGATCGTGGCCGCGATCTCGTATCCGACCGACGACGACCGCTACAAGTTCCGACGCGAGTATCCGACGGGTGACCTGCTCTCCGAGGTGACCGGCTACTTCACGTACGCGTTCGGCTCGACCAAGGTCGAACGGTTCTACGGTGACGTGCTGACCGGGTCGACCACGGAGCAACAGGTCCGAGGTCTCGGCGACCTACTCGACGGCCAGATCGACAACGCCGGAACGGTCCAGCTCGCGCTGCGTGCCGACGCACAGGAGGTGGCCAAGTTCCTGCTCGGTGGACGAGCTGGCTCGATCGTCGTGATGGAGCCCGCCACCGGCGCCGTGCGGGTGATGTACAGCAACCCGAGCTACGACCCGAACACCTTCGTCAACGCCGACTTCGAAGTCGCCCAGGGCGTACTCACCGAGCTGCAGGAGGCCGACGGGCAGCCGCTGCTGTCGGGCGCTTACCAGGAGCGCTACATGCCCGGATCGACGTTCAAGGTCCTCACGACCGGCATCGGGTTGGAGAACGGCACCCTCACCCTCGATTCGACCTTCGCCAACGAAAGCGAATGGGTTCCGCCGCAGACGAACGATCCGATCGAGAACTACAACGGCAGCGTGTGCGGCGGAAATCTCGCCGAGGTGTTCGCCCGCAGCTGCAACATCCCCTTCGCGCAGACCGCCATCGCCATGGGCGTCGACAACTTCCTGAACGGCGCGGCCGCATGGGGCATCGGCGAGGAGATCCCGCTCGACATCGGCGGCGCCGCTGCCAGCTCGCTCGGCAACACCGACGATCTCGCCAACGAACTCCCCCTTCTCGGCATCCGGGGCTTCGGACAGAGCGAGAGCCAGATGGTTCCGCTCCACATGGCCATGGTCGCCTCCACCGTCGCGAACGGCGGCCAGATGATGGCGCCGTACGTGGTCGAAGCGACGTACGACCGGTCGGGACGCCTGCTCGAGCAGCGCCAACCAAGCGTGTGGAAGACGCCGATTTCGGCACTGACCGCAGGGATCCTCACCCAGCTGATGATCGGCGTCTCCGAGCGCGGAACGGCCAGCTGCTGCATCGCGCTGGAGGGTGGCATTCCCGTCGCCGCCAAGACCGGTACCGCCCAGCTCGGCATCGAGTCCCAGCCCGACCTCTCGCACGCCTGGATCGTGGCGTTCGCTCCGGCCGACGCTCCGCAGTACGCGGTCGCCGTGACGCTCACCGACGTGCAATCGACGGCCGATGCCGCCGTGACCGGCGGTCGATTCGCCGGACCGATCGCCAAGGCGATGCTCGACTATCTGTTGACCGGCGCCGGGTCGACGGTCCAACTGCAGGTCGGGCCCACCGCACCGGTCGTCGACCCAGCCGCACCCGTCGTCGACCCAGCCGCACCAGTGGACCCGAACGGCGCCGGTGCGACGACCACGACCGCTCCCGAGACCGTGACCGGTGACTCGAATTCGGGCGGAGGGTGACGGACGATGGCACCGACGACCTCGCTAACCTTGCCCGGCGCCGCGATCACCGGTTCGCGCGCCCCCGACGAGACCGGACTTGACTTGTGACGAACAGCGGCGAGGCGACGGTCATCAACGACCGATATCAGATCCACAAGCGGATCGGGCGCGGCGGCATGGCCGACGTGTTCTCCGCGCGCGATCTGCTGCTCGACCGCCAGGTCGCCATCAAGGTGCTCTTTCCCGAGTTCGCGACCGACGCCAACTTCGTCGAGCGGTTCCGACGTGAAGCACAGTCGGCCGCCAGCCTGTAGCACCCCAACATCGTCAACGTCTACGACTGGGGCAAGTTCGAGGGCACCTACTTCATCGTGATGGAGGAGGTACAGGGTCGCACGCTGGCCGAAATCCT
>JANNNB010000337.1:0-7457 GCA_031398325.1 Actinomycetes bacterium
ACGCCGGTCCTGACGCCGATCGAAAAACCCGCGGGTGCGCACATCAGCGGCCTCCGGCGTGGTCGCGTCGTCCGGGTAGTCCGGCACGTCGTAGCCCTTTGCCTGCAACTCGACGATGGCCGCCTTGAGCTGCGGCACCGAAGCGCTGATGTTCGGCAGCTTGATGATGTTGGCCTCGGGCGTCAGCGCCAGCTCACCGAGTTCGGCGAGCGCGTCGCCGACGCGCTGCTGCTCGGTCAGGCGGTCGGGAAACGCGGCGAGAATGCGGCCGGCCAGGGAGATGTCACGAGTCTCGACCTCGACGTCGGCGGCCGCAGCGAACGCTTCGACGATCGGGAGCAAGGAGAACGTGGCCAGCGCCGGCGCCTCGTCGGTGAACGTGTAGATGATGGTCGACTTGTCTTTCACTTGTATGGAGCTTAGCGCGCGACGAGCCTTGAATGAAGGAGCACTCGTGGGTCTACGCTCGCCGTCGATGGACTTCGACTGGACCCCCGAGCAAGTGACACTTCGGGAGCAGGCCCGCAAGGTGGCCGAGGAGGCCGTCGAGCGCTACGGACGCCACAACGATTCCTGGATCAACGGCTATTCCAAGGAGTTCGCCAAGGAGATGGCCGCGCACGGCTGGATCGGCATGACCTGGCCGACCGAGTTCGGTGGCGGGGGCCAACCCCCGATCAACAGGTTGATCGTCGGCGAGCAGCTGATCGCCGCCGGTGCGCCGATCGCGGCGATGTGGTTCGCGGATCGCCAGATGGGTCCGACGCTCATCAAGTACGGCACGGCCGACCAGCAGGCCGAGTTCCTCCCCGGCATCCTGTCGGGTGACTCCACCTGGTGCATCGGCATGTCCGAGCCGAACGCCGGATCCGATCTCGCCGCACTCGTCACGAGCGCTCGTCGTGACGGCGACGAGTTCGTGATCAACGGCCAGAAGATCTGGACGAGCTTCGGCGCCCAAGCCGACTATTGCTACCTCATCTGCCGTACCACGTCCGACGGTCCTCCCCACCGAGGCATCAGCGAAGTGATCGTCCCGATGGACACGCCCGGCATCGAGGTGCGCCCGATCACCGACATGACGACGAATCGTCACTTCTGCGAGGTGTTCTTCACCGACGTTCGCGTGCCGGTCGCCAACCTGGTCGGCGTGGAGGGCGCCGCGTTCAAACAGACGATGGCGCAGCTCGAGCACGAGCGCGGTGGCATCGACCGTCTCGTGTCGAACCGAGCGTTGTACGAGATGGCCGCGGCTCGCGCCGACCGATCGGATCCGCTCGTCCGCCAGACGATGGCGAAGCTGGAGACCGGATATCGGCTCGGCCGCATCCTCGTGACGCGGGAAGTGCTTCGCCAGGCACCCGTCGGTTTCTCCGCCGCGACGAAGTGCTTCTGCACCGAGCACGAGATCGACGTGGCGGAGTTCGTCTTCGAGGTCTTCGGCGCCGAAGGGATGCTGTGGACCGACGTGACCCGCGGCCTCGTCTACGGCCCCGGCTACACGATCATGGGCGGCACGTCGAACGTGATGCGCAACATCCTCGGCGAACGAGTCCTGGGGTTGCCCCGTGTCGCGAACGCCTGAGTTCACCTCCTTCGACGTCGACTCCGACGCCAACCCGGCCACGATCGGTGCTCTCCGCTGGCGCCCCGACTCGCACCGGATCGACAGTGCCCCGACGGTCGTCGCAGTACACGGGATCACGGCGAACGCGTGGGCGTGGGACCCCGTCGCCCATCAGTTGAACGGCGGTGTCGACCTCGTGGCGGTCGACCTGCGCGGACGCGGTCGCAGTTGGGAACAGCCGGGTCCGGTCGGCCTGCGCCAGCACGCCGATGATGTCGGCGAGGTGATCGAACAGGTCGGCGCGCCGGTGGTCGTGGCGGGCCATTCGATGGGAACGTACGTGGCGTTGCTGCTGGCCGAACGTCACCCGGCCCTCGTCCGGTCGCTCGTCCTCGTCGACGGAGGAACGGCACTGCATCTGCCGGATCCACCGCTGCTCGACGACGGCACACCGATGGCGAAGGCCGAGTTCATCGACCAGGTGCTCGACATATCGCTCGGCCCGGCGATCGAACGGCTGGAAAAGGTGTGGCCCGACCGGGTGTCGTATCAGGCGATGTGGGCACAGCATCCGGCGTTCGTCGACGGCATCGGACCCGACCTGGAGCGCAACCTGCTCGCCGATCTCGTCGAGACCGAGGGTGGATTTCGGACGATGGTCGACCCCGCCGCCGTCCGGCTGAACGGTCGTGAACTCTTCGCGGATGACGAGGTGCGGTCCGCGATCGACCGCCATCCAGAACCGGCGACGATGATCCGTGCAGAGTTCGGCTTGATGGGCACGCCGCCGCCGCTCATCGCCGACGACATGATCGACCGCTACCCCCAACACCGGTGGATCCGCGCCGACGGCCTCAACCACTACACGGTGATGAACAGCACCGCGGGTGCGACGATGGTGGCCGACGCGATTCGAGCTGCGGTCGCGCCGAACTGATCGTCACGGGAGCGGGGCACGGAAGATCACGTCCGAATCGTCGAAGGCGCCGGCGAGCGACGAGGGCACGGATGCCGCCACGACGAACTGCTCACCCTGCCCCGGGGCGACGGCAGCCGACAGTTCCACGTCCACCTCGGCCTCACTCCCGGCGAACGAGCCGGCACCGACGATCGCCCCGTCGTCGAGGACGACCCACGCCTCGTACGACCCGTTCCCGCCCAGGTCCGGCAGCGCAGAGGTCGACAGCGTGATGGAGATGCCCGACGTCCGCTGCTCCACCTCGATGGTGCCTTGCACATCGACAATGCGGCCGGTCGGGCGCAGATCGATGGTCGTCGACTCGACGCTGTCGGATCCGCCGATCGAGCTCAAGGTGAGGATGACGAGGAGCAGCAGGACGAGCCCACCGACGAGGCCCAGCACTGCAGCCCGAACGACCGTGCTGCGCGACGAACCAGCTGATCGTGCCGCAGCAAGATCGGCCGCAGTGAAGATCTCGGCGGGGTCGACGTGGGCCTCGGCGACGATGGCGGCCACGGTCCGGTCCTCGACCCCATCGGGTGGTTCGATCCAGCCACCGGGATCGGCGAGCAGCGTCTCGACGAGGTGATCAGAAGTCGGACTGCCTGCGGAGCTGGCGACCGAGCGTGTCAAGTTCGCGAGCCACGGAGCGAACGGCTGTCCTGGCTCGAACGCCTCCGAGTTCCGCCACGCCTGCAAGAAGGTGTGCACCGTCATCTGCTCGGCGCGCGTCGACCGCTCCGCCGACCCATCGTCGGGTACTCCGATGCTCAGTGCATGGACCAGACCGCCGTATCGGGAGAACAGCTCGCGAACCGCCGACTCGTCGCCTCGCCGGAACGCCAACGTCAGGTCGGTGTCTGCCTGGACCACGGCGGGTGGTCGGAACTCGAACATCGGCGGGGATCGTACGCCCAGCGTTCGGCGGATCGTCCGGCGGCTCCGACTCGCCACGCGCGTCGGTGAGCGGGCACACTCACCGCGATGGGGGCCAGGGGATGACGCGTTTCGCAGGCTCGGTCGCGTTGGTCACGGGGTCGGCGCGCCCACGAGGGATCGGCCGGGCCACGGCCGTCCGACTCGCCGCCGAAGGCGCCGCCGTTGCCTGTCTCGACATCGCACGGAGCTACGACGACGCCCCCATGCACGGTGTGGCGACGTCCGACGACCTCGACAGCCTGGTCGCGGAGATCGAAGCCGCCGGCGGACGGGCGGTTGCCGTGCGCGCCGACGTCTCCGATGCCGCGGCGGTCGAGGCTGCCGTCGAACAGGCCACCGCCGCGCTCGGCACGATCGATCTGGTCGCGAACGTCGCAGGCGGCAGCGGTCCGGGGTTCGGCCTCGGTCCGCTCGTATCGCTCCCGGACAGCGAGTTCCGCCGGGTGTTCGAGGTCAACGTCACCGGTACGTGGCTGATCTCCAAGGCCTGCGCGTCACGGATGCTGGCAGCCGGGAAGCCGGGTCGGATCTGCAACGTGTCGAGCCAGGCCGGCAAGAAGGCGTGGCCGATGATCGGCGCCTACTCGGCGGCGAAGGCGGCCGTCATCTCGCTGACCCAGGCGATGGCGATCGAATTGGGACCGTCAGGCATCTCGGTCAATGCCGTCTGCCCCGGCACCGTCGACACGAACCTGACGAACCCGAACGGCATGTTCGTGACGATGGTCGGCGGCGAGGAGGCGCTCGACGCGTTCCTCGCGCGGGAGATCCCGCTGCGGCGGTTGCAGAGCCCCGAGGAGATCGCGTCGGCGATCTGTTGGCTGCTCTCCGAGGACGCGACGGGTGTCACCGGCGAAGCGATGAACGTGAGTGCCGGTCAAACCATGGTGTGACACGGGAGGTCGACGAATGAGCACGAAGACGATGCACGAGACGGGCCGGATCGAGCACGCCGGCGCCGTCGACGCCGACGGGCACATCCTCGAACCACCGACGCTGTGGGAGGAATACATCGATCCGAAGTACCGCGATCGGGCCCTGCGTTTCCGGATCGACGAGCAGGGTCTCGAAGAACTCGAGATCGGCGGCCAGCGCTCGACGATGAGCCGGCGCGGCTTTCCCGCCACCCTCGGCGCGATGGGTGCGCCCGATCTGCCGGCGATCCAGAAGGATCCCACCCGCACATACCTTGCCGAAGCACCGTTCGGCAGCATGGATCCGAACGAACGGCTGCAACTCCTCGATGCCGAGGGACTCGATGCAGTGATCCTCTACACGACGGTCGGACTGCTCTGGGAGGCCGAGTTGAAAGACCCCGACCTGTGCCAGGCGTACACCAAGGCCTACAACCGATGGATCTGTGAGTTCTGCGCCGGCTCGCCGCGCCTGGTGCCGACCGCGCACCTCTCGCTGTCCGACCCGATCGCCGCGGCCCGTGAACTCGAACGAGCCGTCGGCGAGGGGGCGAAGGGCTGCTACGTGGCGCCCTTCACTCACGATGCAAAGCCGCTCGGCCACCCCGACAACGACCCCGTCTTCGCCGCGGCCCAGGACCTCGGGGTGCCGTTCGCCATCCATCCGACGTTCGAACCGCAGTGGACCAAGGGCGAGCGGATGGGCACCTGGGAGAACGTGAAGCAGCTCCGACTCCTCGCCTCGGTGACGGCGTCCGATGGCGTGCGACAACAGTTCACGACCTTGTTCGACTACGCCGTGTTCGACACGTTCCCCGAACTCAAGGTGCTGGTGCTCGAGTCGGGTGGTGGCTGGATCGGGTACTGGCTCGACCGCATCGACGCGGTCTACGGCCACACGTTCATCGGCGAACGCGTGCCCCTCGAGCACAAGCCGAGCGACTACTTCCGCGAGCGCTGTTGGATCAGCTGCGACCCCGACGAGCGGATGATCCCGGCCCTCGCCGAACGCTACGGAGTCGAACGGTTCCTGTGGGCGAGCGACTTCCCCCACGCCGATCACACCCCTGAGTACGTCGACGACCTGAACGAACTGGTGTCGTCGTTTCCCGCCGACCAGCAGCGCCGCTTCGTCGGCGACAACGCTCGGGAGTTGTTCGACATCTCGGTGTGAACGAGCCGGTGTCGCCGGCTGATCCCCCGAACCCATCAGATCAAGAATCCGTCACAGTTCGTCCACGCTGCTCAGGTCTCGGATCGACGTGCCGATGACGGTTCATGACCAGTGGGCGTGGGCATCACCCGAACGATGAGGGCTTCACCCTCGTCGAGCTGCTCGTCGTCATCATCGTGCTCGGCGTCCTGGCCACGATCACCGTGCTCGCCGTGAGCGGCATCATCGATCAGGGCGAGCAGAACGCAGACGCCGCTGACGAGCGCACACTCGTCACTGCGCAAGAGGCGCATCGAGCACGCTTCAACAGCTATGCGACCGAAGCCGATCTCGTGACGGCCGGGGTGTTGTCGAACGAGTCGTCCGCGCACGACATCGAACTGACCGCAGGTGGCACCGATTACACGATCATCGCCGAAGGCACCGGCACGACCGTGGCGTCGACAACTCCGGTCACGACCCCCGTCACCACGCCCGAGACCATTCCGGAGACGACCCTTCCGTCCGGGCCGACCACGACCCTGGCACCCGGCCCGCACCAGCTGCATTCGGCCACCATCGCCGGGTACACCGGCCAGGCGTACGGGTCGGGGCCGAACAAGGTCGTGATCATCTCCGACGGATCGAGCTTCCTCGGCAACTGGAACCAGATCGTCGCCGAGGGAGTCGAACTCCCGACCACCGAAGTGATCTGGCTGGTGCCGTCACCGCTCACCGGCGCAACGGTCGACGCCATCGTGGCTGCGAACCCGAGATACGTCGTGGCCGCAGCATCGGTGCCGATGACCAATCCCAACACGTTCGTCGGCCAGTACCTGTCGACACGCCTCCCATCCAGTCAGTTCTGGTGGGGCCATCAGGACGGCGGCCTGATGCTGATGATCGATCACTACAAGGCCGTGATCGTCCCGGGAGGCTGAGCCTGCGAGATGGCTCCGAAAGCACGAATCCCCTGGTCGGCTGCGCAGCCGAACCCAGGGGAATCACGATCTGGTGGGCACGACGGGACTCGAACCCGGGACCTCTACCGTGTCATGGTAGCGCTCTAACCAACTGAGCTACGCGCCCGTAGCGGAGCCGTACGCTACCAGTTGTGAGCTCGTCAGCCCACCTCCCCGCCAACCAGGCGGACCATCTTCCGATCCTCGACATCGGGCCGCTGCTCGACCTCGCCGCGAGCCACGCCGACGTCGCCGAGGTCGCTGCCGCCATCGATGGAGCGTGTCGTCACTTCGGGTTCTTCGGCATCGTCGGTCACGGCGTCGACCCCGATCTGCAGGTCCGGCTCGAACACGCCTCGCACGAGTTCTTCGGTCTGCCTGACGACGAGAAGTCCGAGATCGGCATGGCCCACGCGGGGCGGGCATGGCGGGGGTGGTTCCCGGTCGGTGGCGAACTCACGTCCGGACGCCCCGACCGGAAGGAGGGCGTCTACTTCGGCGCGGAGCACCCTGACGACCACCCCAGGGTGCTCACCGGTACGGCGCTCCACGGACCGAACCTCCGACCGAGGCGTCCAGCCGAACTCGGACATCTCGTGGACGCGTGGCTCGACGAGATGTGCCGGGTCGCAAGCGCCGTCCTGGAGGGCGTCGCGCTTGCGCTCGGACTCCCTCGCCAATGGTTCCACGAGTCGGTCACCGCCGATCCGACGGTGCTGTTCCGGATCTTTCACTACCCGCCCGCCGACCCGGCCGAACCCATGAGCACCGACGAGTGGGGTGTGGCCGAACACACGGACTACGGATTGCTGACGGTGCTCGCCCAGGACCACCTCGGTGGGCTCGAAGACGCCAGTCCGCACGGTGGTTGGATCGCGGTGGACCCGCTTCCCGGCGTGTTCGTGTGCAATCTCGGCGACATGCTGGAGCGTCTCACGAACGGCCGATACCGGTCGACGCC
>JANNNB010000343.1:0-9339 GCA_031398325.1 Actinomycetes bacterium
CCGTCGATCGCTGCGACGATGCTCCTGGCGACCGCACCGCCGGCCTGGAGTGCGACCGAGCCCAGTTGGGGGAACGGCTTGCCGTCGGGGTCGTTCGCCGCCGCTCCGTCGCCGACGGCGTACAGACCGGGGTGGCCGGCGACGTCGAGGTCGGGTCCGACGATGATCCGTCCCCGCACGTTCGGGAGCGCCTCGAGCCCGCTGATCTCACGGGCCTTCAGGCCTCCCGCCCACACGACACACCGCGAGAGGATGTAGGTACCGTCGGCGAACTCTGCGCGGTCGGCTCGTACCGCGGTGACCGAGGCGCCGAGCTTCAACACGACGCCCTTCTTCTCGAGCGCCTTGGCGGCGTAGGCGTGGGCCCTGTCGGAGAACGGTGCCAGGACGACGTCGCCGTGGTCGACGAGGGTGATCGTGGCGCAGCTGATGTCGAGGTCGTGGTAGCGCTCTGGCATCACCTCGTGGATGAGGTCGGCGAGCGCGCCTGCCGTCTCCACACCCGTCGCCCCGCCCCCGACGATCACGAAGTTGAGCGCGCCCTGGTCGAGCCGACCGGGCTCGAGATCCGCGTCCTCGAACAATCGCAGCACGCGGTTGCGCAGGTTCTCGGCGTCGAGCGCAGAGTACAACGGAAATGCATGCTCGGCGGCGCCCGGAACGCCGAAGAAGTTCGGCTCGGTACCGACAGACACGACGAGGTGGTCGCCGGTGTACGACTCGCCGTCATCGGTGGTCACGGTGCGCGTGACCGGATCGATGGCGACGACCTGGCCGAGTTTGACGTTCACCGTCTCGTGCTTGCGGAACAGCCCCCGCAGGGGCCGCATCACGTCGCCGGGGGCGAGCTGGGCGGTGGCCACCTGGTACAGCAGTGGCTGGAACTGGTGGTATGTGTTCTTGTCGATCAGGGTGACCGACACGCCGGCGTCACCGAGGTGCTTCGCGCAGGCGACGCCGGCGAACCCGGCGCCGACCACGACGACGCGGGCGGCCCGCCGGCCCTCAGTCGAAGACATGCCCGTGGTCGTACCGTTCTGCCGCTCCCGCAGCCTCGGTGAGGGCAGCGACATTGCCGCGGGTGAAGAACCCCTCGTACCCGTGGCACCGTTCGACGTACTCGGTGATGAGCAGCGAATACGCGGAGCTCTTCGAGAAGATCTGCTTGAGGTTCGGCTCGTCCTTGCACTCGCCGACGACATGGGCCAGGAAGTCGGTGCCCATCTCGGAGAGCTGGCGCACGACGTAGTCGACGTTCTTCTCGTCGGCGACGTGGCCGTCGATGACGGCGACAGCCATGTGGTGCATGCGGCGGCCGAAGTTGCGGACGAAGTCCTCGGTGGGCATCGGCAGGTTGTCGAAGGAGTTGACGAACGACGGCGTGTTGTTCGCCGTGAAGACCCGTGCCGGCGACATCTTGTCGTCGGGGACATTGGGGTTGCGCGTCACATTGGTCGACGAGTTCATCTCGCTGATGTTGTAGGCGCCCCAGAAGTAGTACGGGACCATGGTGAGGTACTCGAGGATCGCGTCTTCCCGTTCGCCGGCGAGGATGCGCGTGGCCATGTGGTCGAGGCCGAGGACGAGCCCTCCGATCCCGTTGGCGGCTTGGAGCTCGGCGGCTGCATTGATGACGGCTTGGTCGTCGGGCGAGAGCGTGATCCGTTCGGTGAGGCCGATGGCGCCGAGGTCGTCGAGTTCCACGTCGACGTACCCGACACGGTTGTACGTGAAGTCGGACAGGAACGTGAACGTCAGGTGGTCGAGGCAGTAGAAGCCGTTCTCCTGGTCACCCGGGTAGACGAAACGGATGTTCTGCGGTTCGAGCGCATCGCGCACCGCACCGACCGACGACGCCTTGTAGATCTCGCCGATGTAGCGAGCATTCGGCTTGTGCTTGGAGAGCGGGTACAGCTCGTTCCAGCGGGTGATCTCGTCTTCGTACTTCGCGCTCAATGGCTCAAGCACGATCATCCGTGGGAAGTCGGGCTGCGACCGTAGCAGGAACACCCGATGAGTGTCGGTGAGGGCCGAGTCGATGAGCCTGTACGGCCCCATCACGGCCAGTTCGGCGAGGTACTTGACGGCGTCGCCGTGCTCGACCTGGATGACCACTGCGGCCATCTCCTTGACGAGTTCGTCGACGCCGCTCGCGGCGCGTCGTTCGTAGACCTTCGGCAGGTACGACTCGAAGAACTCGGAGTTCTTCTTGTCACCGAGCGGGGCGTAGTTCAACAGGTCCATGGCCATGGTTGGTCTCCGGTGTGTTTCTGGCGGGTGGGTGTGTTCAGGGACCTTCGTAGACGAAGGGGCGGTACTGCGCGTCCCACATCGTGTCGTCGATCAACTTCTCGAGTTCTTCGGGTGTCGTGCTCGGGGCTGTCCCGTCGGCCTGCGCCTGCAAGCCCACCGCGATCGCGATCTTGCGGCTCACCTCGCGAACCTCTGTGAGCGGGGGGAGCAGACTGTCGCCCGGGTTCTTCGCGTCGACCGAGGCGGCGAGCGCGGTCGCCGCCGCCATGAACATCGCATCGGACACCCGGGTGGCCCTGGACGCCCGCACCCCGAGCCCGACCCCGGGGAAGATGTAGGAGTTGTTGCTCTGGGCGATCGTGTACGTCACCCCGTTGAGCTCCACAGGAGCAAACGGGCTGCCTGTGGCGACCAGCGCCCGACCGTCGGTCCACGTGAGCACGTCTGCGGCGGTCGCTTCGGCGCGCGACGTCGGGTTCGAGAGCGGCAGGATGATCGGCGCGTCGTTGCCGGCGGCCATCGCCCGGACCACCTCTTCGGTGAAGAGTCCGAACACACCGGTCACGCCGATGATCACCGTCGGCATGGCGTTGGTGACGACCTCGAGCAGGCTCGTCGTCCCGTCCTCGGCCCTGGTCCAGTCGGCGACGGCCTCGGGTGCCTGTGCGAGTGGCGCCTGGAACGTCTCGAGGCCGTCCATGTCGCTCGTCAGCAGGCCCGGGCGGTCGACGAGGAAGAACCGCTCCCGCGCCTCGGCGTCGGAGAGGCCATCGGCGATCATCGCCAGCACGAGCTGCTCGGCGATCCCCGTGCCCGCCGAACCGGCACCCACGATCACGATCTTCTGATCTCGAATGGAGCGGCCCGACTGGCGCAAGCCCGACAACACCGCGGCCATGGCGACGGTCGCCGTGCCTTGGATGTCGTCGTTGAACGTGCACAGGTCGTTCCGATACCGGTCGAGCAGGAGGTGGGCGTGGTGCTCGGCGAAGTCCTCCCACTGCAGCATCACGTCGGGAAAGACCTTCTTGACGGCTTCGACGAACGCATCGACGAACGCGTCGTAGTCAGGCCCGACGATGCGCTCGTGACGCCACCCGAGATAATCGGGGTCGTTGCGGCGCGCCTCGTTGTTCGTGCCGACGTCCAGCACGATCGGCAGCGTCGTCGCAGGGTCGATTCCACCGCACGCCGAATAGAGCGAGAGTTTGCCGATCGGGATGCCGAGGCCGTCGGCGCCCTGATCGCCCAGGCCGAGGATCCGTTCCCCGTCGGTGACGACGATCACGGCCACCTCCTCGTGCGGGATGGATCGCAGCATCTCCTCGAGACGGTCGGCGTCGGGGTAGGAGAGGAACAACCCGCGGTGGTGCTGGTAGATCTGGCTGAACTTCTGGCACGCCTCGCCCACGACCGGGGTGTAGACGATCGGCATCAGCGTCTTGATGTCGTCGAGCAGGAGGCGCAGGAAGAGCGTCTCGTCGTAGTCCTGCACATCCCGCAGGAGCATGTGGCGCTCGAGATCGGTCTCGAGCAAGGCGTACTGCGAGCGCACCCGCTCGGCACGGTCCTCGATCGACTCGACATGGGTGGGGAGTAGCCCGTGGAGGCCGAGGGCGTCGCGCTCGGCGATGGTGAACGCCGTGCCCTTGTTGGTCAGTGGGTGGGTGAGCAGTTGCTGCCCCATCACCGTGACCGTCAGCGGCTCGAGTTCATTCGACATGGTTGCTCCGACCGTGAGATGCATGAGAGATGGCGTGCGCGGGCTGTCTCGCCCGGACGATGCCACCGTAGACGGCCCGCGATGGGTCCCGCATCAGCCACATCGGCCGATCGGGCCGTCGGCGTCGACGACGCCACCGTTCTCCTCCGATCCGGCTGATGACGCGACCTGCTGCGATGGGCTCTAATGGTGCCGATGCTCTCGACGCTGACGTCCCTGCTGGCGGTGAACCCGGTTCCCTGGGCGAGGTCGCAGATGGCGTTCACGCTGGCGATGCACATCATTCTCGTGCCGCTCGGCGTGTCGTGGGCGGCGATGACGCTGATCGCCAACTACAAGGCGATCAAGCACGACGACCGCGACGCCTTGTTGCTCGCACAGCGATGGTCGAAGTACATGGCGGTCACCTTCGCCGTCGGCGCGGTGACCGGCACGGTCCTGAGCTTCGAGTTCGGGCTGCTCTGGCCGCGATTCATGGGGCAGTGGGGCCAGGCATTCGGGGTGCCGTTCGCGTTCGAGGGCCTGTTCTTCTTCACCGAGGCCGTGTTCGTCTCGATCTACATCTTCGGCTGGAAGCGGCTGAAGCCGTGGACGCACTTTTGGACCGGCATCCCCATCGTGCTGGCCGGCGTGATGGGAAGTGTCTCTGTCATCGCTGCCAACGCGTGGATGAACTCGCCGTCCGGGTTCACGTTGAACGACGCCGGCGACATCGTCGAGGTCAACCCCTGGGAGGTCATCTTCAACGATGCGATGCCGTTGATGGCCGCCCACATGGTGGTCGCCGCCTACGTCGTGGGCGGGTTCCTCGTCGCCTCGGTGTACGCCGTCGGCATGCTGCGCGGCCGGCGCGATCGGTATCACCGCCTCGGGTTCCTGATCCCGTTCAGCGTCGCCTGTCTCGCCATCCCGGTGCAGATGGGTGTGGGTGACGCCCTCGCCCGCTGGGTCTACAACAACCAGCCGATGAAGTTCGCCGCGATCGAACTCGTGCCAGAGACGAGCAGCGACGTGCCCGAGACGTTGTTCGGCCATCTGAACGACGAGGGCGAGGTGGTCGGCGGCATCCCGATTCCCGGCTTCGCCTCGTGGCTGTCCGACCCTGCCGACGGCACCGCCACCGTCATCCAAGGGCTCAACTCGTTCCCGGAAGACGAACGGCCCACGTATCGACAGGCCAACGTCGTCCACCTCGCGTGGGACATCATGGTGGGTCTCGGCACCCTGCTGTTCCTGCTCGCCCTGTGGTACTGGGCGTGTTGGATCTTCCGCAAGGACATGCCACAGAGCAAGGTGTTCCTCTGGATCGCGTCGGCCGCCGGCGTGCTCTCCGTGATCACGATGGAAGCGGGCTGGGTCGTCAGCGAAGTCGGCCGACAACCCTGGATCGTCTACAACCTGATGAAGGTCGAAGATGCCGCCACCGGCAACACCGGCGTGTGGATGACCTTCATCGGAGTGATCGTGCTGTACGCCGCGCTCGCATTCACGACGATCTACGTGCTGCGCGGGATGAGCCGACGTTTCCGTCGCCACGAAGAAGCGGGTGAGACCGACGATTACGGCGAGGAGGACGTGCCATACGGACCGTCGAGCCGTCCGGCGCCACACGACGAACACTCCAGCAGCGAAAGCGACGCCGATCTCGAGCCGCAGGACGTCTCGTGAGCACGCTGGCCGCCGTGGTGTTGTTCATCGGCATCCTCGGATATGCCGTGTTCGGCGGAGCGGACTTCGGCGCCGGCTTCTGGGACCTGGTTGCCGGCGGCACCAAGCGGGGCGGGCGACCCCGGGCCGTGATCGATCACTCGATCGCTCCCGTCTGGGAAGCGAACCACGTCTGGTTGATCTTCATCTTCGTCGTGCTCTGGACCAGCTTCCCGACTGCTTACGCATCGATCACGCTCACGCTCTTCGTCCCGCTGACGATCGCTGCGTTCGGCATCGTCCTGCGCGGCGCGAGTTTTGCGTTCCGCAAATCGGTGCTGTCGACGCGCGACCGCCGCACGTTCGGCGCGCTGTTCGCCGTTTCGTCGGTGATGGTCCCGTACTGCTTCGGTGCGATCGCCGGAGCGATCGCGTCGGGTCGGGTGCCCGACGGGGGAGTGGCCGGCGACCCGTGGGAGAGTTGGGTCAACCCGACCTCCATCCTCGGCGGGATCCTCGCCGTCTGCGTCTGTTCGTACCTCGCGGCCGTCTACCTGGTGTGGGACGCCAGGCGCCTGTCCGACGACACGATGGTCGAGTACTTCAGGGTCCGTGCCATCGGCGCGGCGATCATCGCCGGTACGGTCGCGTTCGTCGGGATCTTCGTGCTCGCCAACGACGCCGAGTACCTGTTCGACGGTCTCACGTCGCGGGCGCTGCCGCTCGTGATCCTGTCCGCCGCATGCGGGGTCGGGTCGTTGCTGTTGTTGATCCGGGCCAACCACCAAGGTGCCCGGCTCGCCGCGGCGGGCGCGGTGGCGGCTGTGATCGTCGGCTGGGGTGTCGCCCAGTGGGACTACATCCTGCCGGAGTCGCTCACGGTCGAAGACGCGGCGGCGCCGTCGGGGACGATCGGGGCGGTGCTGGTGGCGACCGTGTTGGCCGTGCTGTTCATCTTCCCGGCGATCGCGTTCCTCTTCGTGCTGGATCAACGCGGGCTCCTCCCCGAGGAGGGAGTCAGTGGACCGGTGAACGAATCGGGGGAGGAAACTCAGGCGCTCACGTGACGGGGTTACCTCGAGGCTTTGCTGGTCTCACCCGGCGCGCCCGCTCGTCGGTAATCGTGAGACGGCTTCGTGTCGGGAAGTCACGCCCAGTTTCGAGTAGATCGACGACACGTGACTCTTTACCGTGGTCCGGCTCACGTACAGCGTCTTGCCGATCTCTGCCAGCGTCTTGTGGGTTGCCAACTGGACGAGGACTCGGCGTTCCGCGGGGGTGAGGATCGCATAGCCCGCGGACGGACGCACGAGTCGGTCGCGCAACTGGCTGAGCCGTCCCGGGAGTGTCCCGGCGTCGGGGAGGATCCCCAGCGATTTCGATGCCGCGCCGACGAGACGTTCGGCGGTCGCGGAATCCTCGAGGTCCGCAGCCAACTCGCCGAGCCTGATGGCAATGCTCGCCTTGTACCACGGGGCAGCATCGGCGATCGAGAGCCGGTCGGTGACTGCGCCGAGGAGCCGTCGGGCGCGTGGCAGGTTGCCGCGACGGTAAGAGACGACCGCGTCGGCGGCGGTCGGCGCCATCGCTTCGAACGTGGATTCGAGACCGTTGCGGGCCATCAGGCGGTTCGCGTCGAGTACCCGCGCTCCGGCTGGGTCAACCTCCCCGCGGTCGAGGTGGCCGAATGCAGCGAGCCCGAGGCAGTGGACCTCTGCATGAGCGGTGGCATCGTCGCCGCCGGCGAGTCGGATCGCTTCGTGCAGTGCGTCGAGCGCTTCGTCGAGATGCCCGAGCAGGAGGTGCGCCGTGCCGATGGCGCGACACCCTCCGATGAGCCATCGAGAACGGGATGGGAGCTCGGCGTCGTAGACGAACTGCCCGTCTTCGAGCATCTGCTCGACACCGGACGCGCCGATCGCCGACCGCAGATTTGCCAACGCGGATGCGAGCGATGCCGCTCCATCAGCGGACGGGACGTCGAGGCGGTGTCGTTGTGCGGCGGCCGCGAAGAACTCGGCACGCCGGACCTCGCCCGTGAGGGCGTGTACCCAGCCGGCGATGATCGAATACGACGGGTCAGAGGCGATCTCCTCGTCACTCGAACGACCGAGCCACATGAGCAGGGTGGCCATCTGCCCTCGGCTCGCCAACCGCCCCCACGAACCGAGCATCAACCGGCCCGCCATGGCCATGTCTCCGGCGCGCTGTGCATAGTCGAACGCTTCGTCGATCGTGCCGTGTTCATGGTGCCAACGTGCGGCGCGCTGCAGCAGCACTCGCCGATCGGCGGTGTCGATGCGGTCCAACTGATCGTTCAGCAGGTCCTGGAAGAGATGGTGATAGCGGAACCAACGATGGTCGTCGTCGAGCGGGATCAGGAACGAGTTCGAGGCGGCGAGCCGAGTGATGATCTCGTGTGCGTCCTGTCGTTCGAGCTTGGCGTTGACCAACTCGGCTGAGAACCGTCGGACGACTGCCGTGCGGAGCAGGAACGACCGGGTGTCGTCATCGAGCGACGAGAGCACCTCTTCCACGAAGTACTCGGCGATCTGGTGTCGCTGACCGTTGAGGTGCGCGGGCAGACCGTGCCGGCCGTCCGTTCCACTGGCGAGACAGGCCAGTGCGATGCCTGCGGGCCACCCTTCGGTCGCCTCGTGCAGCGACTCGACCGACGCGTCGGTCGCTGTCACTCCCAATAGGGCCAGGTACTCGGCGGTCGCCTCGACGTTGAGAGTGAGGCTCTCGCTGCGAATCTCCAACAGGTCGCCTGCGGCTCGCATACGGGCCAGACGGATGTCGGGGTCCGAACGGGTCGCGATCACGATCTGGCAGCCGGCCGGGATGGTGTCGACCGTGTGGCGGATCACCTGGAGGCTGTGAGCGTCGGTGATGATGTGAAGGTCGTCGACAGCGAGCTGGAAGGGTGCCCGCTGGGCCATGCTGCGAGTCAGCGCCGTCAGCATGGCGGCATCCACCGATGTGGTTCGGCGGTTCAATGTGCCGATGACCTCCGAGTCGAGCGGCGCCAGCTGGTGGAGACCGGACATGAGCCGCGCCAGGAGCGCACGGGCCGCGTTGTCTGACTGGTCGAGGGGCACCCAGATCGTCGGACGCGATGCGTCGCTTGCACACCAGTGCCGCAACACGGTCGACTTGCCGTAGCCGGCAGCAGCACAGATCAGCACAATCTTGCGATCGAGGTTCCATGCGCGCAACGCTTCCAGTTCCGGCCGGTGTACCAGCGTGGATCCCCTCGGCGGGAGGCTCGGAGCGAGATCGAGGATTCCCGTCTGCATCGTCGCCGAGTTCGTCGCCTCGTCGGTCGCCGCTCCACTCGACACGACGTCAGACCGTAGCCCGGTTGCGGAAGACATGCCCGAGATCTCGTCCGTTGTGGACGATGCCACCAGATGGCGCCCTGCGTACCGTCGCGCCGATGGAGCGTTCGTCGGGTTGGCGTCACGCTCGCGCCGGTCGAGTTGCCCAGAGGCGGGCCGGTCGATGACGTCGAGCACGATCCATGTCGCCGCGTACGGAGAGCTCCGAGCCGCCCTGCTCGATTGGGACGATCTCGATGTCGAATGCGCGAGCGGTCAGGTCCAACTGGTGGACGCCGTGCTCGTCGAGGCCGCCGACCAGACCATTCGCACCCTGCACCGGTTCTCGTCACGGTCCCCGGCCCGAGGTTCGGCGTCGGTATGGGTCGTCGGACT
>JANNNB010000347.1:0-1691 GCA_031398325.1 Actinomycetes bacterium
GAGAAGGCCGGCCTGGCGAAGGCCTCGAGCAATCCGGGTTCGGAAGTCGCCGGTTCGATCACCGAGGCCCAGGTCGAAGAGATCGCCAACATCAAGATGCCCGACCTGAACGCCTACGACCTCGAAGCCGCCAAGCTCCAGGTCCGCGGCACCGCCCGCTCGATGGGCATCAAAGTCGTCTAAGTAATCGTCCACACCACATGCCTCGACCGAGATCACCTCACTCGGCGGGCTCCAACCTGAGGGAGACTCACCATGTCCGGCAAGAAGTTCGCTGACGCGCTGAAGAAGTTCGATCGCGATCAGTTCTACACACCCACCGAGGCCCTCGGCCTGGTGAAGAACATGGCTTCGGCCAAGTTCGACGAGAGCATCGACATCGCGCTTCGGCTCGGCGTCGACCCCCGCAAGGCCGATCAGATGGTTCGCGGCACGGTCGCCCTCCCGTCGGGTACGGGCAAGGACGTTCGCGTCGCCGTGTTCGCCACCGGCGAAGCCGCTGACGAGGCCCGCGCCGCGGGCGCCGACATCGTCGGTTCCGACGATCTGGCCGCTGATGTCGAGGCCGGCAAGATGGACTTCGATCTCGTCATCGCCACCCCCGACATGATGCCGCTGCTCGGCAAGCTGGGCCGCGTGCTCGGTCCTCGCGGTCTGATGCCGAACCCGAAGACCGGCACGGTCACCACCGACGTCGGCAAGGCCGTCGGCGAGTTCAAGGGTGGCAAGGTCGAGTACCGCACCGATCGTTACGGCAACGTGCACGTCCCGCTCGGCAAGGCCAGCTTCGAGCCGGCAGCGCTCGAGGAGAACTTCCGGGCCGTCATCGACGAGCTGAACCGCGCGAAGCCGGCGTCGGCCAAGGGCCGCTACCTGCGCAAGATCACCGTGTCGTCCACGATGGGTCCTGGCGTCCACGTCGACGCTGGTCGCCTCCGTCCCGAGACCTGAGATTTGCAGCTCTGAGGATCTGGTCGGCTGGCGCAATACGCTGGCGGACCGTTACATAGCAATCGGTCGCTCGCCGCAGACCGTTGGTCCATTCACGTGGGTAATGACGCTGGAAGCTTTCCCGCTGCCGGCATCGCCAACCGAGGTGCATATCGCCGAAGAACCATGGGAGCCGGTCGTTCGACCCGCTGCCGTGCGCTCCTCGTCGGTGTTCGCATCACTTGCGAGCACCACGAGTTGAGCGAAAGGAGGTATGCACACATGACAACTGACACCGCACCGCGCCCTGAGAAGGTCGCAATCGTCGAGGAGATCACCGAGAAGCTGAACAACAGCGTCTCGGTCTTCGTCACCGAGTATCGGGGCATGAAGGTCGGCGCTCTCGCCAACCTTCGCACCCCACTGCGTGAAGCCGGCGCCGAGCACAAGATCTACAAGAACACCTTGGCTCGTCTCGCCGCCACCAACGCCGGGTACGAATCCCTCACCGAGCATCTGACCGGCCCGACCGCACTCACGTTCGTCACCGGCGATTCGGTGGCGGCCGCGAAGGCGCTCGCCGATCTGGCCAAGACCAACCCACTCCTCGTCATCCGAGGAGGGGTGTTGGGCACGAGCCCGATGAGCGCTGACGACGTCAAGGCCCTCGCCAGCCTGCCCTCGCGTGAGGAACTGCTGGCCCGGATTGCCGGGGCGTTCCAGGCACCGCTGGTCAAGACCGCAGGTCTGCTCCAGGCTCT
>JANNNB010000348.1:0-23488 GCA_031398325.1 Actinomycetes bacterium
GTGTTCTTCGGTGGTGACCGCTTCACCTCGGTTCCGCCTGAACTGGCGAGATCCTTCCAGCCGGGCGACCGGCTCGTGGTCGTCCAGTCGACCGGCGCCCTGCTGCACGTGCCGTCGACGGTGAGTGCGGTCGTCGACGTCGCCGTGACCAGGGCGACGGAAGCGTTCTCCACGTTGGCCCGGTGTGACGACGACTCCATCACGGCGTTCTTCGACGAATTCGCCCGACTGCTCGCCGACGACGCTGCGTTCGCTCCGATCGCCAGCGCCAATGCCGATGACGTCGCCGTTGCCGCGACGGCGGGTCGATCGACCACCCGGCTCCGGCTCACCGATTCCATGCGCGCCGACATGATCGCGGGTCTGATCGTGTGGCGTGACGAGACGTCAGGGCGGAGCGACCCCGTTGGCGTGGTCTCCCACGACGGATGGTCGGTCGAATCGCGGCGATCACCACTCGGAGTCGTCGGCTTCGTGTTCGAAGGTCGACCCAATGTGTTCGCCGATGCGTGCGGCGTGGTGCGCAGCGGCAACACCGTCGTGTTCCGCATCGGGTCAGATGCGTTCGGCACGGCGCTGGCGATCGTCGAACACGCCCTCGGTCCTGCGCTGGAGTGCGCAGGTCTTCCCGCTGGCACGGTGCAGCTGGTCGAGTCCCGGGAGCGCAGCGCCGGCCACGCACTGTTCGACGACCGCCGACTCGCGCTGGCCGTCGCCCGCGGTTCGGGCGCGGCTGTCAGCGAACTGGGTGCGGTGGCAGCCCAGGCCGGCACACCCGTGAGTCTGCACGGCACCGGTGGCGCGTGGATGATCGCGGGTGACGGCGCCGACCCACAGAACCTCCGAGCTGCGATCGAGAATTCACTCGACCGCAAGGTCTGCAACACCCTCAACGTCTGCGCGATCCCACGACACCGCGCGGCCGAGTTGGTGCCGGTGTTCCTCGGAGCGCTCGACGCGGTCGCCCGACGACTCGGGACCGACGCGATCGTGCACGTCGTCGACGGTTCGTCGCCGCTCCTCGATGGCGTTTTCGATGCCACCGATCGCGTCGTGTGCGTCGCAGCTCCGCTGCCCGAGGAATCGCTCGGAACCGAATGGGAGTGGGAATCGGCGCCGGAGGTCAGCCTCGTGATCGTCGACGACGTCGACCATGCGATCTCGTTGGCGAACCGGTACAGCCCCCGGTTCGTGGTGTCGGTGATCACCGATGACCCCCACGAGTTCGAACGGGCGTACTCGGCGCTGGATGCACCGTTCGTGGGCAACGGGTTCACACGGTGGGTCGACGGTCAGTATGCGCTCGACCGGCCGGAACTCGGTCTCGCGAACTGGCAAGCCGGGAGGCTCCTCGGCCGCGGCGCGATCCTGTCAGGCGACAGCGTCCACACCATCCGCTACGTCGCCAATGTCGTGGACACCGAAACGCACCGCTGATCGTCGGTCAGATCCACACGCCGTTCACGTCGACGATGACGTGGGCCGGCTCCGAGGTCGTCACGCAGATCGCGCCGTCGGACGAGAGCTTCACGTTGGCGCCGTTCGCGACGGGTGCGGCATCGAGGTAGTTCAGGTTCGAGACGTCCGACGGCGTCCCACACGGAACCGCTCGAAGCCATCCGCTGAAGCTCGCATCGAGCGCGACGAGGTTGACGCTCGCTGCTTTGACGCCGGATGGGATTCCCCGACTCCCGGCGACCTGCACCCGAAGCACGGCGCCGGCGGCGAGCGGTCGTGCGTCCGCGGCTGGATTGAGCGAGCTCTGATAGCTGCGCGTGTCGGCGAGGCGGACGGGCGAGAGGGGTACGAAGGCGTGACCGCTCGAGTCACCGAACCAACCGGTCACATCGACGATGACGTGCGTCGTGACGCTGGCCGTCAGACAGACCGACCCGTCTGCGGCGGCCGGAACGATCACGGAGTTCGCTCGGACCCCGCCCGGACGGACGTTGACGTTGGACACGCCCGGCTCCGCGGCATCGCACGGGAACGCCCGGATCCAACCATCCCCGGTCGAGTCGACGGCGGTGAGATTCAGCGCGACGGCCTTGGACCCGGCGGGAGCTGGGCTGCCCGAGCCGGCCACGGCGACGCGCATCGTGGTGCCTGGTTGGAGCGGCCCTGTGGCGCGCGTGTCGACGAGACGCTTCGGGTCGAGCGGCACGAAGCGGGTCGTCGCCGATGGGGCGACGTAGCCGTTGACGTCGACGATGAGATGGGTGTCGACATACGAGTACACACACAGCGCGCCGGCGTCGAGGGGCACCACGGCCTGGTTCGCGATGACTTCACCGGCGCGGAAGTTCAGCGTCGAGACCTGTGGCTGTGCACCCGAACAGTTGAAGGCCGTCAGGTATCCGTCGCCCGCCGGTTCGGCAACGGTGAAGTTTGCGCTCACCGCGGTGGCGTCGGCCGGCAGGCCCTGCTGCCCGGCCATCTGGATCCGGACCTGCTGGCCGGCCGGCAGCCGTGTGATCGTCTGCCCGACGCGAGAGTCGGCGAAACGGAATGGAGTGGTCGACTGGAATGCCGTCGCTGTGGCCAGCACCGCTGTGTTGTTCGGCGGCGCCTCGTTCGGCACGAGTGCAGCGTTCGGGTCCACGTTGAACGACCAGCTGGCCGGGCCTGCGTTCGACGTCACAGCGACGCTGTAGGTGCCCGTCGCCAGGGGCGCGTCGGGAACGACGACGACGGCGTTGTCGCCGCCCAGGATCGAACTCGCGATACCACTGGTGTTCGCACCCGTCAGCACGCAGGTACCGATGGGTCCGTTCGGTCCGGTGAGCACTGCGCTGGCAGAGGAGACCGACGACGGCATCAGCGCGATCAGGGGGAGGCCGACCGACCGGCCTGCCCAGCCGCAGAACGTGCGGGGGTCCGGTGATTCGGCGATGAACCTGGTGAGACTCGTCGTCGCACCGTTTCCCGGGAACACCACGGGTGCCGACGGCTTCGGCCCGGACGCGACGCCACGGATCACGTCGAGCGTTGCTGCGGAGTTCCACGCCGTGTTGGTCGGGTTCGCAGGGCTCGAACACTGCCCGTACGAGGTCTGCTTCAGGTTGGGGCGCAGGATCCCGATCGCATGGAACGGGCCGGACAGCCACAGCTCGATGTGGCTCCTGGGTGTCGTCGACGACACCGACGACACGGCGACGTTGCCGCTGTTGCCGGCCTGATCACCCTCCACGGAGTACCCCGGCGTGCCGGGCGTTTCGTCGTGGGCGATGCCGTTGAGCATCATCCAGCAGGAATGGTTCGTGGTCCCGGAGGCCCACGTGCTGTTCTCCACGACCGGTGCCACTCCGGACTGGGCGCGATAGGTGTTGACGACAGCGAGCCAGTCGTACGGGTCGATCCCAGCCGCACTCACCTGGGATCCGGTCGAGGCGGCGCCGATGAACGACATCCCGGCGACGACGGCGGCTGCGGCGAGACCTGCCACGACGCGCGAGCGGCGTGGCGATCGCAGAATCGGCGTTCGACTCGAGGTGTGCATGGCTCTCCGGACGGCGGATCGGGTTCGAGCGGTGACCCCGCTCGGGTGCTCCATCGGCTCATCGGTGGTGCGTCTTGACCGAACTTGTCGAGATCTTGCGGGCAGCTTGTGGATTTCTTGACAACATGTGACGGGCTGGGGCCACCTACGCTGAGGCCCGAGACCGATGACGGAACTTCCACCACCTGATGCTTCGTCGGTCGCACGGATGGCAGACGAGCGAGCACCCGACCTGGCTCGGCCCCACCCGGTACCTTCCACACCTGCCGCTTCGGCGCCGGTGTGGCCCGACCCCGTCTTCGTTCGGCCGGTGTTGGCCGAAGGGCGTGAGCCGATCCCGACGCTCCCGCTGGTGGCAGCGGTCGGTGCGATCGTCGTGCTGACCGCGTCGCTCATCGCCTCCAAGTACGTGCTGGAGGCGCTCGTGCGTTTCGAGTGGCCGCTCATCGTCTACGTCGGCGTGACGGGCACGATCGGGTACGGCCCGTCCGTGGCGTGGTGCCTGTACGTGAGCCGCCGTTGGGGTACCGGCCGCTTGTCGACCGACATCGGTCTGGCGCCGCAGTGGTCCGACATCGGCTGGGGTCCGGTCATCTGGCTGGCGGCGCTCGGCACACAGATGGCGGTTGCTGCGCTGGTCGTCGGGCTCGACGTGCCGATCTCGAACAACACCGACGGTGTCACGGAGCTCCAGGCCGACCGCACCTACATCGTGTCGCTCGTGATCACGGCGGTCATCGCCGCGCCGATCGTGGAGGAGATGGTCTTTCGCGGGGTGGTCCTGCGGGGTTTGCGGAGCTGCATGCCCATGATCGTTGCGATCGTGCTCCAGGGGCTGCTGTTCGGAGCGGCCCACATCGACCCGGTTCGGGGCAGCGGCAACCTGGGTCTGGTGATGGTGCTGAGCGGCGTCGGGATCGCGTTCGGGGCGGCTGCGGTGCTCCTCCGGCGAATCGGTCCGGTGATCGTGGCGCATGCCATCTTCAACGGGGCGGTGCTGATCATCGTGCTGAGCGGCGTCGCCGACCGTCTGCAGGATGCGGCGATGTCCGGGGTGCTGCTCAGGTGGGTGGGATGAATCCGGTCTCGAACGGGTCTCGGTTGTCGATCAAGCGGACATCGCCGACGAACGCGGCGAGCGCGATTCGCAGTCGTCCGGGCTGCGCCAGGTCCGGCCCGATGTGGACGACCGGAGACAACGTCGTGGCGTCGAACACGTCGACATACTCGAGGCGCACACCTGGCTCGCTGTCGAGGGCACGACGAACGAGACCGAGGATCTCGGCGGCCGATCGCTCACCGGCGTGCGTGGCTCGCACGGCCTGATCGAGTGCCACAGGAATCGCTGAGGCGGCGGCTCGCTGGTTCGCGTCCAGTCGTGTGTTCCGACTGGACATCGCGAGCCCGTCAGGCTCGCGCACGATCGGGTGGCCGACGACGTCCACACCGAGGTCGAGGTCTGCGGCCAACCGTCGCACGATGGCGAGCTGCTGGAAGTCCTTCTCACCGAACACGGCGACGTCCGGCCGCACGGCCGTGAACAGCTTGGTCACCACGGTCGACACGCCATCGAAATGACCGGGGCGGGCGGCTCCCTCCATGACCGATGCGAGCGCGCCGACCGACACCGTCGTCTGGAAGCCCGGTGGGTACATGGCGCTCGCGAGCGGCGCGTACACCGCGTCCACGTGGAGCTCGGCGCAGGTCGCCAGATCCGAATCGATCGGGCGTGGATACCGGTCGAAATCGTCGCCACGGTCGAACTGCATCGGGTTGACGAAGATCGACACGACGGTCAGGTCGGTGAGCCGCTGCGATTCGTGGATCAATCGGACGTGGCCGCGGTGGAGCGCGCCCATCGTCGGCACCAGTCCGATGCGGAGACCGTCGAGCTGGGCAACTCGCGACCAGGCGGTCATCGCGTCGGGCGTCGCGACGACGTACGGCGTGCCGGCGGCGGTCATGCCGGCCGTGCCGAGGGACACATGTCGAAATAGCTGGGGAGCGCCCCGACCGTCGATGCGCTCGTGATGGCGTGGGTGCAGGCTGCGGCGAACGCGTCGGCAGCTGCGACGAGCAGCAGGTTGAAGGCCGAGTTGCGCGATCCGGCGACACGCAGGCGGGTCGTCGTCGAGGGCAGTGCCACGTCGCCGGTCGCCAGGCCGAAGATCGTGTCACCGTCGAACATCGAATGCGCCGGCCTGATGGCACGGGCCATCCCGTCGTGGGCCACGGAGGCGAACTTGCCGACCTCCGACTTCGACAGCGCTGCCGACGTCGCAACGACACCGATCGTCGTGTTCAGGCTGCCCGTCGATCGCAGGACAGCTTCCGCATCGGACGGCTCGCACAGACCGTCACGCTCCGCTCTGGTCGGCCGGCGCCTGACGAGCCCGAACGGCTCCCAGGGCACACCGGTCGAGGGGTCGACGACGGAGCCGTTGGCATTCACCACGGCGAGAGCGCCGACGGTGACGTCGATCCCGGGGTCGCCATCGGTGCCCGGGATCCGAACAGCGACGCTGGCCGTGCCGACGCCGCCCTGCAACCGGCCGGCCTTTGCGCCGGTGCCGGCACCGACCGAGCCCCATCTGGCCTGACGGACCCGTGCATCTGCCGCCGCCTTGCGGCCGAAGGTCGGGTCCGGTCGACGCGCGAAGTTCCCTCCCCGGCCGAGATCGAAGATGACTGCGGCCGGAACGACCGGCACGACCTGTGCGGGTCGGGCGTCCGCGGGACCGATCGGGAAGCCGAGCGATCGCTCCTCCAGCCACTCCATCACCCCCTGAGCCGCCGCCAAGCCATACGCGCTCCCACCGGTGAGGCAGACGGCGTGGATCTGCTCGACCAGATTCTGGGGGCCGAGCGCTTCGGTCTCGCGAGTGCCCGGTCCGCCGCCGCGGACGTCGACACCAGGAGTCGCGCCACTCGGCGCGAAGACAACGGTGGTGCCGGACTGCCAGCCGCGCCCGGTGCGCTGATGGTGGCCGACCCGGATGCCGGCGACGTCGGTGATCGAGCCGAGGGGGGTCGCCGAACTCATCGATCCGAGACTAGGTGTCGGGGCTCGGAAAGTTCTACGGTGCGCGCCGTGCTCGATCGTCCCGAGGTACCGAACACGTTGCGCCGCCGCATCCGCGACCGCGCCAAGCGACTCGCCTCCGAGGCGTTCCAGTCCGCGTGGGTCGTCGCCGTCGAACTCGGTGCGATCGGCCCGAACTCCCGCCGTGGGCGAAGGTTCGGCCGGTTCGGCCAGAACAGCGTCATCTGCTTCCCGCCGAATGCGCTGTTCAACGAGCGGTACATCCACATCGGATCGGGCACGATGTTCGGACCGCAGATGACGCTGTCGGCCGGGATGGTTCCCGGCCAGTGCATGGTGTCCGATCCCGTGATCAGCATCGGTGACCGCTGTCTGTTCGGGAAGGGATCCGGAATCGTCGGCCACCTCCACATCGAGATCGGTGACGACGTGTGGACGGGCCACCACGTGTACATCACGGATCAGAACCACGGGTACGACGATCTGGACCTCCCGATCTCACGACAGGTGATGCCCGAGCGGGCGGTGTCGATCGGCAGCGGATCCTGGCTGGGGCACGGCACGGTGGTGCTGCCGGGAGCGACGATCGGACGCCACGTCGTGATCGGCGCGAACAGCGTCGTGACCGGCACGATCCCGGACAACTCGGTCGCAGCGGGGGTGCCGGCGCGGGTGATCAAGCACATCGGGTGAGCCCGAGGCCGGACCGGGTCGGGTCGGGTCGGGTCAGAGCACGGAGCCGCGGGGCGGAGCGCAGCTCGTCATCTCGTTGTCGCCGGCGAACGTCTCGATCCGCTCGGTGATCGGGACGTTGTTCACCGCGGTCTCGGTGAACGGTCCGTCCTGGCCCGATCGAAGCATGTCGGCGTAGGCATACCGATCGTCGAGAAGCGTGCGGTAGTCGTCCTCCCAAGCGGGCGCGATCGACTGGCCCTTCTCGTCGGTCGGCAGGACCGCCATGACGTCGTCGAGCATGGCGGACAGGAGATCGGTCGACTCTTCGACGAGATCGGCGCGCACGTCGAGGTCGGTGGACGTCTGGGTACTCAGCGCACGCACCTGAGCATCGACCTCGGCACAGATCGCCTCTGCGCGTTCTGCCCACGCCCGGTCGTCGATCTTGTTGACAGCATCCTTCGAGGCGAAGAAGAGTGCCCACGTCCAGAACGCGGCGAGTCCGACGAGCGCCATCAACACGAGCGCCCGGCGAAACGGATGCGACCGGTCGTCGGCTTCGGGTTCGCCGTACATGGTCGGTGTGCTGGTGGCCACAACCCAGGACGCTATGCGTCGAACCGGCTGGTAGAAACGTGGCCGTGCCTGTCGACGAGAACCCCGATGGCGCTGGCGCGCCTCCGGCGGGTCACTTCCGGCGCAACGCCGCCTTCATCCTTGCGTTGATCCGCGTCCACCCCAAGGACTTCCTGATCGCCGTGTCGGGTGCTGCAGTGTTCGCCGTCTGCACGATCGCGTCGAGCTTCGCGATCGGATGGGTGATCGACAACGTGATCATGCCCCGTTTCGAGGAGGGCGAGGTCGCCGTCGCCACCGTGGTGACGGGCATCGTGATGATCATCGGCATCGGCATCGTGCGCGCCATCGGGGTGGTGGTGCGCCGCTCCTACGCCGGCATCGTGATGTGGCACGTCTCCCAGACGTACACGAACGAGGTGGTGGGACGGCTCGTCCGGCAGCCGCTGAGTTGGCACGCACGACGCCCGGACGGCGACCTGGTGCAACGCGCCGGCGTCGACGCCGAGGGTTCCGTGGCAGTGCTGGCGCCGATCCCGTTCGCCACCTCGACCGTCGTGATGATCGTCATCTCGACCATCTGGCTCTTCTCCATCGACGTCTGGCTCGGGGTCGTGGCGGTCGTGCTGTTCCCGACCCTCGTGTTGATGAACGTCGTGTACGAGCGGGCGGTCTCGGTACATTTCACGAGAGCGCAGGACCAGCTCGGCGAGTTCTCCGCCGGCGTCCACGAGAGCTTCGAGGGCGTGCAGCTCGTGAAGTCGTACGGGGCGGAGGAACGCGAGACCGAGCGGCTCGCCGGCCTCGCCGAGCAGGTCAGGGCGTCGCGCCTCAAGGCGATCCGGATCCGGAGCTGGTTCGAAGGCTTCCTCGACGTGATCCCGTCGCTCGCCAACATCACCTTGGTCGTGATCGGCGCGGCAAGGATCCAGTCGAGCGATCTGACGGTCGGGGAGTTCTCCAGCGCGATCTTCCTGTTCACGCTGCTCGTGCTTCCCCTGCGGCTCATCGGATTCGCCCTGTCGGAGTTGCCGCGATCGATCGCCGCGTGGACGCGGGTCCGGACCGTGGTCGACGAGCCGCTCGAGGCCGATCCGGCCGATGCCATCGCAGAGGCGTCCGACGGCCTCGGCGTCGAGCTGCACGGCGTGTCGTTCGTTCACGAGGGCGAAGACCTCCCCACCGTTGTCGACGTCGACCTCGAGGTTCCGATCGGCTCCGTGACCGCATTCGTCGGTCCGACGGGATCGGGCAAGAGCACGCTCGCGATGCTCGTGGCCGGGCTGGTCGCGCCGACGACCGGGGTGGTTCGACTGGCGCCCGGAGTCCGATCCATCGTGTTCCAGGAGGCGTTCCTGCTCGGCGGCACGGTCGCCGACAACGTGCGCATGGGCGGCGACTACACGGACGAGGAACTCTGGACCGCGCTCGATCTGGCAGCGGCGCGATCGTTCGTGTCCGAATTGCCCGCCGCCCTGAACACGGTGGTCGGCGAGCGCGGGGTGAGTCTGAGCGGGGGGCAGCGTCAGCGCGTGGCCCTCGCACGGGCCCTCGTTCGGCAGCCCGTGCTGCTCGTGCTCGACGACACGACCTCGGCGCTCGACCCGACGACCGAATCGATCGTCCTGGCGAACCTGCGTGCCCGCCTGCACGACACCTCCGTGGTCATCGTGGCATCGCGGCCGTCCACGATCGCGCTGGCCGACGACGTGGTGTACGTCGCCGCTGGTCGCGTCGTCGCCCACGGTCCACACGACGACCTCATGCGACGCATGCCGGCCTACCGGGAGCTGGTCGAGGCGTTCGAATCGGACCGCTCCGACACTGCGGTGGCGCCGATATGACCCCCGGTTTTCGAATGACGGTGCGCGCATGACGACGATCGATCCGAACCTGATCGCGCGAGCGGGCACCATCGCGCCCCCGAGTCAGGATTCAGCGGTCCGGATCATCGGACGTGGCCTCGACACCGCACCCATCCTGCGCGAGGGCCTCGGCGTCACGTGGCTCCTCGCTGCAATCGGCGCGTGCGGGCGCGTCGTCGTACCGATCCTCATCCAGCAGGCCATCGACCGCGGGATCGACGAGACCACGGGGGAGGTCCAGTTCGACCTGATCGTGAGGATGGCGCTGATCGGCGCGGTGGCCGTGATGATCTCGGGGCTCGCGTTGCGCCAGGCGTCACTGCGGCTGGGTGAGCGGAGCGAGCGAGCCTTGTACGACCTGCGGACACGGCTCATCGGGCACATCCATCAGCTCAGCCTGGCGACCCACAACGACGAGCGGCGCGGCGGACTGGTGTCACGCGTGACGAGCGACATCGAGTCGCTCGCGCAGTTCTTCCAATGGGGAGGGCTCGCATGGCTGCTCGACGGGACCCTGATGGTCATCGTGGGTGCGGTCATGCTGGCGTACAACTGGCAGCTGGCGCTCGTCGCGTTCGCAGTGTCGATGCCGTTGGCGTTCGTGCTGCGCGCGGTCCAGTCGCGCCTGGTCCGAGCGTATGACGCCGCACGTCATGCGAACGGTGACATGTTGGGCACGATCGCCGAGGTGGTGTCGGGCACGCCGACCATTCGCGCGTACGGCGCGGGCGAGATGATGGAGCGTCAGGTCAACGACGTGGTACAGGTGAAGACGTCGGCGCAGATCAAGGCCTCGCTGATCGGCGCGTTCCTCTTCCCGTCCGGTGAGATCTTCTCGGCGTTCACGATCTCGGCCGTGATCGGTGTCGGTGTGTGGCTCGGTCCTTCGGACAGCCTCACCGCAGGCGCGGTCGTCGGCTTCATCTTTCTCACGTATCGATTCCTGGAACCCATCGCGGAGTTCACCGAAGTGCTCGATCAGACGCAGAACGCTGTCGCTGGCCTGCGGCGCGTCCTGTCGGTGCTCGATCTCCCGATCGGCCCGCCGCCACCGGACGACCCGATTCCCCTTCCGCCCGGCACGCTGCGGATCGACATCCGCGACGTGACGTTCTCGTATCCGAGTCGTGATCGTGAAGGCGACGACTCGGCCGTCCTGAAGCACATCGACGTCACGATCCCTGCCGGCCAACAGGTGGCCGTGGTCGGGTCGACCGGATCGGGAAAGACCACGCTCGGCCGGCTGATCGCCCGCTTCGCCGATCCGACGATCGGCGCCATCGAGCTCGGCGGGGTGCCGCTGCGAAGGGTCGATCGCGCGGAGTTGCGCCGGCGCCTCGTCGTGGTCTCGCAGGAGCCATTCCTGTTCGACGATTCGATCAGTGCCAACGTCCGTTTCGCCGCCGAACACTCGACGACACACGACGTCGAGCGCGTCGTCGACGAGCTCGGGGTGCGCGACTGGGTCGACTCGTTGTCGGACGGTCTTGCGACGAACGTCGGTGAGCGCGGCGATCAACTCTCTGCAGGCGAGCGCCAACTGGTCGCACTGTTGAGAGCGGGACTCGCGGGACCCGACGTACTCATCCTCGACGAAGCGACATCGTCGGTCGATGCCCTGACCGAGGTCCGGGTCGCCCGTGCCCTGGAGCGGCTCGCAGCGGCGCGCACGACGATCGCGATCGCGCACCGGCTGTCGACCGCGGCGCGGGCGGATCGGGTCCTGGTGCTCGAGCACGGACGCCTGGTGGAGGACGGCCACCACGACGACCTGATCACCGCCGACGGGCCCTATCGCCGGCTCTACGACGCCTGGGTGTCAGCGACGTCGGTCTGATCGACCGTTCGCGTGTACAAACTGCGGCTCGGCGCCGCAGGTTGTTCACGCGAACGTGGGCGATTCGATCACGTTTCGATCTCGAGGCCGAACGGGAGCGGCCCGGTGACGTCGGTGACGATGCAGTCGACATCTTCGAGCCGGACCTGGCGCGTCAGTTCGAATTCGGCGGTCTCGCCGGGCGCGACGTCGTCGACGAAGGCCCGGCCCGATCGATGCGCATTGTCGGTGCCCGGCCTCGTGAACGCGAGCTGCACCGTGAAGTCGGCCTCGACGTCGTCGAGGTTCTCGATCTCGCCGACGACGCGGGCCGTCGTCCCGTCGAGCTCACAGGATGTCACCGTGACCCGGTTCGCCGCCGGGTTGTCGAATCGGTCCACGGCTCGAACGACCGCGAACGAAAAGGCGACGCCCACCACGCACAGCAACGACGCGAGCAGACCCGTGACGAGGCCGGCGACGGCGAACCCCTTGCCTCGTTCGGTGTGTCGACGACGGAGCAGTGCGATGATCCCGAAGACGACCGCCAGGACGGCACACACGGCGCCGACGACGACGACGAACGGCATCCAGGCGATCGACACCGCCACGATGCCGAGGATCATCGACGCAAGTCCCAGTCCGCTTCGGCCCGCCGGGGCACCCACGACGGTCGACTGCGGCGCCGTCGGTTCGGCGCCGAGCGGGTCGACGTACCGCTGGCCGTTCGTCGACACGTCCGCGGTCCAGAGCACACCGTTGTGGAAACGGAATTCGAAACGCCCGCTCGGGTCCGGGTACCAGCCGGGCTGATACATCTGGGCCGACATGGTCGGCAACATATCGGGGTCTCCGGAGAGGCACTCTCTACAGTCATGACCATGGAGATCGTGTTGATCCGGCATGGGGAGCCCGAATGGATACGTGACGGGCTGAACGTGGTCAACCCCCCGCTCACCGATCGGGGGCACCTCCAGGCGGCGCAGCTGGCCGAAGCATTGCAGACCGAGGCATTCGACGAAGTGCTCGTGTCACCTCTGGTTCGCGCCCGTCAGACTGCTGCACCTCTGCTCGCTGCGCTCGGCCGGGACGAGGTGATCGAGGACTGGCTCGAGGAGATCCGCGACCCGATGTGGCACGGAACGCCGTCGGAGAAGGCGGCCGAAGCGTACGCAGAACTGCGAGGTCGCCCCGCCGAGGCCCGGTGGTCGGGGCTCGAAGGCGGCGAATCGATCCGTGAGTTCGTGGCACGGATCCGTTCGGGAGCGGCCGCCTTCCTGGCCGACCGTGGCGTGGTCCGCACCGACGTCGACCTGCCGATCTGGCAGATCGAGGAGCCTGGGGCGCGGATCGCGCTGATTGCCCACGCCGGCACGAACTCGGTTGCGATCGGTCACCTGCTCGGACTCCAGGCCACACCCTGGGAGTGGGACCGATTCGTCCTCGGCCACACGTCGGTCAGCCGGATCGAGGCGATGCCACTCCACGACGGCTACACGTTCTGTCTCTCGAAGTTGAGCGACCTCGAACATCTGCCGGCCGCGGACCGCACTCGCTGACGAGGCCGCCCTCCGCACGGTTTAGGGTCGGGGACCATGAGCGAGCGCACTGCGGATCCGGATCTGCTCAAGTTCTATTCGTTCGGGCTCTTCACGCAGCTGAGCGGAGCCGTCACCGCCGGGATGGTCCACCTCGGCGACAAGCTGGGTCTGTTCGTCGAGTTGGCATCGGCCGGCTCACCGATCACGGCGGAAGAACTGGCGACCCGCACCGGCCTCGACGAGCGATGGGTGCGTGAGTGGGCGTACAACCAGGCAGCTGCGAAGCTCATCTCGGTCGACGTCGAGAACGGTGCCACACCGGCACCCGGCGGGGAGCGGTTCTTCCTGACGCCGGAAGCGGCCGCGGTACTCGCGTCTCCCGACCACGAGGCCTACGGAATGGGGATGTTCCATCGATTTCCGCAGACGATGGCGGCGCTCGAGGTGATGCCGGAAAGCTTTCGCACCGGTGTCGGGCACGACTACGACAGCCACGGTCCCGAAGGAGCGGTCGGCATCGAGCGAAGCTTCGAACCCTGGAACCGCCACCACCTCCTGCCCGACGTGCTGCCGGCGCTCGACGGCGTCGTCGATCGGCTGCGGAGCGGAATCGATGTCGCCGACATCGGCTGCGGCGCCGGAGGTGCGGTCATGCTCATGGCCGCTGAGTTCCCGGCGAGCCGATTCGTCGGCTACGACATCTCCCGCCACGCGCTCGACCGTGCTCGCGATCGGCTGGCCGCGTCCGGGTTGACCAACGTGCGTTTCGTCGACCCGCGCGAGGAGGCGCTGCCGAACGACGGTCACTTTGACGTCATCACCACGTTCGACTGCATCCACGACATGACCGACCCGGTCGGGATGATCGCGGCCATCCGTGCCGCGCTCGCCGCTGACGGGACGTGGCTGCTCGTCGACATCAAGGCCCGAGACACCTTCGCGGACAACGTCGCGAAGAATCCCATGGCTGCGCTGATGTACGGCATCAGTGTGTTGTCGTGCATGTCGTCGGCGATGTCCTCACCCGACGGTGCCGGACTGGGAACCCTCGGACTCCCGGCGAACCTGGCCAGGGAGCTCTCGCTCGCTGCCGGGTTCCACCATTTCCGCCAACTCGAGATCGACCACTCGATCAACGCCTTCTACGAGATTCGACCGACCTGACGTACCGCTTCGACCAACTGAACCTGCATCACGAAACGACCCCGAATGGAGATCCGAAATGACTGAATCCGTGACCCTCGACGCCGTGAAGGAATTCGCCGCCGGGCTGAGCATGTGGGCGCACCTCGCAACCGTCGGTGCCGACAACAAGCCAGACGTCGTTCCCGTTCATCCCTGTTGGGAGGGCGACGTGTGCTGGTTGATGGTCGGTGTGCCGTCGACCAAGTCGACGAACATCGCGGCCAACCCGAACGTGGCGATGCACTGGCAGGTGACGGAGAACGGCGACGGTGTCGAGATCTGGGGGACCGCGGAGCTCTTCACCGATCTGGAGACCAAGCGCCGACTGTGGGAGGGCGTGTTCGACTACGACCTGAGTGCGTTCGCTCCCGGCGGGCCCGACAATTCGCCCGATACGGGCTTCATGGCGATCACGGTCGAGCGAGCACTCATCCTCAAGCAGTACGGCATGGGCGGCGCTCAGCGCTGGAGTGCGGGTTGAGCGGACGGCTGACGACCCTCTCGCGGTCGATCGCCGGAAAGGTCGCGATCGTCACGGGGGCAGCGAGCGGCATGGGCCGGGCGACCGCTCATCTGTTCGCCGACGAGGGGGCCCGGGTCGTGGTGGCCGACCTCGGTCCGGACCGTGTCGAGACCGTCGTCGCCGAGATCGTCGCGGTTCACGGTCCCGACTCGGTGCTCGGGGTGGTGTGCGATGTCGCTGAACTCGACGAACTCCGCACGCTCGTCGAGCAGACGGTCGAGTGGGCAGGCCGACTCGACATCGTCGTGAACAACGCCGGCATCTCCCTCGTCAACTCGGCGTTCCAGAGCGAAGGCGACTTCGAGACGAACTGGGCCCGCACCCTCGACGTGAACCTGACGGCACACGCCCGGCTGATCCGCTACGCCGTCCCGCACCTCATCGCCGCCGGCGACGGACGCATCGTGAACATCGCCTCGACCGAATCGATCGTGACAACGGCTGGCCTGAGCGCGTACGCGGCGACGAAGGCGGGCGTCGTCGGCTTGACCAAGAGCATGGCGGTGGAGCTCGGTCGGCACGGGGTCACCGTGAACTGCATCTGTCCGGGGCCGATCGACACCGGGATGACGGCCGGGATCGATCCCGAGGCCAAGTCGACGTACGCGAGGCGACGCGTCCCGTTGCGTCGTTACGGCGACCCCGAGGAGGTCGCACACATGACCCTCAACCTGTGTCTGCCGAGCGCCAGCTTCGTCAACGGAACGTCGATCCCGGTCGACGGTGGCATGACGATCCGACACACGTAGCAGTCGACGCAAGGCCGAATCCCCGACTAGCGCGCCTGGAAGCCGTCGAGGAGACCGTCGAGGCCGGTCGGGGTGTGCCGGCCGAGCGCGAGCTGCTCGAGAATGCCGATGCCTCCGTGCTCGCCGACACCGCCGGACGTCGTCGCCCGCACGATCGCCTGGATGTGCACGTGCTCGTACGCGTTCGGGTTCTCGATCGGCAGATCCCAGCGGTCTCCTCCGACGGCGAGTTCCCCCTTCCACACGCCGTGGCTCCACTCGGGATGCCCGTACCCGATGCCGAGCATCTGGAAGTGGAACAGCGGCTCGAGGCGGATCGTCGAGGGTTCGCCCACCCACGGAACGAGATCGATCTCGAACCACTCCGCGTATCGAGTACCGGGCGCCCAGCCGACCCGATAGTCCATCGAACGCATCGCCTCGGGAAGCGGACCATCGCCCGTGTCGACGGGGGCGATCACCCCTGTCTCGTGCCACCGCTTGCCGTCGAACAGCTCGTTCACGTCGAAATGGGTGGAGAACGTGTCGAAGTTGATCGGTGCCCACAACCAGAAGAACTGTGGATCGGCGACCGGGGCGCCGGTCGAGCCGCGCTCGCCGACGGGCCGGACCCCCCACGAACGATCGCGAGAGCCCAACGTCTCACCTGGCTCCAGATCGGTGAGTACGCCGTCGATCTCGATCCAACCCTCCCAGCCACCGAACTGGGTGAGGCGGGTGTAGTCGAACATCACCCGCACACCGACCTGGTGCCGGAAGTGCGGCTCCTCGATGGGCGCAGAGCGGCGGACGAAGGTGAGGTCGGCCCGCAGGCCCTGTTCGGGGGCCTCGACCACCAGCCGCAGGGCGGACAGCGGTTCGAGCACCTCCACGCTGATCGGCCCGACCTGGTTGGCATCCGCCCGATCCGTCGGAGCGCGGCGGGAGGCGTGGACGTTGATCTGGCGAGCATCGAGCGTGCCGCCGTCGACGACGACGCTGAAGGCTGCATCGGCCACGTGACGGTTGGGATAGAGGCCCATCGCAGCTGCGAAGTACAGCCGAGCGTCACGGGTGTACCCGTTGAAGAAGTACCGGTCGTAGTGGTTCAGGTCGGACGATGCCGTGTGGGCGATCGGTTGTGACGTCTGATGGACAGGAAAGTCGTCGAACGAACTCAGCACCTGCCCGAACCTACTCATATCCTCGACAGCGCATGGATCGCTGGACGTTGAGTGAGCGTCGGTTTCGACAGATCGCACTCGTGACGACCGCTGGCCTCTGTCTACTGGTCGTCGCCGGGGGAGTGGTGCGCCTGACCGGAAGCGGGCTCGGCTGCGACGACTGGCCCAACTGCAACGACCAGTCGTTCGTCGACGTCTCGAGTGGCCATACTGCGATCGAACAGGTCAATCGGCTGCTCAGTGGGGTGATCGGAATCCCGACGCTGTTGATGGCGATCGGGTCGTTCCGTGTCCGGCCGCGACGGCCGCGACGAGGCCCGACGGGGCTCGTCATCCCGTCGCTGCTCGTGCTCGTGACCGTGCTCGCAAATGGTGTCGTCGGCGGGATCGCCGTGCGCGCCGACCTGCACCCGGCCCTCGTGCAGTCGCATTTCTTGTTGGCGATGGCGTCCATTGCGTTCGCCTTGGTCGCGGTCCGCCGATCCTCTCTGGACGGTTCGTCACGCGGGCCGGCGGCGAGCACACGCTTTCGGAATCTCGCGACCGCAGTGACCGTTCTGACCGGGGTCGCGATCGTGACCGGCACGGTCGTGACCGGCACGGGGCCCCACGCCGGGGATGAGGACGTCCGCCGATGGGGCTTCGACGTCTCCAACGTCGCCCGTATCCACAGCATCTCGGTGATCGCGACGGTGGGCGTGGCGCTTGCGCTCGTGTTGCAGATGCGTCGAGAGCCCGGCGCGGTTCGCGACCGCTCGGCTCGCACGCTGTCGGCCTGGATGTTCATCGCCGTGCTGCAGGGTGGCATCGGCTACGTGCAGTACTTCACCGGTGTGCCCGAGATCCTCGTCGGGGCCCACATCGCCGGTGCCACCGCCCTGTGGGTCGCCACGGTGTGGCTCGCCTCGGGGGTGCGCCAACCGGCGGCCGCAGCGGAAGTACCGCTCGCGTTTGCGGGCACCGCCGCCCGATCCATGTAACATCTCGCCCCAACATGGGTATGGAACCTGGGCGCTGGACGCGAACATGGCGCGTCTGGCTGGCAGCATTCGTCGTTGCGTTGGCTGTCGTCGGCATCACCACACAATCCGGGAACGCGCACGCGCAGGAGGACGATGCGCCGCAGTCGATCACGGGTCGAGTGCAGAATCGCTTCCTGGAAGACGGCGAGCGGGTGACCGAACCCGTTCCGGACGTGCGGGTCTTCGTCGAGGACGAGGGCGGCACCGTCGTCGGCGAGACGGTCACCGACGCCGACGGCGTCTACGTGATCCCGTTGGCCGATCCCGGTTCGTACGTGGTGCGCATCGACATCGAGACGCTCCCCGAGGGTCTGGCGGCCGAGGACGGCAAGGACCAGCAGGTGGCCGAGGTGGCCGGCAACCAGAATGTCACGAGGGCGTTCTTCCTCGGTGAGGACGCTCGCGACGTCAAGGGAAAGTGGAGCCTGCTCCCGCAGACGCTCGCCAACGGGCTGAAGCTGGCGATGATCATTGCGATCACGTCGATCGGCCTCTCCCTGATCTTCGGCACGACCGGCCTCTCGAACTTCGCTCACGGCGAGATGGTCACCTTCGGCGCATTCGCGGCATACGTCGTCAACTCCGATTTCGGTCTGCACGTCGTTCCGGCCGCGCTGATCGCCATCGCACTGACCGGGCTGCTCGGTGCCGGGTTCGAAAAGGGCCTGTGGGGGCCGCTGCGTCACCGTTCCACGAGCCTGACCTCCATGATGATCGTGTCGATCGGCGTCGCGCTCGCGATGCGGTACCTCTGGCTGTACCTCTTCGGCGGCGATCTCAAGGCGTTCCAGCAGTACACGCTCCAGCGCGATCCGATCTCGATCGGCCCGATCGACTTCCCGCCCCGCACCCTGTTCATCATCGTGATCTCGGCGCTGGTCATCGTCGGCGTGGCGCTGTTCCTCCTCAAGGCCCGCTTCGGCAAGGCGATTCGAGCGGTCTCCGACAACCCTGACCTCGCGTCGTCCAGCGGCATCGACACCGACCGGGTGATCCTGCTCGTATGGGTGCTCGGCGGCGCACTCGCCGGTCTCGGCGGCGTCTTCTACGGCCTCGAGTTCGGAATCAAGTGGGACATGGGCTTCACCCTGCTGTTGCTGATGTTCGCAGCGATCACGCTCGGCGGTCTCGGCAATCCGTTCGGCGCCTTGCTCGGCAGCCTCGTGATCGGCATCTTCGTCGAACTCTGGACATGGGTCGTCCCGAACGCCAACGACCTCAAGACGGTCGGTGCGCTGATCGTGTTGATCCTCGTGCTGCTCATCAGACCCCAGGGCATTCTCGGATCGAAGGAGAGGATCGGATGAATTGGGACCTGATCTTCTGGAACGCCCTCTACACCGCGATCAATGCTGCCGCCGCGGGCTACTGCATCATCTCGGCCGGGTTGAACGTGCACGTCGGCTACACCGGACTGCTCAACTTCGGCCAGGCCGGTTTCGCCGCGGTCGGTGCGTACGCCTTCTCGATCCCGATCGTGGCGTACGGCTGGTCGTGGTACTGGGCCCTACCACTCATGCTGGTGTGTTCGGTGTTGCTGGCGCTCGCGCTGGGCTTGCCGACCCTTCGATTGCGCGCCGATTATCTGGCCATCGTCACGATCGCCGTCGCGGAGATCATCCGGTTCTTCCTCAACTCGACGCGGTTCACCTGGCTCACGGGCGGCACCGATGGACGCAACGGGTGGACCACGTTCTTCGAGGACCTGAATCCGATCGACAACACGGCGCGTTTCAACATGGGAGCGCAGGTGATCGACGGGTATCGCCTGTTCATGATGATCGTCGGGTGGACGCTCGTCGTCCTCATCTCGGTGTTCATCTGGGCCCTCATGCGCAGCCCATGGGGTCGCGTGCTCCGCAGCATCCGAGAGGACGAGGACGCAGCGCGTGCGCTCGGCAAGAACGTGCTGGCCTTCAAGATGCAGAGTCTCGTGATCGGCGGTGTGATCGGGTCGATCGGCGGCCTCTGGCTCTCCGCCCAGAAGCAGTCGGCCCAAACCGGTGAATTCGCCACCACACTCACCTTCTTCGCATTCTTGATCATCGTGCTCGGCGGCCTCGGACGTGTGAAGGGTCCGATCGTCGGCACGATCATCTTCTTCTTCGTGATCCAGCTCGTCGACAACGTCCTGCAGCAGGCGACCCGCAACGACAAGATCCCCGACTGGATCGTCGACACCACCAACTTCGGCATCGTCAAGAACATCGTGGCCGGACTCGCACTGGCCGCACTCGTGATCTTCCGACCGCAGGGCATCTTCGGCGACAAGCGAGAGCAGGTCTTCGATGTCCGTTGATGCCCCCGCCTCCAACGGCACTCCCGGCATGGCCAAGAACGATCCGATCCTCGTGGCCGAGGGGATCCGGCGACAGTTCGGCGGTCTGATGGCCGTCGATGTCGAACACCTCGAGGTCGAACGCAATCGCATCACGGCCCTGATCGGCCCGAACGGCGCCGGCAAGACGACGTTCTTCAACCTGCTCACCGGCTTCGACAAGCCCGATCAGGGCGTGTCGCGATTCGACGGACATCTCATGTCCGACTCGTCGGCCCACAAGGTCGCCAAGCTCGGCATGGTGCGCACCTTCCAGCTCACCAAGGCACTCGCCCGGCTCACGGTGATCGAGAACATGCGTCTGGGAGCGCCGAATCAGCGCGGGGAGAAGCTCTGGGCAGGGCCGTTCCGCTTCCTCTGGCGTGACGAGGAGCGCCACATCACCGAGCGGGCCGACGCGCTGCTCGAGCGCTTCAAGCTCAGCCACATGCGTGACGAATTCGCCGGCGGCCTTTCGGGTGGCCAGCGCAAGCTCCTCGAGATGGCGCGGGCACTCATGACGGACCCGACGCTGATCATGCTCGACGAGCCCATGGCCGGCGTCAACCCTGCGCTCAAGCAGAGCCTCCTGTCGCACGTGAAGGAGCTGAAGAACGAGGGGCGCACCGTGCTCTTCGTCGAGCACGACATGGACATGGTGCACGAGATCAGCGATTGGGTCGTCGTGATGGCCGGCGGCCGAATCATCGCCGAGGGTACGGCGAGCGAGATCTCCGGCAATCGCGACGTGATCGATGCGTACCTCGGTGCCCACCACGACCTCGATCTCGGCGCGATGTCCGAGAGCGAAGTCGAGGCCGAGTTGAAGGAGCTTGAGGTCGAATCCGGCGAACTCCCCAGTGCCGGCGATTCGGCGAGCGGCGATTCGGCGAGCGGCGATTCGGCGAGCGGCGATCCGGCGGGGGGTACGGCATGACCGACAACATCATCGAATGCGAGGCGTTGGTCGCCGGGTACGTGCCGGGCGTGAACATCCTGAATGGCTGCGACCTCGTGGTCGGCGCCGGCGAGTTCGTCGGCATCATCGGCCCGAACGGTGCCGGCAAGTCGACGTTGATGAAGGCCGTGCTCGGCCTCGTCTCGATTCGTTCCGGTGTCGTGCGCCTGGACGGTGACGAGATCACCGGCCAGCCCCCGCACAAGCTCGTCCAGCGTGGCGTTGGCTTCGTGCCCCAGACGAACAACGTGTTCCCGTCGCTGACCGTGCGCGAGAACCTCGAGATGGGTTGCTTCCTCAACCCCAAGTCGTTCAACGCTCGATACGAGGTCGTCACGGGCCTGTTCCCCCGTCTCGCCGAGCGCGCCGATCAGAAGGCGGGCTCGCTGTCTGGTGGTGAACGTCAAATGGTCGCCATGGGTCGTGCGCTGATGCTCGACCCGGTGCTCCTGCTGCTCGACGAGCCTTCGGCCGGACTCTCACCACTGCTCCAGGACGAGGTCTTCCTGCGCTGCAAGCTGATCAACGATGCCGGTGTCGCGATCCTGATGGTCGAACAGAACGCCCGGCGCGCCCTTCAGGTGTGCGACCGCGGTTACGTCCTCGACCAGGGGACCAACGCCTACACCGGATCTGGCCGCGAGTTGCTCGCCGACCCGAAGGTCATCGAACTGTATCTCGGCACCCTCGCCCGCAACTGACGTCTCGCTGCTGCTCGCGGGCTCAGTCGAAGTCGGGCTCAGTCGAAGTCGGGGCGGTGGTCCAACCGCTCGCGTTCGATCGCTGCGACCCGGTCAGGTCGATTCGCCGGGTTGTCCGGATGGTACGCCCACACCTCTGAACGAAGCTCGGGTGGTGGGGTGAAGTAGAGCCAGCGGGGGTCGAGTCGGCCGCCGTCGGGGTGTCGGTACGTGCCCATCGGCGGCGGAGGTGCCCCGGGGGGCTTGGGTCTGGCGCCACTCGGTCTGATCGGTGCGCCGACGTTGTTGGTGAAAGTGACCCCGTCGAGGATGTCGGCGTTTCCGCTGATTCCGAGCTTGCCCTTGTGGTGCAGGCGGTGATGATGTGGACAGAGGCTGATCAGATTCCAGGTGTCCGTCGGTCCGTCGTCTTCCCAGTGGATGATGTGATGCACTTCGACGAAGTGGCGGGCGGTGCATCCGGGTACACGGCAGCCCTGGTCGCGGAGTTCGACCAGCCGTCGTGTGCGGTCGGGGACGATGTGCTGGGAACGACCGACCGAGACGGGGTACCCGTCGTCGGTGAACACGGGCGACAACAGACCGTCGCAGGTGATGTACCGGCGGATCGCGTCGGGCACGTTGAAGCCGTGTGCGTCGACACATCCGCCCGTCGAGGCGACGTGGAAGTTGATCCTCCATCGATTGCGGCGCTCGGTGGAGGCGATGCCGTCGATCGACCGCTCGGCGATCGATCGCATGGCATCAACCCAATCGACATCGTATTGGCCGGATTGGAAGAGGGCGTCGCGGGCTTCGATGAGGGAGTTGGAGATGATCGTGCCCGTCAGGAGATCGGTCTCCAGATGGAGATGGAATCTGCCGTCGTCGTCGAAATGGAAGGAACACCGATCGTCCGGTTGGTCGGTGCCATCGCAGCCGTGGCCGCCGGTATCCGAGGCGCTCGCCTCGTCTGTCGGGTGATCGCATGGCGGCTGACCGACGATGTCGGCCGAGTCGCCGATCGCATCGCGCGACTCCTCGTCGCCTGGCATCTGTGGGAACGAGTACTTGCCGACCACGTACTGCAGCTGGCGAACGGTCATCACCTTGGCGAGCTCGGTGATTTCTGCATCGGTCCAGCTCGGCGCCTTGCGCACGATCGCGCTGACCTGATCCAACGTCAGCTCGCCGCGTTCGAATGCGGTCATGCATTCGGGGAACGCTTCGGCTCGGCGAGCGACATCGGCAACCTGGCGGGCGCGTGCCGGGCTGAGACCGACGCGCCAGCACAGGTACTGCTCCACGGTCCACAGATCTTCGCTCGCCCAGGGCAGCTCGTCGGCGATCAGGGCGACCGTGAGGCTGACGAGGCGTGCGTGCTGAGCGTTCAGGTGCCCTGCCACCTCGTTCAGTTGCTCCTCGATCACAGCCTGCTGGCTCATGATCCAAGGATACAACGTGTGTTCGTGTCAAAGGACTTGCGACGTATAGATGTTCGAGATGCGGAACCCGCTGGTATCACGTCGGACGATGGGTGCCGCCACGCGTCAGATCCGACGATCGTCGATGACGTCTCGACTCAAGACGGATGTGGTGACGCGAGCCGTTGCGCACCATGGGTTCATGATCAGACTTCGACACACAACACTCGGCGCACTCCTCGGCCTGCTCGTCGTCGCGACTGCGTGTTCGAGCGACCCCGAGGCCTCGACGACGGGACCGTCGAGCCGCACATCAGCGCCCACGAGCACCGACGTCGCAGTACCGACATCCGCGCCGGTCGACGACTCGGCGATCGTGCACGCCGTCCTCGACGCATGGGTTGCCGATCATCCCGAGAGCACCGGGAGCGCGTTCTCGGCCGGTGTCTCTC
>JANNNB010000014.1:0-5825 GCA_031398325.1 Actinomycetes bacterium
GATCGGGGCGACCGCTGGCATCGACGACACCGCCGAGCGCGAGGCCCGGCTCCGTGCCGACCAGGATCTGGCCGACCACATCGAACAGGTCGGCGTCGAACGCTTCATCGACGAGTGGCTGGCCACGCCCTTGTTCGCACGGCTCACGTCATCGAACGATCAACGAGCCGACCGGCTCCGCAACACCGCCGAGGGACTCGCAGACAGCCTTCGGTCGACCGGGGCCGGGACCCAGGACCCACTCTGGGACCGTCTCGGCGAGATCGAGGTTCCCGTGCTCGTGGTCGCCGGAGCGCTCGACGCCAGATTCCGTGAACTCGGTGAGCGCCTCGTCTCGCTCCTACCCGGGGCAGATTTCGTGGTGATCCCCGACGCTGGCCACAGCGTCCACCTCGAGGAGCCGTCGCTCACCGCCGATGTCATCGCGGAGTGGCTCGCCGAACGCTGGAGCGAGCACCGGCGCACGATCTGAGGAATGGTCAAGCTGGCCTGCCTCGAAGGCAGGTTGGCCTGACGATTTCCGGATTCTCTGCGGTGGCATTCAGCTTCCGAGGAGCAATCCGAGCGATGCGGCGAGGCCGAACGCGAGCTGCAGCCGACCGGTTGCTCCGAGCACGCCGATGAGCTCGCGACCCGATGCGCCGCCCAGGACCGCCCGAACCGGAGCGACGGCCAGTGGCACGGCAACGAACGAGATCAGAGCGGGCACACGCCACACGGCGGCAACGGCCGACAACGCGAAGCACGAGCCGACGAGCGCGACATAGAACCGGCGGGTACGGGGGTCACCGAGGCGCACCGCGAGCGTCCGCTTGCCGACCTCGCGATCGGTCGGGATGTCGCGCAGGTTGTTGATCACGAGCAACGCACACGCGAGCGCTCCGGCGGAGCAACCCATCACGATCGACAAGCCGGTGACATCCTCGATCGCAGCGAACGTCGTACCTGCAGTCGCCACGAGACCGAAGAACACGAACACGAACACCTCGCCGAGCCCGAGGTATCCGTACGGCCTGGGGCCGCCGGTGTAGAACCATCCAGCGGCGATGGCAGCTGCGCCAACGGCGAGCAGCCAGAGCGACGTGTCGAGCGCGATGACGAGGCCGGCGATGGCCGCCACCCCGAACGCGAGCATTGCGGCGCGCTTCACGGCGGCCGGGCTGGCCAGACCGCTTGCGACGAGGCGCACCGGGCCGACGCGCACGTCGTCGGTGCCACGAACACCATCGCTGTAGTCGTTGGCATAGTTCACGCCCACCTGGAGCGACAGGCTCACCACCAGAGCGAGCACGACACGCCACCAGACGACATCGCCGGCGCCGACCGCGCAGCTCGCGCCGACGGCGACCGGTACGACCGCTGCAGGAAGGGTTCGGGGGCGGGCTCCAGTGATCCAACGGCGCATGAGTGCGCCATGATGGGCCGCATGAGTGAGCTGTGGCAACTGGGCGCGTTGGAACTGGCCGAAAAGATCGCCGGCAAGGAGGTGTCGAGTCGCGAAGTACTCGAGGCGCACCTCGCCAGGGTCGAGCAGGTGAACGGCGACCTGAACGCCGTGGTCCGCCTGCTGACCGACGAAGCACGTGCCGCCGCCGACGACGCAGATGCGGCCGTCGCTGCTGGAGCGCCGCTCGGGCGACTCCACGGGGTGCCCTGCACTGTGAAGGAGAACATCGATGTCGCCGGATCACCGACGACCGATGGCGTTCCGATGCTCGCCGATGCGATCGCACCGATCGATTCGCCGACGGTCGAGCGCTTCCGAACTGCAGGGGCGATCCCCTTCGCCCGAACGAACCTGCCTGACTTCGGCCTGCGCGTACACACCGATTCCTCATTGCACGGGTTGACACGAAACCCGTGGAATCCGAACGTCACGGCCGGCGGCTCCAGCGGTGGCGAGGGATCGGCGATCGCCTCGGGGATGAGCCCGATCGGGTTGGGCAACGACATCGGTGGATCGCTGCGCAATCCAGCGCATTGCTGTGGCATCGCTTCGATCAAGCCGACGACGGGTGTGGTGCCGATGGCATCGGCCAATCCACCCGAGGACAAGCTGCTGTCGTCCCAGCTGATGCTCGTCAAGGGTCCGATGGCCCGCCACATCGCCGACGTCCGAGCGGCGTTGGAGATCCTCGCCGGCCAACACTGGCGCGACCCACGCAGCGTCACCGCCGTACTCGCGGACGCCCGACCCGGCGAGCGGTTCAAGATCGGGGTGCTCGCCGATCCGCCCGGCGGCAAGACCGATCCCGGGATCGAGGCCGCCATCCGATCGATCGGTGATCAACTCTCGGATGCCGGCCACGACGTCGTCGATGCCACACCACCCGAGTACGAACGGGTCATCGAGCTGTGGATGGCGATTCTGATCGCCGATCTGCGGGCACAACGCGAGCTCCTCGAACTCGTGATGGGACCGGACGGCCAGCTGATCATCAGCGACTTCGATTCGAGGGTCCCGCCCACCGAGTTTCCCGGCGCCATGACACTGCACGCCGATCGCTACCGGATCATGCGCCTCTGGTCGGCCTTTTTCCGGGAGTATCCGATCCTGCTCTCCCCCACCTGGGCACAGCCGGCGTTCGCCCACGGGGCCGACATCAACCAGGAGGTGAACGGCATCGACCTCGTCGACACGATTCGCCCGGTCACACACGCCAACGTCCTCGGCATTCCGGCGGTCATCACGCCGGCCGGGATGTCCGACGGCCTGCCCGTCGGTGTGCAGGTCATGGGCGACCGATTCACCGACCTTCGTTGCCTCACGATCGCCGCCGAGATCGAGTCGCTCGTCGGCGTCCTGACTCCGATCGATCCCGTCACGGCCTGATCCCGTGTCGCCAAAGCTCGTTGCGCTGGACCTACGGGGTGGGCCGGAGTTCGTCGACCAACTGCAGCGGATCTGGGACGCGGGCGACGCAGCGTTTCCCGTCGATCAACGGCTCGTACCGGCGGCCAAGGGGGAGATGTTCCACGCGATGGGCGTCGGCGACGAGGTCGAGCCCGGCGACGCGCTCGTCGTCGCGACGAGCGGATCGAGTGGCACCCCGAAGGGGGTGGTGCTCACCCACGACGCAATCGCCTCGTCGGCGCTGGCCACCAGCCGCCGACTCGGCGTCACGACGCAGGACCACTGGTTGGCCTGTCTGCCGCTTTCGCACGTCGGCGGACTGTCGGTGGTCACCCGGGCGCTCCACACCGGCACCGGACTGACGGTGCTGCCGGAGTTCGACGCGGACGCAGTCGACGCGAGCGATGCCACGATGGTGTCGCTCGTCGCGACCGCGCTGCGACGGATCGAACCGACCCGCTTCAGATGGATCGTGCTCGGCGGCAGTCGGCCGCCCGACGACCGACCCTCGAACTCGGTGACGACCTACGGCATGACCGAGACCGGCAGCGGGGTCGTGTACGACGGCGTCCCGCTGGACGGTGTCGAGGTGAGGCTGGACGAAGATCAGCAGATCTGGCTGCGCGGACCGATGCTCCTGCGGACGTACCGCGACGGTCGACGACCGTTCGACGCCGACGGCTGGCTCCCGACCGGTGACGTCGGGCGGTGGCTCGACGACGGGCGCCTCCACGTGGAAGGACGGCGTGACGACATGATCATCAGTGGCGGCGAGAATGTCTGGCCCGAGACCGTCGAGGCGGTACTCGCCGGTCATCCAGCAGTCCGCGAGGTGATGGTGCGCGGCATCGACGACGCGGAGTGGGGGCAGATCGTGGAGGCAGTCGTGGTCCCTGCGGGCGATCCGCCGAGCCTCGACGACCTTCGGGCGCACGTGAAGTCGACCCACCCGGCGTTCATGGCACCGAAGTCCCTCGTGATCGTCGACGCACTCCCCCGCACGGCTCTCGGCAAGGTCGTGCGCCGGCGCGATCAGGTGCTCGGCGCCACGCCGGCGCCGCCGTCGATCACATAGGTCTCGCCGGTGATCCAGCTCGCGAGGTCGCTCGCGAGAAACACGGCGAGGTTGGCGATGTCCTGCGGCTCACCGAGGCGCTGCAACGGCAGGCGGGCGGCGAGCTTGTCACCGAAGTTGTCGACGAGGAACGCGGCGAAGTCGGTCTGCACGAGTCCCGGGGCGATGCCGACGACTCGGGTCGGGCCCAGCTCGCCTGCGAGCTGTCGGGTGAGATGGATCAACGCCGCCTTGGTGAGGTTGTAGACCCCGAGACCACCCTCGGCACGCAGGCCGCCGACCGACGCGATGTTGATGATCGTGCCGGGCTTGTCCTTGAACGCCGCGTTCCACGCCGCTTGGCTCCAGAACAGCGGCGCCTTGAGGTTGACCTGGAAGGTCTTGTCATAGCGCGGGCCGTCGACACCGAGCGTCGCACCGAAGTACGGGTTGGTGGCGGCGTTGTTGACGAGGATGTCGAGCCCGCCGAACCGCTCGATCGTTGCGCTCACCGCACGCTCGCCGGCATCGTCGTCGCCGGCGTTCGCCGCGAAGATCTCGACGTCGCCGTCCATGTCCGCCCTGGCCAACTCGAGCTGGTCCTGCTTTCGGCTGTTGATCATCACCTTCGCACCGGACGCAGCCAGCGACGAGGCGATCGCCTTGCCGATGCCTTTCGATGCTCCGGTGACCAGTGCAACCTTGCCGTCGAGTGAGATCTCCATGGGCGGCGACGCTACTGATCAGTCGTGCGTCTGCCGGAATCCGACGGGTGCCGGTCCTCTCCAGTGGAGAGCGGTGAGGTGCTCCAGCTCGCGCCAGCGCATGGTCTCGGCCTCGCCGTGCTCGGCATGATCGTGCCCGAGGACGTGCAGGATCCCGTGGACCACCAGGAGCGCGATCTCGTCGTCGAATGTGCCGGCGTGATCGGCGAACTGCCGCGCTGCGACCGTCGGGCTGATCACGATGTCTCCCAACAGGGTCGGAACGCCAGGCATCGGCTCGTCGCCGTCATCGTCGAGCGGGAACGAAAGCACGTCGGTCGGGCCGTCCTTGCCCATGTGCTCGGCGTTCAGCTCTGCCATGTCGGCCTCGTCGATGAACGTCAGGGTCAGTTCGCCGGCCACGCCCTCCGCCATCAGCACCTGTTCGGCAAGGCCTGCCCATCGGGCCACATCGATCGGCAGGTCTGAGCGGTCCGCTGGGCGCTCATCGGTGCACACCACCGACACCGGAGCCGTCACGTGGGTACGGGCGGTTGCTTCTCGTACGCCGCGACGATGTCGGCGACGATCTTGTGCCGCACGACGTCCGAGCCGGTGAGCTTCACGAAGGCAAGACCGTCGATGCCCGTGAGGGTCCGTTCGAGTCCGGCGAGCCCGCTCTTGCCGTTGGCGACGTCGACCTGCGTCGTGTCACCGGTGACGACAACCCGCGAGTTGAACCCGATACGCGTCAGGAACATCTTCATCTGCTCGGGGGTCGTGTTCTGTGCCTCGTCGAGGATGATGAAGCTGTCGTTGAGGGTGCGGCCCCGCATGAAAGCGAGCGGCGCAACCTCGATCACCTGTCGTTCGAGGAGCCGAGCGACACCGTCAGGGTCGAGCATGTCGTACAGCGCGTCGTAGAGCGGCCGGAGGTACGGGTCGATCTTGGCCATCAGGTCACCGGGCAGGAAGCCGAGCCGCTCGCCCGCCTCGACCGCCGGACGAGTGAGAATGATGCGTTGCACCTGCTTGTTCTGCAGCGCCTGCACCGCCATCGCGACGGCGAGCCAGGACTTGCCGGTGCCAGCGGGGCCGAGTCCGTACGTGATGACGTTCTGTTCGATCGTGTCGATGTTCCGCGTCTGGGCGGCCGTCTTCGGCTTGTCCTGACGACCCTTGCCGCCACGGAGCACCTGGTGCGTGAGTATCT
>JANNNB010000027.1:0-3455 GCA_031398325.1 Actinomycetes bacterium
GAGGGCGCTGCGACGCTCGGTCGTGCTCCAGATCCCGACGACCGGGTTCGCAGCGGCATCGCCGTTGATGGCGAGAGCCTCCTTGGGCAACTGGATGGCAACGCTGTTCACGTTGTAGCCGGCCAGCGTGTCCTGGCCGACCTCGGAGGCGTCGCCGCCGTAGAGGAGGTCGAAGACTCGCAGGTCGAGGAAGAACGGGTCATCGGCCTGACCTGCATAGGTCTGCCCGCCCGTAACGAGCGGGTAGACCGCCTGATCGCGGAGCGGGGTGTAGTCCGGCATCGATGCAGCACCTGCAATCGACGGTGCAGCGATCGGATCGCCGGGCGACGTGACGCCGTCGCCGTTGCCGAGCAGCGCGACCGACGGTGCACCTTCGGCCTCGAGCGTCAGGTCATACGTCTGGTACACGTTCAAATCGGGATCGTCGAGCGACGTCACCTGTCCGGTGTTGGACAAGAACTGCTCATTCGGATCACGGGTGACGGTGTCGAACACCCACACGTAGGTGAGATCGGCGACAGCATCGCCGTCGTTGTCGATCTTGATCGTGTAGCGAGTGTCGTCAGCCCATGTGTAGAAGTTCGGGCCGCCGTTCGGTTCTTCGAACGGGAGCCAGTTCGAGATCAGTGTCACGGTGTCGGGAGCGTCTGGGCTCACGAACGCGTAGACGTCGGTGTTGTCGGCGCGGGGGTCACCCGCGATCAGCGGTGCCTCGCGGTGGCTGGAAGCACCAATGCCGAGCGGGCCACCCGCGACGACAGCAACGCCACCGACGAGGGCGACACCGCTGGCGGCAGCGACATATCGTCGCCACCTCCGGGGTGATCGGGTTTGACTGATGGGCGTCATGTCTTCTCCTTGTTTGTATGGCGAGGGGTGGCGGGACGCGAGGGGAGCGGCACTACGGGCGACGTCGGGGCTCTGCGATCGCCCCTCGCCCGCCATGTACACGTCGGCCGATGTACCCGCCCGAACCATTTCGGTAGACGCGCTCGTGCGACGGCGGCCATGGGCCGTCCGGGACGCAGCGATGAAACGGGCCGTGTGACATCGGTCAACCGTTCGCATGCCTCACGGTTCGGCACGTCGGCCGGATCAGATCAAGATTTCTTGACGAAGTCGAGTTCGGTGGCCGACCTGGGAATGCCGAGCGCTTCGCGGGCGCGAGCAGTGAACGGTCACCGACCTGGTCTCGTCGTCGGGCAGACGGAAGCCGACCAGTCGTGCAACTCAGTGGCCGACACGTTCTGCAGTTCCAGACGCGACCCGACCGGGATCGTCTCGGGGATCTCGTCGAAGGAGTAGTCGTTGCCGGGGGGGGTCGCAGTGAGGTTCAGGCTCGGGTGAGTTCGTGTGTGAGCCGGTCGAACGCGTTCTGCTCGAGGCCGTTACGGGCGATGTCGAACAGCGGGGCGAATACCTCGTCGGGGGCTCCTGCCCGCATGGCGCCGTACAGTTCGGCGAGGTCGTGGGGGTTGACGGCGGGGACGATCAGGCGCATGTAGCCGTCCATCTCGTCCGGGCTGATGGCGGCGACGAGCGCAGCGTTCGCCTCCACCAGGTCGTCGAGTCCGGCTACCCGGTTGAGAGCGGGGAGCAAGTCGACCTCCTCGGTCGTCTGGTGCTGCAGGTAGGCAGCGGTGAACTCCGACAGGGTGAGGTACAGACGGTGCTGACCGAGGCGGCGGTCCTCTCCGGTGGCGCAGCCGAGCATCGTGAGCTGCCGGCGGATCTCGGCCGTCTGAGCGTCGAGGTGCGCGTGTTCCCGCTGGAGTTGGGCGCCGAGCACCGGGAGGTGACGCTCGATCAGGGGGCCGAAGTACTCGTCTTCGTGGGCTGCGTGTACATCGAGGAGGTGCAGGAGGAGTTCGATCCGGTTGCGCTCCTCGCCGAGCGCGACATGGTCGAGTGGGTCGAGGTGGCCAGCCTGTTCGGTCACGTGGAACAGACCGTGACGGATGCCCTTGTGAACGTCGCGGTACAGGTCGAACTCCACCTCGGCCAGCGGTGCGTCCGCCGATCGGACCACCTCGTGGCCGGTGGCCGGAGTGGTGCCGTCGAAGAACACTGCGTCGCTCGTGCTGGCGGCGTGACGCAGGTTGCGCAGCGGCGCGTACAGCTCCGACGAATACCATGCGTGGGCCCGTTCGAGCGACGGGAATTCGATCAGCACGGGGTAGGCGGGGTGCCAGTCGCCCTCGACGATCTGCCACGGTCCACCGATCACGACGTATTCGCCGCCGAACGCGGTGACGGTGTCGGTGACGCGGGCGACGTAGTCGTTCATCGCGTCGTGGTCGTGGATCTCGCGGACGTCCCAGAAGCAGTAGGCGGTCATTGGATGGTTCCTTTCCGGATGCCGGCGCAGTGCCCGCCGGTTGGTTGATCTGATGTCTCGATCATCCGGCCGAACGCGCCGGAAGAGAAGCAGCGATCCGCTGTGACACCCACAACATCTCATTGTGAGCAGCCCAGTACTCTGACGCCCCGTGGACATCGAACTGCGGCACCTGCGGGCGTTCGTGGCGGTCGCCGAAGAACTCAACTTCACCCGGGCGGCCAAGCGGCTGTTCATCGCCCAGCAGGCGTTGAGCACCCAGATCCGACAGCTCGAGGATCGGATCGGTACCAAGCTGCTCGAACGCAACACCCGGTCGGTGTCGCTGACCACGGCCGGCGAAGTACTGCTGGGACAGGCTCGACTGCTGCTCGCCGACGCCGACACCGTCGTCGCCGCGACGCGAGCGGCGGGAGCGACGCGCACGCCACTGACGGTCGGTTTCGTCGCGGCGGTGAATCACCCAGAGATGAGCCACGCCCTCGACCGATTCAGCGAGTCACACCCCGAGGTCGATCTGATGATCAACTTCGGTGACCAACTCGACCCGACCGGAGGTCTCCACGACGGCCAGGCTGACGTGGCATTCGTGTATGGGCCGTTCGACCACCGCGGCCTCGATCTGACCCCGCTCTACAGCGAACCGCTCGGCGTCGCGCTGGCCGAGTCACACCACCTGGCAGGCGCTGCGTCGCTGACGGTCGAGGACGTGCTCGCCGAACCGACCTTCGACTTCCCCACCCCCGACCGCGCGTGGCGCGACTACTGGAACGGCGCCGACTTCCGCCGTGGCCACCCACCCGCCAAGTATGTCGCGCAGTTCCGCACCCTCGAAGGACTCATCGCGTCGATCCGAGCCGGGCTCGGCGTGTACTTCGCCACCCAGGGACTCGTCGCCTCGGCCGGCCCAGGAGTGACCTGGCGCCCACTCGACGACCTGCCGGCCCTGCAGCACTCCATTGCCCGACGCATCGACGACGACCGACCACTCGTGCGTTGGTTCGTCGACTCGGCGGCCGCCACGCTCAGCGGCTGACAGGAAGGTCCGCGCCCACACCAACCGGTAGCACAGTGCCCCTGGCAGGAATCGGACCTGCGACACACGGTTTAGGAA
>JANNNB010000118.1:0-17525 GCA_031398325.1 Actinomycetes bacterium
GGGCGGATCTCCTCGAACGCGTCGGCGTTCAGGTCGAGCCCGTACTGACAGAGCGCCCGGCTGAGGGTGGCACCCGCGCCGCGTTGCATCGTGAACATCGCACCGGAGATCTTGGTGGCCCGTTCGTTGTCGAGGATGCCGAGGGCCGTGGCGGTGTCCCAGTGGGGCACGCGCTGGTGATCGGGGTACGTGTCGAGCAGTCCGATCGGGCCCTTGACGAGCGGATTGTCGGCCTCACCGGCGCCGTCGGGTGCGTCCGGGTGTGGGAGGTTCGGAATACCGAGCAACACCTCGCGCAGCGCTGACTCGACCTGATCGTGTTCCGCAGCGAGGATGCTCTCGTCGTCGCCGAGCTCGCGACTCTCCGCCTGCAACGCTTCGGCGCCTGGGAGGTCACCGTCCCGTCGCCGTGCGCCGACCTCCTTCGACAGCGTGTTCACCCGGGCGCGGATGTCGTCGCGCTCCTGTGTGATCGCTCGCAGCCGTTCGTCGAGACGTGCCGCGTGCTGCACGTCCTCGATCAGTGCGGGCCGGTGACGGCGGGCGAGCGCGGTCTCGACGGCGGCAAGGTCGGTGCGCAGGAGCCGCTGGTCGATCACGACCTCGCAGGCTACTGGCCGCCCTTCCGCTCGGACCGCCGAGTTCGCGACGACCAATCTGCCGGAGGTGATGAGCCAAACGACCGACTACCGGTCCGTTGGCTCATCGCGTTGCACCAGCAGGCCGAGGTGATGAGCGAACGGACCGGCTACGGGGTCGTTGGCTCATCGCCCGGGCGGGGATGGGCAGCGGTGGCGGCGAACTCACGGTCGACGTCGGCGGTCGTCAGGGTGGCCGTGTCGCTCGAGGGGTCGTTGCCGACGACCTCGACGTCCGGGACCGTACCAGCGCGGCGGTAGTCGTGCTCGGATTGGTAGCTCGACGCGACGCGCTTGAAGAAGATGAAGATGACGATCGCCCAGAGGAACAGCGACCCACCGGTCTTCATGACGGCACCCGCGAGCTGCTGGTCGGCTGTGATGCCGATCCCCCACAAGCGGTACTGGATGTCGTAGGCCTTGTAGACCGAACCCTCGGCGAACGTCAACCAGGCGGCGGGCAAGGTCGGTACGACCGATTGGAGGAACAGGTAGATGCACTTGCCGAGCGGCTGCAGGTGGAATTCACGGAACGGCCCGCACACCGGCATCCACATCAGCAACGACAGCGTCACGACGAGCAGGTGCAGGCCGTAGTGCATCGGGCCGTTGTCGACCGATGCGTTCACCACCGTCGGAATGTGGGTGACGATGACGACGGCGTTGAACGCCACGCCGGCGACGACCGGCCGGCAGAGGAACGAGAGCACCCGGTACCCGCGGCCGTTGCCGATCAGGACCCGCAGCAACCACTCGGGCGTCGCGAGCAACACGAGCGGCGGCAGGAAGTAGGTCAACATCATGTGCTGCAGCATGTGGACGGAGTACAGGTACTGCTCGGAGATGTCGTGGACCGGCCAGTCACTCGCCGCCCAGAGCATCACCATGGCGGAGACGAAGGCGACCTTCTGCCTCGTGGTCACGACCGGGGTGCCTGCGGGCACCGCCTTCGGGCCGATCACTCGCACCATGTAGACGTACGACGCGGCCAGGAAGACGATGAGCAGCAACACTTCCGGATGCCATTGGAATGGCAGCGGGTTGGTGGCGGCGACTTGGACGAACATGGGATGCCCCTCCGTGACGGATTGGCTTCGGCGGTTAGGGCGGGGGTGTCGCTACCCGAATGGGCTCACTCGAAGTAGTGGAACGTGAGCAGAGCGACGACGTAGACGAACAGCGCGAGCAGGACTCCGGTGTAGAAAAGTCGCCTGAACAACGGGTTGTCGTACTTCAGGTGCATGAAGTAGAGGATCACCGTCATGAACTTGATCGCCATCATGATGAGCAACGACGGCACCATGAAGGCGCCGATGTCCATGTAGCTGACGGCGACTTCGGCCGCCGTCAGGATCATCAATGCGATGGCGATCTTGATGTAGGTCGAGTCCGGAACGTCGTGGACCTGATCGTGGCCGTCGGTCGCCCTGTGCGGATCGACCGGCTGCCCGGCGACGGCATGGGATTCGGAGGTGGCGGTTGCTTCGCTCATGGGTCAGGCCGGAATCAGGTAGACGAGGGTGAAGATGATGATCCAGACGATGTCGACGAAGTGCCAGTACAGGCCGATCATCTCGACTGTCTCTGCTTTGTCGCCCGTCACTCGTCTGCGCAGCAGCATGAACATCAGCGCCATCAGCATGACGATGCCGACCGACACGTGCACGCCGTGGAATCCGGTGAGCGTGTAGAAGCTCGAGCTGAACAGGCTCGTGGTGTAGCCGAGGCCCTCACGGTAGAAGGTGGTGAACTCGTACACCTGGCCGGCCACGAACAGCCCGCCGAGCGACGCCGTGGCGATGAGCCAGAGCCGCGTGTTGCGTTCGTCGTTGCGTTTGGCGGCCGAAACGGCGAGCACCATCGTGAGGGACGACATCAGCAGACAGAAGCTCGATGCCGACGTGAACGGGATGTCCCACAGCTGGTCCGGGCCGATCGCGTCGCCCTGCCGGTTGCGATACAGCATGTAGGTGGCGATCAGGCCACCGAACAACAGACACTCCGAGCCCAGGAACAACCACATCGCGAGCTTCGTGTTCGAGAGGCCGGTCGACGTGTGGTGGGCATGGCCGAGGTGGTCGACCACCTCCTCGTCGGTGCCGTCGTAGGCCGTTCCGACCGTGGACTCCACGATGGCCGTTTCGTCGATGAACTCGGGATCGGTGCCTGGTTCGGTGAGGGTTGCGTCAGACATGGAGCGCGACCTCCTTGCTTGGCGTGCCATCAGCCGGCGGATCGAAATCGCTGTCGGGGGCGGTCGACGGCTCGAGGGCCCAACCGAACATCGACCCGACGGCCATTGCGCCACCGACGACGATCAGCAACGTGTGGTAGATCACGCCGTACGCCATGATCGGCATGCTGAGCGCGAGGATGAGGGGCCAGTACGAGGGCGAAGGCAGGTGGATGTGAGCGTCGGCGTGCGCGATCTCCTCGTTGACGACTTCCTCGCCGGTCATGACCTGCTTGTACTCGTGATGGTCGCCGGTGCCGACGTCTTCGTACTTGCGATGGAAGAACTCGTCGAGTGCGTGGACGGTCGGCGTGCGGTCGAAGTTGTGTGCCTTCGGCGGGCTGGTCGTGATCCACTCGAGGCTGCGCGCGTCCCACGGATCGACCGGCGCCGGCGGTGCCTTGCGTGTCACCCACACATTGACGAAGAAGAGCAACACGCCGAACATCAACACGAGTGTGCCGATCGAGGAGACGAGGTTCCAGAAGCCGAGATTGAAGAAGCCTTCACCGGCACGAGCATCGGTCCATCTGTACATACGGCGCGGCTGGCCCTGCAGACCGAGGATGTGCATCGGCCCGAAGGTCATGTTCATGCCGATGATCATGAACCAGAAGTTGGCCTTGCCGATCTTCTCGCTGAGCATCTTGCCGAATACCTTCGGCCACCAGTAGTACAGGCCGGCGAAGAGGCCGAGGACGCCGCCACCGAAGATGACGTAGTGGAAGTGGGCGACGATGTAGTACGTGTCGGTCTGCTGTGTGTCCGACGGTGCGACCGAGTGGGTCACACCGGACAGCCCGCCGATCGTGAACTCGATGATCAAGCCGATCGCGAACAGCATCGCCGTCGTGAACTTCAACTTGCCGCCCCACATGGTGAGGGTCCAGTTGACGATCTTCACGCCCGTCGGAATGGCGATGGCCATCGTGGCGACGGCGAAGACCGACACCGAGATCGGGCCGAGGCCCGAAGCGAACATGTGGTGGGCCCACACCCCCCAGCCGACGAAGCCGATCGCCGCACCGGAGAAGACCACGAACGGGTAACCGAACAACGGCTTGCGGGAGAACACCGGCAGCACCTCGGACACGATGCCGAACGCCGGCAGCACGATGATGTACACCTCGGGGTGACCGAAGATCCAGAACAGGTGCTGCCACAACAGCGGATCGGCTCCATCGGCAACCGAGAAGAACGTCGCTCCGTAGTTGCGCTGGAACAGCAGCAGGAAGAGCGCCACCGTGATCACCGGCATGGCGAAGAGCAGCAGGAACTGCGTGACGAGGGCCATCCACGTGAAGATCGGCATGCGCATGAGCGACATGCCGGGTGCCCGCATGTTGATGACGGTGACGATCAGGTTGACCGCACCGACCAGGGAGGCGACGCCGGTGATGAGCAGGCCGAGCGTCCAGAAGTTCACGCCGTCGGACGGCGAGAACGGCGTGTCGCTGTTCGGGGCATACATGAACCAGCCACCGTCGGCGCCGCCGCCGAGGAACCACGACGTATTGATGAAGATTCCACCGCACACGAACGTCCACAGACTCAGAGCGTTGAGTCGTGGGAACGCGACGTCGCGAGCACCGATCTGCAACGGGATCATGTAGTTGGCGAACGCCGCGGCCATCGGCATCACGAAGAGGAACACCATCGTGGTGGCGTGCATCGTGAACATCTGGTTGTACTTGTCGGCCGACAGGATCGTGCCGTCGGCTTGGGCGAGCTGCGCCCGGATCAGGCCGGCTTCGAGACCGCCGACGACGAAGAACGCCATGGCGACGACGCCGTACATGATGCCGATCTTCTTGTGATCGACCGTGAAGGCCCAGGCTCGCCAGCCGGTTGTCTCGACCGGGCGACGGAAGTAGCCGAACGAGGTGGACGGAGTCGCGACGACACTCGGGCCGCCCTCAGGGGCGAGGGCGGGGGTGTCGACGGGGCGTTCGATGATGGCCATGCGTTATCGGGTTCCCATCACTTGCGTTCGAGGAGGTAGGCCACGAGGAGATCGATCTGATCTTCGCTCAGGGCGAGGTACGGCATGCCGCGGTACATGCCATCGGTGTCTTCGAGCTTCTCGGGATCGGCGTACATCGGCTTCATCGCCGGGGCGTTGCGCAGCCAGTCGCGGAGATCGACGGAGTTGAGGCACTCGGGGGTCACTCCCTCGAGATAGGCGGGCCCCACTTCGTCGGGCGGAGCGTTCCACACCTCGGACCGGCACTCCGGGAGCAACAGGTCGAACGTCGCGCCGGCGAACGTGTTGCGGGTCATCAGGTTGGTCAGGTTCGGTGCCGCGCCGGAGTAGATGTAGACATCGGGGCGTGACACGATCGGCTCACCGTCGGCGTCTTCGAGCCCGTCGACCTGGTGGCAACGGGAACATTGCGAGATGAACTCGGCCTGGCCTGCGGCGGCGACCGTGCCGTCCTCGGGTGCGACGTAGGCCTCGAGCTGGTTGGCCTTCCACGCCTCGAAGTCCTCTGGGGTCATCGCGATGACTTCCATGCGCATGTTGGCGTGCGACAACCCGCAGAACTCGGTGCACTGCCCGGCGTAGATACCCGGCTCATCGGCCTGGATCCGGTTGGTCTGGACGCGACCCGGGACCATGTCGCGCTTGCCGTTCAGCTTCGGGATCCACCATGAGTGGATGACGTCACGGCTCGTACCGCGAACGAGAACCGGCGTGTCGACGGGGATCACCATCTGGCCGGAGGTGACGATGACGTCGGAAATGCCACCACAGCCCTCCTGGACCGGGTAGTCGACTTCCCACCACCACTGCTGCCCGGTGACGTTGATGATGCACTCGGTGTCGCTCGTCTTGTTGAGTGCCATCACCGTGCTCACGGTGGGGATCGCGACGCCGATGAGGATGAGCGCCGGGAGAATCGTGAGCCCGATCTCGAGCGCCGGCTTGCCGTGGGTCTGCTCGGGGATCGCCTGGCCGCGGTCGCGGAAACGCCACACGATGAAGCCGACCGCCGCGAACACGATCAGACCGACGACGCCGGCGATGGCGAACACCGGCACCTGCAGATTCTGGATCTTCTGCGCGTTCGGGCCTGCCGGCTGGAACGTGTCTTGTGGAGCGTCCTTCGCACAGCCAGCGACGGCGAGTGACAGCAGGACGGCAGCGGCAACACCGCCACCTCGGATCATGGAACTGCCCGGTCGGGTCACAGTCCTGACCGTACTGGTAGATGTGCTGGAAGGCATTTTCGAGATCGTGTTACTCACGGCACAACCAGCGTGAGTTCGGCGGTGTCGACACCGGGAACGAAAATCCGATACCCGTCGGGGAACGCAAAGCTCGGCTCCTGGATGTTGAGGGTGACCAGTTGCTTGCCGCCCGTCTCCACGAGCGTCGTGCAGACCTGATTCGGGATGAAGACGTCCTCGGACCCGATCTCAGGGTCGGCCATGGGTCCGAAATCGAACGAGAGACGGCGGTGTTCATCGGATTCGTTGATGAACAGCACGTTGCTCGGCGTCGTACGGGGCAGCGTGAGTGTGGAGTTCTCGCCCTGCGGGTTCGGGCCGTTGAGCGCGTACGACAGCGATCCGTCTTCGCCGAGGGTGACTCGCGCCGCCACGCTCGCGGTGGCGGCGACGGTCTGGGACGCCTTCTCGTCGGCGTGGGTCTCTTCGGGGTCTTCGCAGACGCCTTCGAGCGCGAGCCCGGCGGTGGTCTCGTGCTCTTCGATCTCGCGCTCGCCGCTGATCCCGGCGGCCGCACCACCTGCGACGAGCCCGACGGCGCCGATCACGATGACGCTGATGACCGCCCGGTGCTTGATCGATGGGCGATAGGCGAAAAGGAAGGCGAAGGTGAGGAAGACCGCCGCCAACACACCGAATGCGATCACGGTGTTGGTCTTCGACAACCAGAGCATCACGCGGCTGAACGAGTAGACGATGATGCCGATGGCGATGAGGCCGGCGATCGGGAACTCGAACGGGTTCGCGATGCGGCTGCGCACCTCGGAGTTGTGGGCGCTGTCGGCCGATGCCCGCTCGGCCCATGCCTGCGCCATCCATTCCGCACCAGCGGCGAGCACCACGATGAGTCCGATGATCGCGATGGCCTGATAGCTGACGAGGCCGACGACGATCGTGACGAAGCCGAAGGCGAACACGACCGGCCAGAGGCTGTATGACGGGGCGACCTGTGCGGCGGCGGTGCGCTCGGGCGCGAGATCGGGTGTGACCAGCACGTTGGCGTCACGGGTGAAGATGTTGACAGCCGCGAGGAACGCCAATGCGAGCGTCGCCGAGATCAGGCCGATCGTGCCCATGATCCCGTCTTGGGTGATGCCGTACGCGAGCGCGGCGAGCCCGGCGACGACCGTGGAACCGAGGAGGAATTTGGTGCCGGTGGTGAACATGTCAGTGGCTCACTTGGTGACGTAGACGACGAACCAGACCGCCGTGAACACGGCGGCCATGGTGTACCAGTACATGGCGTGGGCGGCGACGATCTCGTTGTCCTGGCTGCGGCCGCCCGAGTAGCGGAAAGCGGCGACGGCGGAGAACAGGATGCCGATGATCATGAGGACGACGAACATCCCGGTGAGCCCGTAGAACATTGCCGGGTAGATCCCATCGCTGATCGCAAGCCCCATGTCGGCGTAGATGTAGGCCTGGGCATTGATGATCAGCAGGGCGGTCACTGCGGTGGCGGCGAGGGCGAACACGGTGTGGCCACGGTCGCCACGCTTGGCCGACCAGACGGCCCATTGGGCGAACACACACAGGCCGACGAAGGCGATGAGCATGACGTTGGCGGGCACCTCGGGGATGACCACCCCGTCCGGCAGCCAGCTCTCACCGGCGTCGAGTGCCTCGGTGCGCTGCACGAGCCACACGGCGAGCATGCCCCCGGTGAGCATGACGATCGAAACGGTGGCCAGCGCCATGCCGACGAGCGTCTGACGCTGCGGGGCAGGGGTCGGGGCGGCAGGTAGTGCGTACATCAGTTGCTGCTCCCGTCGGTCGTGGCGGCGGGATGGCGGGCGGCCTTGAGGTCGAGCAGCGGCTCGGCCGAGTGCACGACCGGGACGTCGACGAAGTTGTCGCCAGGCGCCGGCGAGGCGGTTGCCCACTCGAGCGTCTGGCCGTCCCACGGGTCGTCGCCCGCAGCGTTGCGTTCGTCATCACGAGTCCGATTCGACGACAGCAGCAGCCCGATGAACGCAAGCACCGTCAGGCCCATCAGTGCGTGGCCGACCAGGATCAGGATGTTCCAGATGGCGAGATCGTCGTTGTCGTAGACCGGGCCAGCAGGCTGATCGAGGAATCCGGCGATGTAGTGCGGGAAGGAGGCGAGCACCGTGGCGAGCACGCCGAGGAGTGCGAGCGGGGCGAGCTTGCCGGCCGACGGGGCGCTCCCCCACAGCTTGGGTGCCCAGTAGGCGATGCCGCCCATGACGCCGAGCACGGCGCCGTACACGATGTAGATCAGCACGGCCTCTTCGAACACGGTGCCCTGGAGGGCGAGGTCGTCGACGGCATAGAGCACGGTGCCGAGCATCCCGACGAACACCATGCCGTAGCCGAAGAAGGCGAAGGAGAAGCCGGGGTTGAGGTTCGGACGGACGCCCTTCTGCGGCTTGGCGAGCACGAGCCCCATCAGGATCACGATGACCATGCCGAGCAGGGGCAGGAGGTTGAAGAAGGCGTAGGGCACGAGGTCTTCGGCCTTGGTGCCGAGGTCGTCGACGTTCAGTTCGCTGCCCGACCAGGGCAGACGCTGCACGTTCTGCTGTGTGACAGCGGCGAGGGCGGCGACGCTGATCAGACCGAGACCGGCGATCATCACACCGCGGGCGGGGGTGCGCTTGCGGAAGGTGACCGGGAGCAGCTCGGCGAAGACGCCGATCGCAGGAATCGCGAAGATGTACGTGGCGGGCTGGGTGAACATCCAGCCGGCCCAGGTGTAGATCCCCTCGTTACCGCCGAAGCCGGCGCGGGCGTTGCGGTGGTCGAGGAACAGATAGACCAACGTGCCGACGAACACCGGCATCACGACGATGATCGCGATCGAGGTGATCAGCGCCGACCATGTGAAGAACGGGACTCGGCGCATCGTCATGCCCGGCGCACGGGTGGTGAGCACCGTCGTGGCGATCGCTCCAGCGGTGGCGGTCGCCCCGAGAGCCATCAGGGCGAGACTGGCGATGAACAGGTCGACCATGTCCTCGCGGCCGCCGAGTGTGCCGCCGTTGGCGATCAGGGAAACGACGTTGAGGACCAGCCCGCCGAGCCACATCCAGAAGCCGAGGGAGGCGAGGCGGGGGAAGGCGATGGAGCGGGCTCCGAGTTGGAGCGGCACCATCGCGACACACAGGGCGAGGGCGAGCGGGATCGCCGTGCCGAACACGAGGCCGACGCGCTGCGCGTCGAACAACTGCGAGAGAGCGTCGTCGAAGGTGACCTCGCCCCCGTCGATCCGCTCGATGCCGATGACGACGTTGACGGCGATCGTGGCGAACAGCCCGAGCAGCCCACCGATGAGGTACAGCTGACCGATGATCTTGTGGTCGGTCGAGGACAGCCACTTCGGCGGCTGCACCATGACCGCGCCCGGGTGGTGTGCCGAGCCGGGGCCGGGCACGGGCGTTGCAGGCTCAGCGTGGGTGGCTGCCGGTTCTGCGGTTTCGAGAGTGGTCATACGAAGTGGGAACTCGCTTGTGTGAGTACGTGGCTGACGTCTGCGCGGGGCAGGCCATGACGGCCTGAGACTACTTGCACGGCACCGTTTCGACGGAATTCCCGGCCGGTGAATTCACGCGATCGGAATTCACAAATTCACCAGCCGTACTGGACGAACACGTCGAGGGTCATCGCTCCGAACAGCAACGTGACGTAGGTGATGGAGTAACCGAACAGCCGCATGCTGGCGGCAGGAGTGGGGCGACGCCCGAGGGCGATGGTTCCACCGATGAAGATCGCACCGAGCACCGCGGCCGACACGCCGTAGATCCATCCGAGGTCGGCGACCGGGATCAGGACCAACGTGGTGACGACGAGGGCGATCGTGTAGCCGATCATCTGGCGCACGACCTGCTCGATCGGCGCCACGGCCGGCAGCATCGGAACGTCGGCGGCGCGGTAGTCGTCGGCGTACTTGACGGCGAGCGCCCAGAAGTGCGGCGGCGTCCAGAGGAACATCGCGACGAACAACAGGACCGGGGTCCAGGACAGCGAATCCTGCACCGCCGCCCATCCCACCAGCACCGGCACGGCCCCGGCGGCACCGCCGATGACGATGTTCTGCCGGCTCGTGCGCTTCAACCAGAGCGTGTACACACCTACATAGAAGGCGGCGGCGCTGAACGCGAGCACCGCCGACAGCAGATTGGCGCCGGCCCAGAGCACGGCGAAGGCGAGCGCCTGCAGGATCAGTGCGAACACCAGGGCATTGCGGGCGGGGATGATCCCGGTGACGAGCGGTCGACCCTGCGTCCGAGCCATCAGCGCGTCGATGTCGCGGTCGACGTACATGTTGACGGCGTTGGCACCGCCGGCGGCCAGCGTTCCGCCGAGCAGCGTGATCAGCACGAGCGAGGTGGCGGGCCAGCCCTGCTCGGCCAGCACCATCGTGGGCACCGTCGTGATCAGGAGCAGTTCGATGATCCGGGGCTTGGTGAGGGCGATGTAGGCGCCGATCACCGTGGTCGGCGTGTGCCTGGACCCGTGCGCCACGCCGCCGGGCGCGAGCCGCGAGGGAACGAGGGGGCGACTGCCGACGGCCATGACCGGGCCATCGTACGGTCGCGCGTGAGATGCGACCAACGCCGCGCCGGCAATCGCGCGCACGAACCGACCCGCACGAAGCACGGCACAATGGGGCAATGCCAACGACGCTCGAACCCGTGCGCCTTTCGCAGACGGTGATGGAGCCCGCCGTCGAGCTGACCAGTGACACGGTGAACTCGCTCGACCGTCCGTGGATCGTGCTGGTCTGGAACGACCCGGTGAACCTCATGAGCTATGTCACCTACGTATTCCAGAAGTTGTTCGGGTTCTCCTTGGAGAAGGCCACCGAGCTGATGCTCGACGTGCACGAGAAGGGTCGCGCCGTAGTTGCATCCGGTACCCGCGAGGAGGCCGAGATGCACGTGTTCCGGCTCCACGAACACAGCTTGTGGGCAACGATGGAACACGACGGGTCCGGCTCGAATGGCTAGGCGCGTGTATGGCTAGGCGCACGATCCTGGGTCGCGAGAAGTTCGTCCCGCCCGTCATCAAGGTCGATGGCGGCTGGCAGCTGACCCTCGATGTCGAGGAACGGGCACTGATCACCCGACTCATGGGTGAGCTGCGCGCCCTGATCGAGGGCCCCGACGACAATGCGTTGCTCGGCCGGCTCTTCCCCAACGCGTATCTCGATGACGAGGAGAAGGAAGCCGAGTACCAGCGTCTGATGCGCGAGGAACTCGTCGCCAGCAGGGTCAAGGCGATCGAGGCGGTGTCCGCACTCCTCGACCCGGCGTCGTCGAAGCCGGGTGACGTGTGGGACGAGGCCCAGACGATCGCCTTCATGCAGTCGATCAATGCGATTCGCCTCGTGCTCGGCTCGCTCCTCGGCATCGACGACGACGAATCCGCCGACGACGCAGAAACTGCAGCCACACCCGAGCACCAGCTCTACGACTTCCTGAGCTGGCTCCTCGAGTGGACCGTCCGCGCCCTCTCCCCCGACTGACCCGGCGCGCGCCCCACTCCGATGAGCCGGATCCCCGCATCCGGTGGCCTCGCTCATCGGTGGCCCGTCGAAGCCCGCAGCGATGAGCGAAACCCGTGCATGCGGTGGATTCGCTCATCGCGGACGGGGTTTCGGCAAGGAAACGTTCCGCTTCGGGACCGTCACCTCCCACGTTCGTTCGTGCAGCGAGCATCAGGATCGACACCTCGAGGACGCGCCGCCTCGCCGGACGGGTTATGTTCGCGCCACTTCGAAGTCAGGAATGACGAGCAGGGGGCCGACGTGGGGGTTGGGGTTCCATCGCAGGGCGAGTTCGCGAAGCGATCGCTCGATCGCGTCGCTGAATCGCGTTCGGGGACGGAGTGGACGACGGTTGTCGACAGCTGGCGGTCGGCGTCGACAGTTGTGCGATTTGGTTGCGTGCTCGGATTCGCGCTCGGAATCGTGGCTGCGATCGTCGGCGCGATTCCTGCGGCCAGCGGTCTCACGGTCGCGGTGTTGATGCCTGCCGCCCTCGTCGACATGCAGCAGCGTCGACTTCCCGATGTGTGGCTCGGTGCCGCAGCGATCGTCCTGCTGGTCGGCGTCGGGCTCTCATGGAGCACGGGTTCGACGACACCCTCGCTCGCCGGCATGGCGGCCGGCGCGGCGTTGATGACCGTGCCGATCCTGCTACTCCACCTCGTGTCACCGTCGTCGATGGGGTTCGGAGACGTGAAGCTCGCCGTGGTGCTCGGCGCCGCGGTCGGTGTACTCGACTGGAACCTGGCGATCCCCGCACTCGCGCTCGCCGCCGGGGCGACGGCCACGGTCGGCGTGGTGACCCGCGCTCGCTTCATCGCCTTCGGTCCAGGGCTGATCGGCGGGGCGCTGGTCGCGATGCTGGCCCACGACCTCCTGGTGAGGACGTGACACCGTGACGCAGCGAGTTCCCGATGACACGGTCCAACGTCGTGGGTTCGCCCCGTCGGCCCGTCGACGGAACCGCATCGCCGCGGGCGTGGCCCTGGCAGCTCTCGCCGTCGGCGGCAACTTGTTGGTGTACTCCGCTCTGGACGCATCCCAGCCAGTCGTCCAAGCGGTCGTCGACGTGCCGGCCGGAACCCAGATCACGGCCGACATGTTGCGCACGGTCGACGTCGACGTGGATTCGTCGGTCAACGTGATCCCCGGCGACGGCCTGTCGGCGGTCGTCGGACAGTACGCCAAGGTCCGTGTCGTCTCGGGTTCTCTGCTCAGCGCTCAGTCGTTGCAGCTCTCACCGCTGGTCGAACCGGGCCACGCAGTCGTCGCGATCCAGGTGAAGGAGGGCTCGCTGCCCGTCGGACTACGCGAGCGGGTTCCGATCCAATTGGTGATTCCGGCCGAAGCAGCGACCGTCGGCACCGAGGCCGTACCGACCGTGATCGATGGCACCGTCGTCGCTCTGCCGGTCACTCCGCCGAACGCGATCGGCACCCAATCGCTGTCCGTCGAGGTTGCCGGCGTCGACGCTCCGTCCTTGGCGGCCGCAGACGACGTTCGCGTCGTGTTGACCGAACCGACCGCAACCGTCCAGCCGCCGGCCAGTGGCGAGGATTGAGGCGCGTCGTGGCACTCATCGCGCTCATCGGTGACTGCACGACGACGACCGCTGTGGCGTTGGCCGCAGCGTGGCCCCTCGATCGCGAGGTGGTGATCCTCGAGTCCGATCGCAGCGGAGGCTCGCTCGCAGGTTGGCTCGACACACCGGCCACACCGTCGCTGTCCACCCTGGTTGCATCTCGCGGCAGCCGCGCACACGACGCCGACGGCGATGGCGGCCACGGTTGGGCTGACGTCGCGGGCGTCGTGCAGAGCTCGGCGTCGGGCATCCGGTTCATCGCCGCTCCGGTTCGCTCACGCGAGGCGGCGTTGGCGATTGCAGAGGCGGAGCGGTCGCTGACCCCGATGCTCGCCGATCTGCCGTCGCCGACCGTGATCGCGGATGTCGGCCGTCATTCCGCCGCTGACCCGCTTCCCGGCGCGGTGGTCGTCGCGTCGATCCTCGTCGTGCTGCATCGACAGGACCCGTCATCGGCCGGCGCAGCGGCCGTTGGTCTCGACCGCCTTCTCGAAGTCGTGGACCAACTGGGTGCCACACGCGGACGAGTGCTGGTCGGGATCATCGGCGACGAGCCCTTCGGCCTCGGCGAGATCACCGACCACCTCGCCGCCAGCACCACGACCGCCATCCAGGGTGTGTACCCGATCGCGTTCGACCCCCTGTCGGCATCGGTGCTCGCTGGGCGCTCGGGTGTGTCGGCGAAGCGACTTGCCCGGCTGCCGCTCGCGCGCTCGGTCGGCCGGCTCGCGATCGACTGCGCACCGACCGGTCGACCGTCGGGCGCACCTCATCGCGGCGATCCCCATGGCACCGACGCTCAGGGCAACGATGCGCCGTCTCCACGACTCGTGACCGGAATCGGTCGATGACGACGATTCCCACCACCTCTTCCGAGGCCGCCGTTCGCCGGCACGACGTGAGCGAAGTCGCCCTCGTCGCCCTCGTCACCGATCGGGTATCGACCCGGCTGATCGACGCCGTCGAGCAGGAGGCGTCCACCACGGGCGCCGGCACGGCAGGCGGCGGCACAGCGGGCGCCGACACCCTCGCCCGAGACCACCGCCGCCAGCAGTTGCTGGTCGGCGCGTGGATCAGCGACGAGATCGGTGTGGTGAACGAGGCGAGACTTCGGGACGGCGTGCGCCCGCTGGATCAGGCCGCGGAACAACGTCTGCGCGCAAAGGTGGTCGCCGAGCTCACGGGCTCAGGCCCGTTGGAGCCGTACCTCAGCGACCACCTCGTCGAAGAGGTCGATGTCAACAGCCACCTGTCGACCTGGGTGACCTACACCGATGGACGCAAGGTCGACGTCGGCCAACTCTGGGCCTCCGCAGTCGAGCTGACGGCGTTCCAGAAGCGGATGGCGTTGCGCATGACCCGCACCGGCGAGGGTCGGCTCGACACCTCCTCGCCGATGCTCACTTTGCAGTCGACCGACGGCTCTCGCGTCGTGATGGTCCTGGGTGGCACCAACGAGCACGGCATCTCCACACACCCACGGCTCGCGATTCGCCGGTTCGTCGTCCGCCAGGTCGGCCTCGACGGTCTCGCCGACCTCGGTCTGTTCCCGCACCGCATCGTCGATCAGCTGCGTGCGCTCGTGCGGTGCGGCTTCACGATCCTCGTGTCGGGACCGCCGGGGGCAGGCAAGACGACGCTCCTCACCGAGCTGTTGGGCGCGGTGTCGCCGCTCGAACGGATCATCACGGTGGAGAAGAACCTGCTCGAGTTGCGGCTGGAGGACGACCCGCGCCATCCGGACGCCCCGGCGCTGTTCACCCGTCATTCCAACGCCGAAGGTGAAGGGGAGATCACGACCCGCCAGCTCGTCGAGCTCACGCGCCGGCTCAATCCCGATCGGGTGGTCGTCGGCGAGTTGGTCGAGGACGAAGCGTTGGACATGCTCGACGTGGCGTCGATGTGCAAACGCGGATCGTTGGCCACGATCCACGCGCACGCTGCCGACGTGGTCCTGCAACGACTCGCGTACTACGTGTCGAAGTCGAACACCAGTCTGCCGGAGTTCGCCGTGTGGTCGCTCATCGCGCAGACGGTCGACTTCGTCATCCACATCGACCTCGTGCGCAACGCCATCGCCGACGAGGCGCCGGTCCGGCGGGTCACGTCGATCATCGAGGTCGGCGGACTCGGCGAAGGCGGTGGGGTGGCCAGCACCGAAGTGTGGGGGTTCGGCGACGGCCAGACTCAGGCCGACGAACTCCACCAAGTCGCACCGCTGTCGGCGCGCCATCTCCGCCGGCTTCGGTTGTCCGGTTACTCCGCGGACCAGTTCGCCGTCGATGGGTGGTCGCGATGACCGCCGCCGTCGTGTTGTTGATCGCGTCGACGATGGCGGGCGTCCTCGCGGTGGTCCTGTTGACGTCGCCGGTCCCGGACGGGCCGACCCGGTCGGCGACGCCTCGTCCCGGCATCTCCCAGCGAGTGGTCGGTGCGCTGATCGCAGGTGGGCTCGTCGTCGCGTTCTCCGGATGGTTGGTGCCGGCGCTCGTCGTAGCGGTCGCCACGTGGACCGCGATCGGCGTGTGGCAGCACCGCGACCGACGCTCGGATACCGACGTCGAACGCACCGACGCACTGGCGTCGTGGATCGAGAACCTGCGCGACGTCCTCATCGCCGGCGACCAGCCGATCGGGGCGATCACGGCCACGGTCGCGACGTGCGGGCCGTCGATCAGGCCGCAGGTACGTCGACTCGCGGCCGGCCTCGGCCATCAGGATCCAGACACCGTGTTCCGTCGATTCGCGGACGAGATCGACGACCCGCTCGGTGACCTCGTCGCCGCCGGCCTCCTCATCGCAGTCCAGCGAGGCGCTCGCACGGTCGCCGTACTCAACTCCCTGGCTGAGCAAGCACGGCATCAGGCCGACCGCCGACGACTCGTCGCCGCCGAGCGGGCACCGGTGCAACGGGAGGTGACCGTGCTCAGCGTGATCATGGGCGGACTCATCCTCGGGCTGCTCGTCTTCGGCCGCGCCGAGTATCTCGAGGCCTACGACACGGCCGAGGGCCAGATGTTCCTCGGCGTGGTGCTCGCGATCTACGCCGCCCTCCTGGTCCGAGTCCAACGGCTGGCGAGGTATCCGAGACCGAGTCGATTCCTCACCGCCCACGGTGCTGCAGCGAACGAACCCCGATCGGTGGCCGCGCAATGAGGACCACCGGCGTCTTGCTCCTCATGAGCCTCGTGTTCACGGTCGCGATGTGGCTCATCGTCTCCGGCTGGCGTCAGCCGCGTCCAGGACTGGTCGACACGATGCAGCGCCTCCGGCGACCACCGGTCGATCCGACGGCGACAGTCGACGGCGAAAGCTCACTGAGCTTCGAGGGTCTCGGACGCGCCGTCACGGGTCCTGCCGTACGGGCGAGGACGGCGGCCTGGGACCGACCGTTGCATCTGATCGGTCGCACCGTCGATGTCCACGTCGGGATGCTGGTGACCGCCGCGTTGGTCGGGCTGGTCGTTCCATCAGCGCTTCTGGCCATCGCCCAGTTGCTCGGCATCATCTCGATCGGGTGGTTCGTTCCAGCGGTGATCTCGCTGTTCGCCGCGGTGCTCGCGCCCATCGCCGTGCACAGCGACGCGATGGCTCGTGCCGACGCGGTCAGGCTCGACCTGCGCCATCAGCTCGGCGCGTTCGTCGACATGGTGACGATGCTCCTCGCCGGCAACACCGGCTACGAGGGAGCGCTCGACCAGGCCGCCCGCGCCGGCGACGGCCTGCTCTTCCGGCAGCTTCAGCGGCGGATGCGTGAGGTCGGCACCACCGGTCGCAGCCTCGTCGAGGCGCTGTCGCTGGTCGCCGACGAGTACGGCATCGTCGAGCTCGAACAGGTCGCAGCCACGGCGACGTTGTCGGCGACCGAGGGTGCTCCTGTCGCCCGCAGCCTCGCTGCGAAGTGCTCGACACTGCGCAACACGCTCGCCGCCGACGAGGAAGCCAACGCTCGCATCCGCAACGACAAGGTCACCCCGCCGCTCGTCGGCATGGCGCTGCTGTTCATGGCGCTCATCATCTATCCGGCCCTCAACCTGAACTGACCGAACAACCCATCTCGACCGACCATCTCGACCGACCATCTCGACTGACCATCTCGACTGACGATCTCGATTGACCATCTCGTCTGAAACGGAGCCACACCATGACCGAATCGATGCTCACCTTCACGGCCGTGTTGCACGTCGTGTACGCCCGGCTTCACGAACAGCTCGGGTCGTCCGAGCGCCGAGGGAGCGACCGCGGCGCGGTCTCGATCGAGCACGTGCTCTGGTACGCAGCAGCGGCGGTCAGCGTCGCGGTGGTCGCGGCCATCATCTGGAGCCAGGTGCG
>JANNNB010000364.1:0-2793 GCA_031398325.1 Actinomycetes bacterium
GACCAGCGCAGGATCCGACGCTGCGAGCCCCTGAGCTCCTCGCGCTTGCAGCGTCATCGCCGTTACCGAGTGGGCGATGATGTCGTGCAGTTCCCTGGCGATGTGTGCACGCTCCTCGCTTGCCGCGAGGGTCCGTTCGGCGTTCCGTGCGGTCTCGGCCTGGGCTGCGCGTTCGAGCACCGCCGCGCGTTCGACGCGACGTGACACGACCATCAGCGCGACGGCGGTCGCGGTGATGCCGATCAGCAGGTCGCCGATCGCGTCCGAGACCGCCTCGCCGTCGCGCCCGCCGATCAGCCGGATGATCGGGACGAGCACGACGACGGCGTGGGCCTCAGGGCGAGTCCGCGGATCGGCGGTGGCGGAGTAGATCACGAGCCCGGCGAGGAGCATGAGCCCCTGTTCTGGTTCGCCAACCGCCGCCTGCAGCGCCATGGACGCGGTCACGAGCCCCAAAGCGAGGGCAGGTCGTATCCGCCGGGTCGAGACGGCGATCGCCATGACGACGACCGGCGCGACCGTCCACCAATCGGGTTCCGTGCTGGTGGGTCCGGCACCGTAGGGCGCCGTCAGCAACAGGGCGCCGATCACCGCAGTGGCGGTGTCGATCACGACGACATGCCGACCGGCCCACGGCGAGAGTGATCGCATCACCGACACGATGGTCATCATCTCACCCCGTCGTCGTGGCGGAACCGTTTAGTTCGGGGCCGGTCCAGATTCGCAACAGGTCGAGGCCGAGGCCGTTGCGCACCGGAGCGAGTTCGACGGCGTTGCAGGAGACTGCGATGGCCACCTGCTGCTCGGGTGCGATCACGAATGTCGAGATGAAGGCCTCCCACGCTCCGGTGTGAGCGAGCACGGCTCCGATGCCCTCGACATCGCTGATGCGGATCCCGGCACCGTATGCCTCGTCGTCGGCTTCCTCGGTCGACACGACGTCGGCGAACCGTGCGGCACTGATGTCGGCGCCGACCGTGGGTTCCCAGTACTGGCTCGCCCACTCGACGAGATCGGTCGGAGTCGTCTGCAGGCCGCCGTCACCGATCTGCGACCACGACGAGTTGATCGGCACCCACGACGACGCGCCGCGCACATACGACTGCGCCTTGCCGTCGACGTCGGCGAGGGGATCGACGACGCCGACGAAATCGAGCGGCCCGAAGATCTCTCGTTGCAGGAAGCTGTCGAGGCCCTCGCCTGCCGCGGCTTCGACAGCGAGCCCGAGGAGCAGGTAGTTGGAGTTCGAGTACTCGAAGGCAGCGCCCGGTACGCCGTCGAGCTCGACCGAGCGCAACGCGGCGAGCGCGTCGTCGGTCGTCGCCGATCCCTCGAGGTCGGCGCCCGCGGCGAGCAGCAACTGGACGTAGTCAGGGATCCCGGAGGTGTGGTGCATCAGTTGGCGCAGCGTGACCTGTGTCGCCCACGAAGGAAGATCGCCGACGCTCGACGACACGGGCGCATCGAGGTCGAGGCGACCCTGTGCTTCGAGCAGCAGCGCCGCATTGGCGGTGAACTGCTTGGTCAGTGAACCCACGTCGAAGACCGTGGCAGGCGTCAGAGGTTCAGCGTCGATTCGTGCCTGTCCCCATGCCTCGGCGAAAACGACCGAGCCATCTGAGGCAACGGCGACCGAGCATCCCGGACCGACCGGGTCGATCCCGGCGAACAACTCCCGAGTGGCGTCGTCGGGGGAAACGGGCGCCGAGTTCGAGTTCGTCGGGTGAGTCACGGGCGCCAGACCACTGAGCACCGCGCGTTGGAGTTCGGCGGCGAGTGCGTCCACCGGTGCGCGATCGTCGGCCCCGGTGACGGCGAGCACGAGGCCCGTCGAGGGGTCGACGAGCAACATCGCGCTGTAGCCGGGGATCTCGCCGTAGTTGCCGTAGCCGACGAGGTCGCTCCCTCCGATCAACTCCCAGTTCGCTATGCCGAGCCCGTACGGAGCGTCGGCGGTGGTGTCGAGCATGTCGTCGAACGTGTCGGGGGTGAGGAGTTCGCCGTCGGCCAGCGCTCGACCGAAAGCGAGCAGGTCGCCGGGAGTCGCCGAGATCGACCCCGCTGAACTGGCCGAGGTCTCGATCGCCCGATACGAGTCGAGGTCTGAAGTGCCAACGAATGTGCCGTCGCCCACATCGATCACGCCGTCGACCACGTCCTGGCCGTCGCTCGCCATGTCGGTGTCGGCGAGACCGGCTGGTTCCAGCACCAGCATCTGTATGGCGTCACGAACAGCGAGTCCCGTGATCACTTCCAGCACGACCCCTGCGGCGACATAGTTGGTATTGGAGTACGAGAACGCGCCGGGCTGCACCTCGCTGGCATCCACGAGCGAGAAGATGTCGGCAGCGGTCCACACACGCTCCTGATCGGTCGACACCGACTCCAACCAGGCAGGGTTGGCGAGATAGTCGGGAAGGCCTGAGGTGTGGGTGAGCAGTTGACGAGTGGTCAGTCGGTCGGCGCCAGGGACGTCGTCGGTGTAGGTGCCCAGCGGCACGTCGAGATCGAGGCGTCCGTCGTCGACGAGCCGCAGCAGCGCAACCGCGGTGTAGGTCTTCGTGACGCTGCCGAGGCGGAACCAGTCATTGGTGGCGACCGGATCGTCGCTGCGCTCGCCGGACACCGCGAACACAGGTTCGGCGCCGGCGCGAGAGACACCGGCCGAGAACGCGCTCCCGGTGCTCTCGGGATGATCGGCAACCCATGCGTCGAGGACGGCGTGCACGATCGCCGAGTCGTCGACCGGCGCGGATGTCGGTACTGCGACGTCGGTGCTCGTGGGCGCTGATG
>JANNNB010000164.1:0-3321 GCA_031398325.1 Actinomycetes bacterium
TCTGGCGCGGCCGAAGGCACGGAGTGCATCTGCCTGACGACCGGAACGATAGAGCGCCATCACCAGGTGGCCCTGTAACCGTTCACGCAGTGGGTGCTCATTGACCAGGCTGCTCAACTCACCGACGAGTTCCGAATGGCGCCCCAGCGCAAGCAGCACATCGTTTCGTTCCTCCAGCGCGGAGAGTCGCATCTCCTCGAGCCGTGTCGCCTCCCCGACGACGAACGGCTCACCGAGCACATCGGCATAGGCCGCACCCCGCCACAACCCGAGCGCCGTGTCATACAGCTCAAGTGACGTCAGCGGGTCGGACCGAGCCAGCTGGGATGCGTTGCGAACGAGCCGCTCGAAGCGGCGGGCGTCGACGTCGTCATCGTCGACGACGAGTACGTACCCACCGGGCCGGGTCACGATCGGTTGACCGGCCGAGCCACCGCCGAGACGCTTGCGGAGGTATGAGATCTGCAGCTGCAACGCATTGACTGGGTTTCTCGGCTGCTCGTCAGCCCAGACCAGTTCGGCCAATGCGCCGGCGCTCACGACTTCTCGGGCGCGTAACACCAGTGCCACCACGATGGCACGGGGAATGCCGCGACGGATCTCGACGGCTTGCCCATCCACCGACACCTCGAGAGGCCCGAGCACGTCGAGCCGGGTACCGGACACAACAGGAGAGTACAAGTCGTGTCAGCAACCTCGACGTAATCTGCCTCTGACAGCGCCATGACAGCGTGCGGCTGTCAACTGTGGACGAGGACATGACATGACTAACGAGATCTCCCGAAACGAACTGCACCGCGAACTGTTCGGCGACACAGCGCCGGCACTCGTGGAAGCACTCGGCGCTGCGTTCTTCGACGACGCCCACCTTCCGGGCGCGATCAACATCCCGCCCGACCAGGTCGACCGCCTCGCCCCGAGGATGCTTCCCGACCTCGAAGCACCGATCGTCGTCTACTGCAGTGGCACCTGTCAGAACTCCGAGATCGTCGCGCGACGACTCGATGAACTCGGCTACGCGTCGGTGCGCATCTACCTCGGCGGCAAAGAAGACTGGGTCGAGCACGACCTGCCCGTCGAACGCACCACCGACGACTGACCCTGCTCCGACAACGCGGTGACACGATCGCCGGATTCGGCGACAGACGCGGAACAGAGTCGTGCCAGGCCCCTCGGGTCGACTGCTCCCGGGACGAACAACCGTCCCACACGCCATCCAGGCGTTCCCATCACAGGAGCAGAACCCATGGACTTCAGTACCACCTTCGGCGTCACCGGCATGACCTGCGGCCATTGCGTCCGCAGCGTCAAAGGTGAACTCGGCAAGCTCGACGGCGTCACCGACGTCGTCGTCGACTTCAAGACCGGCACCGTCAACGTGACCAGCAGCGACGAACTCGACCGCTACGCCATCGAAGCCGCGATCGACGAAGCCGGCTACCAGTACGTCGGCTGACGCCCGTCGACCAGTAACGAGACGGTCGGCCGCACTCGACGATCGGCCGACCGTCCCTTCCGTTACAGATCGAGCACAGATCGGTGACAGGCCCCAACTGCACGATGCCTTTCACCAACCGACGAACGCCCCCGGAGCGCCCACGATGACCGCCACCACCACCACCAAACCGACAACCACGACCGAGCATCATCGGTCTCCGCCACGGTTCACCGCACACACACCGGCCACCGCGACCGGTCGAGCCCGAGACGCACTCGACCGGCTGTGGGACCGCCACGGCGACAGCGTCGGTGCGATGGCCCGAACCATGGCGGGTTCGCCCTCGGTCCTCGAGGGCTACCTCGAGCTGAGCCGGGCGATGAAGCGCAGCACGCTCCCCCGCCCTCTCGCTGAGCGATCTCCCTGTCGATCCAACAGCGACTCGACTGCGCCATGTGCATCGCCGCCCACACCGCGGCCGCCCGGGCAGCCGGACTTTCCGAGGACGACATCGCGCTCGCCCGTGCAGGCACCGCCAGCGACCCCGCTGCAGCCGCCCTCATCGCCTATGCCAACCGAGTTCATCAAGCTCCTGCAACCGTTTCCAGCCAGCAAATCGGCGACCTCCGCCGGCTCGGACACTCCGACCGTCAACTGCTCGATGTCGTGGGTCTCGTCGCACTCAACCAACTCACCGGTGCCTTCAACCTCGTCGCCGGTCTCCACCCCGAACCGGAGAATCCGTCATGACCAGCCCCCGCAATCTCGGCACCGGCACCAAGCTCGCCGTCTACGGCACCATCCTCGCGGCAGCGTTCGCTGCAGCCGCCGGACTCGCAGCCGCAGTCGGACCGATCGACACCTCTAACGGCTCCCACAACGAACTCCAAGGCGCCGCCGATGACAATACAGCGGGTGCCCGGCCGCACGTACCCGGCGTCTCGATGGACTCCGATGGCTTCCGCATCGTGCCGGATACAACGTCGCTGGCTGCCCAGGCCGCTTCCACGTACTCGTTCCGAATCGTTGACCAAAGCGGCGACATCGTCACCGACTTCGACGTCACCCACGAGCGCCGCCTCCACCTGATCGTCGTCTCACGTAACTTCGGCGACTACCACCACCTCCACCCCGCCCAGGACACCGACGGCGTGTGGACCGCCGACGTACCAGCGCTCTCTGGCGGCTCCTATCGAGTGTTCGCCGACACCCGCCCGACCGGCGCCGACGGCATCACACTCGGCACCGATCTCGCCGTGGGCAACGGGGCCAACGACTCAGACGCCGCAACTGCGCCGCCGGCTGGAGCGACCACGTTCACCATCGACGGCTATCAGGTCGAGATGACCGGCACCCCGGATCTCGGCGAGTCGACGCTCTCCTTCTCCGTGCTCCGCAACGGAGAACCGATCGTCCCGGACCCGTACCTGGGAGCATCCGGCCACCTCGTCGCCCTACGCGCCGGTGACATGGCGTTCCTCCATGTCCATCCCCTCGGCGACGCCACCCCACAGCAGCCGGCGATCCGCTTCGCAGCCGAGTTCCCCACACCGGGCACCTTCCAGCTGTTCCTCGACATCTCAATCGACGGCATCGTCCGCACCGCAGCGTTCACCGTCACGGTCCCCGAGACCAACAACCCACACGACATCGACAGCGACACCGACCAATCAAACGATCCGCACACGGCAGGGCACTGAGATGACGAGCATCACCACCGACGTTCAAGCCACTACGACCGACCCGGCGCCGCTGCGCATGAGGAGCCGCGCGCCCAACTTCTGGGCTCGCTCGCGCATTCCGGACATGCCCCAGTGTCCCGGCACACCGCCGTTGGCAAGAACCTCGCCGTCGATCCCCTTGCCGTCGTCGCGTATGCGGAT
>JANNNB010000194.1:0-7090 GCA_031398325.1 Actinomycetes bacterium
CGACCTGATCCTCGCTGGTTTGGAGCAGAGCGCCGTGCGGGTGGCTGCCCCAGTGGTCGCGGAACGAAACGGCCGAACCCGTCGTCGCGCCTGATTCGGCAGGACGGGCGGCGCCGTAACCTGGCGTCGTGAGCCAGTTGGCCGGTGGGCTGCGTGTGGTGATGGTTGTCATCGATGCGATGCCGCACCGTCACGTTGGTCCGGCCCTCACGCCGCAGCTGTGGGGTCAGGCGGCGAGTGGTGGGCGGGCGCCGATGGGGGCGTTGTCGCTGCCGGTGTCGGTCACCTACGCCAACCATGCGGCGTTCGTCACCGGTGCTGACCCGATCGTCACCGGCGTGCACGGTAACCACGCCTGGTGCGACGACCGGGGTTGGGTGTCGGCTCCGAAGGAAGGTCCGCGTGCGACGACGCTGTTCGATCGTGTCGGCGCCGCGGGCGGACGGTCGGCGATGGTGGTGGGCGATCAGAAGCTCGTCGGCCAGATGGGCGGGTCGCGAGCCGGCGCGGTGTGGCCGCCGGATGGCCGCCTGCCCGAGGGCACCGAGACGTGTCTGTTCGGCTACGCCTCCGACGCGGCGGTGCTGGCGGCGCTCGACACGATCGATCTCGACGTCGACTTCGCCGTCGTGCACCTCAACGAGCCCGACACCACGTCGCACATCTACGGGCCCGACTCGCCCGAGGCGCTCGAGCAGTACCGGTCGACCGATGCCGCCTACGGCGAGGTGATCGCCCGGCTCGCCGACGGGTGGGAGCACACGATCGTGCTGACGCTGTCGGATCACGACCAGGAGACGATCACCGACCAGACGCCGGTCGCGCTCGCCGACGCCCTGGCCGACGTCGAGGGGTTGTCCTACGCCGACGAGGGCACGGCTGCGCTCGTCCATCGCAGGGCAGGGAGCGCCGACATCAGCGACGACCGCCTGTTCGAACTGATCCGTTCGGTCGACGGCGTCGAGTCGGCCTGTGTGCTCGCGCCCGACGTGTGGATGGCGTGGACCGAACCGGGTCGCATGTTCGGAGCGGTCCCGATCCCGCTCCACGGCCAGCACGGCAGCCCGCGCTGTCGCACCCAGATGGCGATCGTGTCGGGTGGAGATCCCCGCGTCGGCGACATCGCCCGACGGATCGAACGCTCGCAGCCGTCGGTCCTCGACTGGGCGCCGATGATCGCCGGTCTCCTGCAGCTCGAAGGCGGTGCCGGATGATCAGCGCGGCCGACATCGCGTCGTTCCACCGCGACGGCTGGCTCGTCGTCCGAAGCGTGTTGACGTCCGAACAGCTCGCCGCACTCGATGCCGCGGTCAACCGGCTGGAGGGCTGGGCGGCGACCGGCGGGCCGGGTCTGCACCACTTCGAACAGACCGACGCCGGCGCAGTGCTGGCGCGCAGCGAGGACTTCGTGCACGACGACCCGGTGCTGCACGACCTGATCTGCGAGGGCGTCGTCGTCGACGTGCTCGCTGCGCTGTTCGACGATCGACCGGCGCTGTTCAAGGAGAAGATCAACTACAAGCAGCCGGGTGGCGGCGGCTTCGCCCCGCACCAGGACGCCACGGCCTACCGGTTCGTCGATCACCACATCTCGTGCATGGTCCCGCTCGATCCCTCCACCGTGGCGAGCGGTTGTCTGTATGTGGCGCCGGGTTTCGAGGCGGGCCAGTTCCCGACCGACGAGCGCGGTCGAATCGAGGAGTCGACCGCCGCCGGGCTCGCCTGGCAGCCGGTGCCGCTGGAGCCGGGCGACCTGCTGTTCTTCGACTCGTACACGCCGCACCACAGCGGCACCAACACCACCGATCGGGCGCGGCGCGCCTTCTACCTCACCTACAACGCGGCGGCGCGGGGCGACTTCCGGGACCGCTACTACGCCGACAAGCGCGCCGAGTTCGCCGAGCGGGGCGGCGACTTCGACGGCCAACGGGTGCGCATCAGCATCACCGACGACTTCCTCGGTCGTCCCGTCGCGGGTGACCGCCGATGATCGATTCGCTGATCGAGCTGTACGCGTCGCCGGCGGCGACGCGGATGTACGACGAGGACGTCACCGAGCTCGACCACGCGCTGCAATCGGCCGCCCTCGCCCGCGCCGACGGTGCCCCCGACCACCTGATCGCCGCCGCGCTGCTTCACGACGTCGGCCACCTGGTGAGCGACGACAACGTCGGGCTCGACGACGAGCTCACCGCCGACTTCCACCACGAGCGCGTCGGAGCCCGCTACCTCACGAGATGGTTCGGCCCCGAGGTGACGGCGCCGGTGGCCCTGCACGTCGCCGCCAAGCGGTACCTGTGCCCGGTCGAGCCGGCGTACCTCGCGGAGCTGTCGCCGTCGTCGGTGCGCAGCCTGGGCCTGCAGGGCGGACCAATGTCGACCGAGGAGGTCGAGGCGTTCCGACAGCGACCGCACCACGAGGCCGCCGTGCTCGTCCGGCGATGGGATGATCAGGCCAAGGTCGCGGGCCTCGCTGTCGCCGACTTCGAGGCCTACCGAGTGCTTCTCCTCGGCCTCGTTTCGCTGAGGTCGGTCTGACGGCCTACCGGTCGAGGTCGCGGAAGAAGGCTGATCTCGGGCCGCCCGGGTGGGATCCACACCGCGACGCCGGCACAGTCGTCGGTGCACCACACCTCGTCGATACCGAGCCAACCGTCGAACGCGCCACGCAGGACCTCACCGCCGGGAGCCAGAAAGACGTCGTCGTCGGGATGGAGCCAGCGCATCACCGGGTCGTCGACGAACGCCCGCACCGCCGTCACCCGGGCGCTCAGGGCATCGTCGGCAGTCGCCCTGCGGATCAGCATCGCATGATCGTATGCGTGGCCCAGGGGTTCGAACGTCGCCGTGAGCGCGGCGATCCCGCTGCCGACCACTCGATCCCCCATCCGGGGGAGTGGCAGCTCGTCGACGTCAGCCGGCTCGCAGCGCGGCGGTGTACGACGCTGCGGCGACGATGCAGCACACCGTGCGCACGTGGTTGCCGACGACCCACTCCGACAGGAACGTCGACCAGTAGTCAGCGGCGAATGGCGTGGTTGCGTCGAAGGTCGCCAGCCGGTCGTTGCGCGGCACGTTGAACGCGCCGGTGATCACGATGGCGGCGAAGTAGGCGACGGTCCCGACTCCGATCCAGGTGGTGCCGGGTTCCTCACGGTTGAGGGCGGCGTGGATCCCGACGCCGGCGGACACGACGGCGGTCGCGCCGATGAGCGACATGAACGCGAACGTCGGTGCCTGTCGGTTGATCGACTGCATCGCCGAGATGCCCTGGGAGGGTGGGATGCGTCGGAGGGCGGGCATCACGAACGACGAGAAGCCGAACAGCACCCCACCGACGAGGCCCGAACCGATGGCGGCGGCTCCGATGGCGACGGGACGCCAGCTCATCGTGCGCCTGCCGCATCGGCGGTGCTCCAGGCGCCGTCGGCGGCGGCCCGGAGAGCGAAGTCCCGGAAGTCGCGGGGTGCCCGGCCGAGCGCTTCGTGCACGCCGTGGCCGAGGTGCTCGTTGCGTCCGTCGAGCACCGTTTCGCACAGTTGCGCGATGAAGCCGGCCAGTTCGATCGGCACGCCGTCGGCGACCGCCCCGGCGATGAACTCCGTCGGCGACACGTCGACATAGGCGATCGCTCGTCCGGAGGCGGCGGTCAGCTCCGCCGCGGCGCCGGCGAAGGTGAGCAGGCGTGGGCCGGTCACGTCGTAGGTGCGGCCGTCGTGGCCGGGCTCGACCAAGGCGGCCGCCGCGACGTCGGCGATGTCCTCGACGTCGACGAACGGCTCGCGGACGGCGCCTGCCGGCATGGCGATCGTGCCCGAGCGGGTGGCCTCGAGCAACATGCCCTCGCTGAAGTTCTGGGCGAACCAGCTCGCCCTCACGATCGTCCAGCGGGCGCCACTGTCCTGGACGACCCGCTCGGCGGCTTCGGCCTCAGCCTCACCCCGGCCGGCGAGCAGCACGAGGTGTTCGACGCCGGCATCGACGGCGACGTGTGAGAACCGGTCGATGATCTCGACGGCACCCGGCATGGCGATGTCTGGGAAGTACGCGATGTACGCCGAGGTAACGCCGTCGAGCAGTGCCGGCCAGGTCTCGGGACGGTCCCAGTCGAACGGTGGTGTGCCGGAGCGGGAGGCGACCCGGATGGCGACCTGACGCGCCCGGAGGCGGTCGGCGATGCGACGGCCGGTGGTGCCGGTCCCTCCGGTCAGGAGAACGAGTGGGGCGGGGATGAGGGATGTGGGGTTGTTGGTCATGGCTCTCACTTAACTCGGCTCCGGTGAGACGTTCCATAGATCATTGACTCAGGTTCATACGCATTCGTCTACACTCGGCCGGATGGATCGGATGTCGGCTCTGCTCGATGGCCCTCGGGCCCGCGGCGCGTTCGTCGTGCGTTGTCTGCTGCAGCCGCCGTGGGCGCTGCACATCTGTGACCGGGCGCCGCTCACCGTCGTTGCCGTCGTGCGCGGCGGTGCGTGGATCACGCAGGGCGATGTGGTCGTGCACGCGCCCGCCGGATCGGTGGCGCTGGTGGTCGGGCCCGAGCCGTACGACATCGCCAGTGCGCAGGGCGTGACGCCCGACGTGGTCATCCATCCGGGGCAGCACTGCGAGACGATCGACGGCGAGTCGCTCGAGATGTCGATGCGCCTCGGTGTGCGCAGTTGGGGTCACGCGGTCGATGCACCGACGGCGATCCTGACGGGCACGTACGAACATCACAGCGCGCTCGGCGCGGATCTGCTCGCCACGCTGCCGACGCCGGTGATCGTGCGCCGGCCCGATCCCGATCCGCTGGTCGACCTGCTCGCCGCCGAACTGACCAACGACGCGCCCGGTCAGCAGACGGTGCTCGATCGTCTGCTCGACACGCTGACGGTCGACACGTTGCGGGCGTGGTACGTCGAGCAGGGGCGGTCGGCGCCGGCGTGGTGGCTCGGCCATCACGACCCGATCGTCGGCGACGCGTTGCGGTTGATCCACGACGAGCCCGAACGCGACTGGACGATCGTCACGCTCGCCGCGGCGGTCGGCACCAGTCGAGCGAACCTCGCGCGGCGGTTCTCGGCGCTCGTCGGTGAGCCGGTGATGACGTATCTCACGCGCTGGCGTATGACGCTCGCCGCCGACCTCCTCGCGCAACCCGACACGACGGTCACCGCCGTGTCGGCCCAGGTCGGCTACGCCAGCCCGTTCGGTTTCTCCACCGCGTTCAAGCGTCGCTTTGGGGTGAGTCCGACCGAGCACCGCCGGGCGGTCGTCGCCGTCGGTGCGTGACGTTGCCCACACCCAGAGTGCGACGATCAGGTGGTGATCGCCTGCACGGCGCGCCGGACGCGTTGGAGTGTTTCGAGATCGCCGCGATCGACTCGTTCGAGCAGGCGGTCGATCGCGGTGGTGCCGAGCTGGTTGACGGCGATTGCCCCCTCGTCGAACGGGATGTGCCACGGCCTCGCGGCGGCGGGCATCGTGTCGAGCACTGGTGCGACCACCGCACGTTCCGCGAGGCGGTGGAAGCGGGAGTCCGAGATGACGAACAACAGGTGTCGTCGCTCGTCACCTCGATCGGCGAGCCACACCTCACCTGCTGATGGGCTCAACGCAGGTCATCCATCCAGCCGTCGACCTCGGCCTCGGCTCGCTTTCGTTCGGAACGCTGCGCTTCTGTTTCGGCGGCATGCGCCGCCTCGGCCGCGGCCCAGAACTGCTGGGCTTCGTAGGCGTCGAGGGCGGTCACGACGACGTCCTCGAGCGAGTCGCCGTCCGCACCGAGCGATCGGAGCCGATCGCGTGTCCGGGTGCTGATCTTCATCGTCGTCACCTCGGCCATACCGCAAGTATACCAAGCCGTGGACGTCCGGACGGTGTGTCTCGCTATCGCTCGCGGGCCATCTGGAACGGGGCGGTGTCGAGTTCGTCGAGCACGATGTCGCCGGCGAGGACGCCGCGCTTCCACTCCTGGTGTTCGTCTTCGTTGGCGTGGAACTCGGGCATGACCTCGGCGGCGAACAGCTCGAGGGATGAGCAGATGTCGTCGTGGGTGTTCTTGCCGGCCTGGTTGAGCAGGATCACCTGGTCGACGTTCGTCTCCTGGAACTTGCGGAGCTTCTCGCGGATGGTCGCCGGCGAGCCGATGAGCCCGCTGTGGCGCGACGCCTGACCCTTCGGGGTCTCCCGGAACGCGACGTACTCGTCCCACATGTTGACCTCACCCGGCACCCCCGGTGGGTGGCTGCCGTAGTAGGCGAGCGCGAACTGGAAGAACGACGACCCGTCGGCTCGGGCGCGCGCCTCCTCGTCGGTCGGCGCGCACATGAACTGCGACACGACGGCGATGTTCGGGTTCGTCGCGTGGTCGCAGAGCAGATCCTGTTCCTTGGTGAACGCGTTGTAGTAGGCGTGCACCCACGCCTGCGCCGCTTCGGCGGAGACGAACTGGAAGCCGAGCGCGCCCATGCCGCGCCGGCCGGCCATGCGGATCGTCTCCATCTGCGAACAGGCGACCCACAGCGGCGGGTGCGGCTTCTGGCGCGGCTTGGGGATGACGTTGCGCAACGGGAAGTCGATGTGCTCGCCGTGGTACTCCCAGGCGTCGTTCGAGAACATCGGCAGGGTGCAGCGGACCATGTCCTCCCACACCTCTCGCTTGTCGCGGTAGCGGACGTCGAAGGGGTGCAACTCGGTCGTGGTGGCCGATTCGCCGAGGCCGAGTTCGACCCGCCCGTGTGACAACAGGTCGAGCGTCGACACCCGCTCGGCGACCCGCGCCGGGTGGTTCGTGGTGAGTTGGATGATCCCGTGGCCGAGTCGGATCTGTTTCGTGCGCTGGCTCGCCGCGGCGAGGAACACCTCTGGGGCGGAGCTGTGCGAGTACTCCTCGAGGAAGTGGTGTTCGACCTCCCACGCGTAGTCGATGCCGAGTCGGTCGGCGAGTTCGATCTGGTTGAGGCTCTGGTGGAACAGCTCGTACTCGGCGTCCGGTGTCCATGGCCGCGGCAGCTGGTGCTCGTAGAAGATCCCGAACTTCATGGGTGGACCGTAGACGGGCGACGACACCCCTTCGATCAGCGGACGGCTCGACGGGGCC